>NZ_JBWKMZ010000010.1:197014-372657 GCF_059415325.1 Variovorax sp. GW821-FHT10D07 | reverse complement strand
GTCGCCTTTCTTTGCTTACTTTCTTTGGCGAGACAAAGAAAGTAAGTCGCCCGCCGGGGCGAGACCCGGCCAACGGCCTAAGCAGAGAAAAGAAAGATCAAATCTCAGCGCAACATCGAAGACATCGCCGAGCAGCAGTTCAACATCCGAACAGCAGCCTCGACGTCAGGAGCCAAGAAACGCAGGGTTACTCCATCGACCCGCTCAAACGCCGGCCACTGGCAAAACAGATCCGCCAGCGCCGCAGTCTGCGCCCTCAAAGTCACAGTCTGCGGCCCTTCGAACACCAGCGGAAGAACCTTGGCCCGTGAAGACAGCGCAACTTGAACCCCAGCCCGAATCGCTTCACGAGCCCTCTCGGGCGACAAAGAAACCCCACTGGTATTCCCCGTAGCCTTCTTCGTCTCCACGAACACAGCCTGAGGAAACAAGCCACGGTTCTCCGCAATGAACACATCGTCCCCACTGCCCATCACCACCGGCACCCCATATTCCCCCGCCAGCGCCCCATAGAGCCCGGCCTCGCCCAGCTCCTGCCCGCCGAGCGAGACACCCGCAAACGCAAAGCTGTTGATCGTGTGCGCCAGGATCCCGCGCCCCTGTGCCCGCGAGTGGTAGCCGATCATGCAGACCGCTTCGACCCCGTCTTCCTCCACCCCCGCCACCATACTCAGATAGCGCGGCTTCCCCTGCACCACGCGAGCCCGAGGGTCGAGCACATCGGGCGGCATGTTGCGAAACCCCCCGTGCGAGTCGTTCACCAGCACCTCGTCGGCCCCCGCATCGAAGGCCCCCGCGATCGCCGCATTGGCTTCGTGTGCCATCAGCAGCCGCGCGCGTTCGTATTCGGGATTGCCTTGCCGCGTCTGCTCGGGGTGATAGACCCCCGCAACGCCTTCGATATCGGTGGAGATCAGCACTTTCATGAGGGCACCCGGCAAAAGAGAAAAATCAAAGAAAGAGAGAAGGGGACAGCAGCTCGCTCAACGCGGCACGGTGGTTGCCGTCGCGCCCGGTCACCGACTCGGCCCGCCACAGCGCATGCAGGATCGCCTGCTCGGTCCCGTCGGCCGCCGCCTGGAACAGCCCGTCGAGCTGCGTCTCGTGCAGCACCGCCACGGCCGGCATCGCGCGTTCGGCGCGATCGGGCACGGTGTAGGCAGTCGAGAAGGCCAGCACGATGTCGCCGCTGCCGTGCCCGAAGACCGAGCCGGTACGCGCCAGCCCGGCCCCCGCGCGCAGCGCGAGCCGGCGCAGCTGGCGCGCATCGAGCGGCGCGTCGGTCGCGACCACGACGATGATCGAGCCCTTCTCGGGCTCCTGCGCCACGGCCCGCTCGGCCACGAGCGCGGCGAGGCGCGCGCCCACCGCATGCCCCGCCAGCCGCAGCTCGGGCTGCCGCCCATAGTTCGCGAGCACCAGCGTGCCCACCGTGTGCGAAGCCGCACCCAACGGCACGACCCGCGAGGCACTGCCGATGCCGCCCTTGAGCTGAAAGCTCGACATGCCGCGTCCCGCGCCCACCGAACCCTGCGCGAAATCCGCGCCGGCATCGGCCAGCGCGCGCTGGTAGTCGGCCTCGCCCACGGCCAGCCGCTGGATGTCGTTGAGAAAGCCGTCGTTGCACTCGAACACCAGCGGATTCACGGTCGGCAGCGAGCGCCCGGTCTCGGGGTTGTGCGCGATGCAGTCGCGGATCTGCGCGCCGGCCACGGTGCCGACCGAGAAGGTGTTGGTCAGCGCGATGGGCGTCTCGAGCACGCCGAGCTCCTCGAGCTGCACGAGCCCGATGCTCTTGCCGAAGCCGTTGAGCACCACGGCGGCCGCCGGCACCTTGTCGCGGAACGGGTCGCCGGCATGCGGGCGGATCACGGTCACGCCGGTCTGCACCGGGCCCTCGGCGAGCGTGCGGTGGCCCACGGCCACGCCGGCGACGTCGCTGATCGCGTCGCGCGGGCCGGGTCGCAGGCCGCCGATGCGGGGCAGGGCGTTCGCGCTCATTGCCGGTCGATCTTCGGATCGAGCGCGTCGCGCAGGGCGTCGCCCAGCAGGTTGAAGGCCAGCACGGTGAAGAAGATCGCGAGGCTGGGGAACAGCGCCACGTGGGGCGAGGTCACCATGTCGGCGCGCGCCTCGCTGAGCATCGCGCCCCATTCGGGCGTGGGCGGCTGCGCGCCCATGCCGAGGAAGGACAGGCTGGCCGCGGTGATGATCGAGGTGCCCACGCGCATGGAGAAATACACCACGATCGAGGAGATCGTGCCCGGCAGGATGTGGCGCACGACGATGGTCCAGTCCGAGGCGCCGATGCTGCGCTCGGCCTCGATGTAGGTCTGCTGCTTGAGCACCAGCGTGTTGCCGCGCACCAGCCGCGCGAAGGCCGGCACGCTGAACACCGACACCGCCACCACCACGTTGGTCATGCTGCTGCCGAGGATCGCGACCACGCCCAGCGCCAGCAGGATGCCGGGGAAGGCGAACAGCACGTCCGAGATGCGCATCACGATGCGGTCCCACCAGCCTTCGTAGTAGCCCGCGAGCAGGCCGAAGGCGGTGCCGACGAAGCCGCCGACCAGCACCGACAGGAAGCCGGCCATCAGCGAGATGCGCGCACCCGCGAGGATGCGGCTGAAGATGTCGCGGCCCAGCGGGTCGACGCCGAACCAGTGCGTGGCCGAGGGCCCGCTGTTGAGCATGTCGTAGTCGAAGTAGTTCTCGGGATCGAAGGGCACGATCCACGGCGCGAACACGGCGACGAACACCAGCAGCAGCACGAACAGGGCGGCGACGATGCCCACGGGCTGCTTCTTGAAGCGGCGCCAGCATTCGCCCCAGGGGGTGCGGACCTTGCCCGCGGTCTGGACCGCGGTCACTGGTGTGGCAGCGGGCATGGCGGCGGGAAGGGTGGATTCGGCAGGCACGCCGGTGGCTTGGGTCATGGCGGCGGCCTCACTTGTAGCGGATGGTCGGGTTGATGAAGCCGTACAGCACATCGACCACGAGATTGATCAGGATGAACTCGAGCGAGAACAGCAGCACCAGCGTCTGGATCACCGGGTAGTCGCGCATCTGCACCGCGTCGACCAGCAGGCGGCCGAGGCCGGGCCAGTTGAACACCGCCTCGACCAGGATCGAGCCGCCGAGCAGGAAGCCGAACTGCAGGCCCATCATCGTGACCACGGGGATCAGCGCATTGCGCAGGCAGTGCTTGATGATCACGCTGCGCTCGCGCACGCCCTTGGCGCGCGCGGTGCGCACGAAGTCCTCCTGGATCACCTCGACGAACGAGGCGCGCGTGAAGCGCGCCATCACGGCCGCCACGGCCGCGCCCAGCGTGATCGAGGGCAGGATGTAGTGCTTCCAGGTGGCCGCGCCCACGGTGGGCAGCCAGCCGAGCTGCACCGAGAAGATCTGCATCAGCAGCATGCCGAGCGCGAAGGCCGGGAAGGAGATGCCCGACACCGCCAGCGTCATGCCGATGCGGTCGGGCCACTGGTTGCGGTACACGGCCGAGACGATGCCGATGCCCATGCCGAAGATCACGGCCCACACCATGCTGGTGACGGTCAGCATCACCGTCGGGAAGAAGCGCTCGGCGATCTCGGTCGACACCGGTCGCCGCGTGCGGATCGAGGTGCCGAAGTCGCCCTGCAGCATGTGGGTGAAGAAGTTCGCGAACTGCTGCGGCAGCGGCTTGTCGAGGCCGAGCTCCGCGCGGACCATGGCCACGGTCTGCTCGTCGGCCTCCTGGCCGGCGGCAAGGCGCGCCGGGTCGCCGGGCAGCATGTGGACGAACAGGAACACCAGCACCGCCACGATGAGCAGCGTGGGGATCAGGCCCAACAGTCGTTTGAGGAAGTAGTTCAGCATGGGGAGCAGGGGCCGCGAACGGCCGGCGGCGGGGTGCCGCCGGCCATCGCGCGGTCAGTCAGGAAACGGGAAACCCGCGATCAGTTCGCCACCGACATCGCGTCGATGTTGATGTTGGCGTCGGGCATCACGAACACGCCCGTCAGGCGCTTCGAGTGCGCCGACAGGTTCTGCTCCGTCACCAGCGGCAGGCGCGGCAGGTCCTTGCGGATCTGTTCCTGCGCGGTCTTGTAAAGCGCGGCCTTCTCGGCCTCGTCCACCGACACCAGCGCCTTGGCCAGCGCGTTGTCGACCACTTCGCTCTTGTAGAACGACATGTTGTTGAGCTTCGGCGCCCACGACTCGGAGGCGAACAGCGGGCGCAGGCCCCAGTCGGCCTCGCCGGTCGACGAGGACCAGCCGGTGTAGTACAGGCGAACCTTGGCGGTCTTGGGATCGGGCCAGGCATCGACCTGCTCGGTGCGCTGGCCCACTTCGAGCGCCTGCACCTGCAGCTTGATGCCGACCTGCGCGAGCTGCTGCTGCACGAACTGGATGGTCTTCTGGCTGGTCGTGTTGTTGTAGGCGCTCCACAGCACCGACTCGAAGCCGTTCGGGTAGCCGGCCTCGGCCAGCAGTTCCTTGGCCTTCTTCACGTCGTAGGGCACGGGCGCCATCTTCTCGGCGTACTTCACGCCCTGGGGCATCACACCCTGCGCGGGGATCGCATAGCCGCCGAAGGCCACCTTGGCCAGCGCTTCCTTGTTGATGGCGTAGCCGATGGCCTCGCGCACCTTCTGGTTGTCGTAGGGCTTCTGCAGCATGTTGAAGGCCAGGAAGCGCGTGATGATCGAGGGCGAGGCCACGACCTCGAGCTTGTCGCTCTTCTTCAGCAACTCGGCCTGCTCGTAGGGGATCGGGAACGCGAAGTCGGCCTCGCCGGTCTGCATCATCGCGGCGCGCGTGTTGTTCTCGAGCACCGGCTTCCACTGCACGGTGTCGACCTTCGGGAAGCCCTTCTTCCAGTAGCCGTCGAACTTCTTGGCCTTGACCGCTTCGGTCTGCTTCCATTCGACGAACTCGAAGGGGCCGGTGCCCACGGGGTGGAAGGCGATGTCCTTGTTGCCCCACTTCTTGAGCGCGGTCGGCGAGATCATCGCGGCCGAGGCATGGGCCAGCGAGTTGATGAAGGGGCCGAAGGGCTCCTTCAGCGTGATGCGCACGGTGGTCGGGTTCAGCGCCTCGACCTTGCCCACGCGGTTGAACTGGTTGTAGCGCAGCAGCTTGTTGTCCTGGTTCAGCACGCGCTCGAGCGTGAACTTCACGGCCTCGGCGTTGAAGTCGGTGCCGTCGTGGAACTTGACGCCGCTGCGCAGCTTGATGGTGTAGACCAGGCCGTCCTTCGAGACCTCGTAGCCCTCGGCCAGCACGTTCTGCACCTTCAGGTCCTTGTCGAACTGGAACAGGCCTTCATAGAAGGTCTTGGTCACGGCCGTGGTGATGGTGGTGTTGGTGTTGTACGGGTCCAGCGTCTCGGGCTGGTAGCCGATGGCGAGCACCACGTCTTTGGCGGCCAGGGCCGAGCCCGAGGCGGCGAGCGCGGCCAGGCCCAGCAGCGCAGAGGCCCATCGCAGGGAGGAAGAGGATGGCTTCATGGGAAGAACTCCAGTCGATTCGTGAAAGAGAGGGAGGAACAAAAAAGCAGGGGGCCCTGCGACGGAAAAACGAAGAAAAAACTCAAAGGCGTCAGAAAGCGCCGCCGATGGCATGCCGCGCCACGAAATGGCCCGGCGCCACCTGCACCAGCGGCGGCACCTCGGGCTCGTCGCCCACGGCGCGGATCGGACTCGGGATCTCGCCCTCGAGCAGCGCGCGCTGCTTGTGGCGGCGCGAGGGATCGGCCACCGGCACGGCCGCCATCAGCTTGCGCGTGTAGGCATGCTGCGGCGCCTCGAACACCGCGCGGCGCGGGCCGATCTCCACGATCTGCCCGAGGTACATCACGGCCACGCGGTGGCTGATGCGCTCCACCACCGCCATGTCGTGCGAGATGAACAGGAAGGCCACGCCGAGCTCGCGCTGCAGGTCCAGCATCAGGTTGACGATCTGGGCCTGGAGCGAGACGTCGAGCGCCGACACCGATTCGTCGGCCACCACCACCTTGGGGTTGAGCGCCAGCGCGCGCGCGATCGCGATGCGCTGGCGCTGGCCGCCCGAGAACTCGTGCGGGTAGCGCTGCGCCGCCTCGGGCGGCAGGCCCACCTTCTGCAGCAGCCAGTCGACGCGCTGCTGCGCCTCGGCGCCCTTGGCGATGCCGTGGATCAGCAGCGGCTCCATGATCGAGAAGCCCACCGTCACGCGCGGATCGAGCGAGGCGAAGGGGTCCTGGAAGATGAACTGGATGTTGCGGCGCAGTGCCTGCAGCTCGCGCGTGGGCAGCTCGCGGATGTTCTGGCCGCCGAACTCGATCGCGCCGCTCTGGCTCTCGACCAGGCGCAGCAGCGAGCGGCCGGTGGTCGACTTGCCGCAGCCCGATTCGCCGACCAGCGCCAGCGTCTCGCCGGGGTAGAGGTCGAAGCTGATCTTCTCGACCGCATGCACGCGCCGCTTCACGCGGCCGAAGACGCCGCTGCGCACGTCGAAGCGCGTGACCAGCTCGCGCACGCGCAGGATCGGGCCGGCCTCGGCGCGCACCGTGTCGTGCGGCTCGGTGTGGGTGCCGGGCTCGGCCTGCGCGCCGGTCTCGGTGCGCAGCAGCTCGAACTTGGCCGGCAGCTCGGTGCCCTGCATGGCGCCGAGCTTGGGCACGGCCGACAGCAGCGCACGGGTGTAGGGGTGTTGCGGCGCACCGAACACGGTGTCCGACGGGCCTGCCTCGACCTTGTCGCCGCGGTACATCACGAGCACGCGGTCGGCGATCTCGGCCACCACGCCCATGTCGTGCGTGATGAACAGCACGCCCATGCGCATCTCCTGTTGCAGCTCGCGGATGAGCTGGAGGATCTGGGCCTGGATCGTCACGTCGAGCGCGGTGGTCGGCTCGTCGGCGATCAGCAGCTGCGGCTTGCACGACAGCGCCATCGCGATCATCACGCGCTGGCGCATGCCGCCCGAGAGCTGGTGCGGGAAGCGGTCGAGCACGTTGCGCGCCTCGGGGATGCGCACCAGCTCGAGCATGCGCAGCGCCTCGGCGCGCGCGGCCGCGTTGCTCTTGCCCTGGTGGATGCGGATGGCCTCGGCGATCTGGTCGCCCGCGGTGAACACCGGGTTCAGCGAGGTCATCGGCTCCTGGAAGATCATCGCGATGTCGGCGCCGCGGATGCCGCGCATCGTGTGGTCGCGCGCCTGCGCGAGGTCGAGCACCTCGCCGTTGCGGCGGCGAAACGCCATGCGGCCCTCGAGGATGCGGCCGCCGCCGTGCTCCACCAGGCGCATCAGCGCGAGCGAGGTCACGGACTTGCCCGAGCCCGATTCGCCCACCACCGCGAGCGTCTCGCCATGGTCGACGTGGAAGGACAGCTTCTTGACCGCATCGACCGTGCGTTCCGAGGTGGTGAAGCGCACGCTGAGGTCGTCGACCGCGAGCACTCGGCCCTCAGGGAGATGGGGCAGGTTGGGCAGAGGGGGGAGGGAGGTCGCAGCGGACATGGCAGTCGGGAAAGGAAGCGGTGGCGTCAGGCGAAGATCGCCGTCTTCGGGGTCTCGCGGCCGCGCGCATGGGCGCGGTACATGCCCTCGGTGTTGAAGGGCAGCGCGAGGTTGCCGTGGCGGTCGACGGCGATCAGGCCGCCGGTGCCGCCGATGGCCGAGAGCGACTTCATCACCACCGTGTAGGCGGCGGCTTCGAGCGTGGCGCCGGCGTAGGCCATGCGCGCGCAGAGGTCATGCGCGGCGGCGATGCGGATGAACATCTCGCCGCTGCCGGTGCACGAGACCGCGGCGGTGGCGTCGTCGGCATAGGTGCCGGCGCCGATCAGCGGCGAATCGCCGACGCGGCCCACGCGCTTGTTGGTCATGCCGCCGGTGGAGGTGGCGGCGGCCAGGTGGCCGTGCATGTCGAGCGCGACCGCGCCGACGGTGCCGAACTTGCGGTCCTCGTCGAGCGGGGCATGCGCGAGCGAAGCCATGGCCGCGCCCTCGTGGTCGACCACCACGCGGCCGGTGTCGCGCACGCGGTGCAGCTGCTGGCGGCGCGCCTCGGTCGAGAAGTACGAGGGCTCGACCATCTCGAGCCCGCGTTCGCGCGCGAAGGCCTCGGCCCCGGCGCCCGCGAGCAATACGTGCGCGCCGTCCTCGAGCACCGCGCGCGCCAGGCGCACCGGGCGGCGCACATGGCACACGCCCGCGACCGCGCCGGCGGCGAGCGTGGCGCCGTCCATCACGGCGGCATCGAGCTCGTGGGTTTCTTCGTGCGTGAAGACCGCGCCGTGGCCGGCGTTGAACAGCGGGCAGTCCTCGAGCAGCTCGACCGCGAGGCAGGTGGCGTCGAGCGCCGAGGCGCCCTGCAGCAGCGCGGCCTGGGCGGTGGCCACGATGTGGCGCAGCGCCTCGTGGTAGGCCGCGGCCTGTTCGGGCGTGGTGGTGCCCGCGCTGATGGTGCCGGCGCCGCCATGGATGGCGATCACGGGCACGCGCGGGGTGGAAGCGTTGTCGTTCTGGGTGGGGCTGTTCATCGAGAGGTCTTTTTCTTCGGGGTGCTGTCCGCGGGCGGCGTGGCCTGCGGGTTCGCGCCGTTCGCGCCAGTCGTGCGCGGCCCGTTGCCCCCGTGCAGCCACGGCCGCACCGCCTGCAGGATGCGGCCCGCCGACTGCACCGCGCCCGGCGCGCGCAGCGCCACGGCGCTGGTCAGCGCCTCGATCAGCGCGAGCACGCTGGTCTCGCAGTTGGGGCGGTAGCTGGTCTCGGTCTGGCAATAGAGCGCCACGTCGGCCAGCGGCGCCAGCGGCGAGCTCGGCCGGTCGGTCAGCGCGAGCACCGCGCAGCCCTGGCCGCGCGCGATCTGGGCCAGCGCGATGGTGTCGGTGAGGTAGCGCGGGAAGGTCACGCCGATGAACACGTCCTGCGGCCCCGCATGCATCAGCGTGCGCGCGGCATGGGTCACGCCGCTCACGCCCGAGAGCAGGCGCACGTCGCTGCAGCTGCTGTCGAGCCCGTGCTGCAGCAGGCCCGCGAGCCAGGCGCTGGCGCCGAAGCCGCCGATGTAGATCGAGCGCGCCTTGCCGATGCGCTCCACCGCCGCCTCGCAGGCCGCGTAGTCGAGCGACTGGCGCGTGGCGTCGATGTTGCGGCGGCTCTCCTCGAGCGCCGCGGCGAACACCTCGGACACCGTGGTCGGCCGCTCGAGGTTGCCGCGCAGCCGCTCGACGGGCGCCACCAGCGGCTCGAAGCCGCGCACCAGCTCGGCCCGGAAGGCCGGGTAGCCGTCGAAGTCGAGCGCGCGCGCGAAGCGGTTGGCCGTGGCCACCGACACGCCGGCGGCCGTGGCCAGCTCGTCGATCGGCAGCGTGGCCACCTGCAGCGGATGCTCGAGCACGTAGTCGGCCACCTGCCGGTGCGATCGGGACAGCCGCGGCAGGGCCTGCGCGATGCGCTGGGCCACGGTGGTGCCTGGAGGGTCGACGTTGGTGCTCATGGGGTTCGGAAGGGCGCCGGAACGGTGCAAAGTTGAAAATTGATTTACAAATATAAGTCAGTCAAGAAAATTTTCTGTCATTTTTGGGCGAGTTTGCAAGTTGCGGGCCAGTGCCGTGGGGACATCGGGGCGGGGTGAGGGAGGGCGCCGCGCGGGTGCTTTTCCCTCTGGGCGAGGGCGCGCGCGGGCACGGCCGCGAGCGCGGCCTTGGGGATTTCCCTAGGGTCGCGTCAGAACGCGGTCTTGGAGGCCGCCGAAGCCTGCTGCTCGAGCGATTGCGCGAGGAAGTCGACGAAGGACCGCACCCGCGCCGCGAGCTGGTGGCGCTGCGGGTACACCGCGTAGATGTCGGCATCGGGCGTGTGGAACGGGCGCAGCACCTGCACCAGCCGCCCGCTGCGCAGGTAGCGCGCGATGTCCCATTCGGCGCGCATCAGGATGCCGTGGCCTTCGAGCGCCCAGTTGACCGCGATCTCGCCGTCGTTGGTGGTCAGCGTGCCGCGCGTCTTCACGGCCTGCGTGCTCGCGCTCGCGCCACGTCCGCTCGACAGCCGCCACAGGCCGTAGGCCTCCTCGCCCTGGCGGATGCCGATGCAGTTGTGGCGCGTGAGGTCGTTCGGCACCTTGGGCGTGCCGTGCTTCGCGAGGTAGGCCGGCGCCGCGCACAGCAGCCGCCGGTTGGCCGCGATGCGCCGCGCGATCACGCGTGACTCGGGCGGCGCGCCGAAGCGCACGCAGACGTCGAACGAATCCTCGGTCAGCGGCGGCGGGTTCACCGACAGCTGCAGCTGGACTTCGACCTCGGGATGCCGGCGCACGAACTTCGAGATCAGCGGCGCCACGTGGCTGCGCCCGAAGCCCAGCGTGGCGTTGACGCGCAGCAGGCCCTGCGGCACCGCCTTCGACACGCCGAGCTGCTCGCCCAGGCTCTCGATGTCGGCCAGGATGCGCCGCGCCTGCGCGAGGTAGAGCTCGCCCTCGGGTGTGAGCCCCATGCGCCGCGTGGTGCGGTTGACCAGGCTCACGCCGAGCCGCGCCTCCATCTGCGCGAGGTGCCTGCTCACCGCGGCCGTGGTGATGCCGAGCTCGCGCGCCGCCGCGCTGAGGCTGCCGGCGCGCGCGAGCGCCGAGAAGAAGCCGAGGTCGGCCGGTTGGATCTCGTGGGCCATCGCGATTTTCGCTGTTGACTTGAAGTTAACGATGGATTGACTTTAGGGGCGATCCGATCGCGCGTCGAGTTCCTACAGTCGGAACCATTCCAACACTCCAGCGACGCAGCTACACCATGAAGACCTACAGGATCGCAACCATTCCCGGCGACGGCATCGGCAAGGAGGTGGTGCCGGCCGGGCGCGAGGTGCTCGAGGCGCTGGCCGTCGGCAGCGAGCGCTTCGGCTTCGGCTTCGAGTTCGAGGACTTCGGCTGGGGCGGCGACTACTTCCGCGCCCACGGCGAGATGATGCCGGCCGACGGCCTCGACGCGCTGCGCGGCAAGGACGCGATCCTGTTCGGCTCGGCCGGCGATCCGCACATCCCCGACCACGTCACCCTGTGGGGCCTGCGCCTGAAGATCTGCCAGGGCTTCGACCAGTACGCCAACGTGCGGCCCACGCGCATCCTGCCCGGCATCGACGGTCCGCTCAAGCGCTGCGGCCCCGGCGACCTCGACTGGGTCATCGTGCGCGAGAACTCCGAGGGCGAGTACGCCGGCGTCGGCGGCCGCGTGCACCAGGGCCATGCGATCGAGGCCGCCACCGACGTCTCGATGATGACCCGCGCCGGCGTCGAGCGCATCATGCGCTTCGCCTTCTCGCTGGCCCGCTCGCGGCCGCGCCGCCAGCTCACCGTGATCACCAAGAGCAACGCCCAGCGCCATGCGATGGTGATGTGGGACGAGATCGCCGTGCAGGTGGCCAGGGAGTTCCCCGAGGTGCGCTGGGACAAGGAATTGGTCGACGCTGCCACCGCGCGCATGGTCAACCGGCCGGCCTCGCTCGACACCATCGTCGCCACCAACCTGCATGCCGACATCCTCAGCGACCTGGCCGCCGCGCTCGCGGGCAGCCTGGGCATCGCACCCACCGGCAACATCGATCCCGAGCGCCGCTTCCCCTCGATGTTCGAGCCCATCCACGGATCGGCCTTCGACATCATGGGCCAGGGCCTCGCCAACCCGGTCGGCACCTTCTGGTCGGTCGTGATGATGCTCGAGCACCTCGGCGAGCCGGAGGCCGCCGCGCGCCTGATGCGTGCCATCGAACAGGTCACGGCCGACACCTCGCTGCACACGCGCGACCTCGGCGGCAGCGCCACTACCGCCGACGTGACCCGCGCCGTCTGCGCGCTGCTGGCCCCGCTGCCCGAGCGCCAGGCCGCCTGAGTTTTCCGCCCCCGGGGCCGGAGAGGGCGTGCGCGCACGGCCGGCCATTGCCACGACAAAAAAGGAGACAACCCGTGACCCAGCCCATCGTCCGCCGCCGCGCGGCGCTGACCGCGCTCGCCGCCGCCTTCACCCTCGGCCTGGCCGCCACGACCGCGGCCGCGCAGGCCTGGCCGGCCAAGCCCATCAACCTCGTCGTTCCCTTTCCGCCCGGCGGCAGCTCCGACGTGTTGGCGCGCTCATTGAGCGACAAGCTCTCGCAGAGCCTGGGCCAGCCCGTGGTGGTCGAGAGCCGTCCCGGCGCCGGCGCCACGCTCGGCGCCGACTACGTCGCCAAGGCACGGCCCGACGGCTACACCCTGCTGATGGGCGCCGTGCACCACACCATCGCCACCAGCGTCTACCGCAAGCTGCCCTACGACTTCGAGAAGAGCTTCGCGCCCATCACCACCGTCGCGCTGGTGCCCAACGTGATGGTCGTCAACGCCAAATCGCCCGCGCGCGATGCGCAGGCGCTGATCGCCCAGGCCAAGGCCGCGCCGGCCAAGCTTTCGTATGGCTCGAACGGCAACGGCACCGTGCAGCACCTGATCGGCACCCAGCTCTCGGCCCTGTCGGGCATCGAGTTGCTGCACGTGCCCTACAAGGGCAGCGCGCCGCTCACCACCGACCTGCTCGGCGGCCAGGTCGACATGTCCTTCGACACCCTGACGCCCGTGCTGCAGCACATCCGCGCCGGCAAGCTGCGCGCGCTGGCCGTGACCACCGCCAGGCGCTCGAGCAGCCTGCCCGATGTGCCGACCCTGGCCGAGTCGGGGCTGAAGGATTTCGACCAGGGCACCTGGTTCGGCATCCTCGCGCCGGCGGGCACGCCGAAGGAGATCGTGGAGCGGCTCAACGCCGAGATGGTGAAGATCATCCAGTCGCCGGAGTTCAGGAAGCGCATGGAGGAGATCGGGGCGGAGCCGGTGGGGGATACGCCGGCGCAGATGGCGGCGCAGATTCGCAGTGACACCGCGAAGTATGCGAGGTTGGTGAAGGAGGCGAGGGTGGCGATTGATTGAGGGTGTGGTGGAGGCGTTGCCGCGTGGGGCGAGCGCCAGGTGGCCGCTTCCTGATTTGAAGTCGGAGAGCTTCAGCTCACATGGACTCATTCGCATACTTCTCGCTGAACTCGGTGCTGCAAATTTCAAACAGCAAAGCCCTCATGTCTCTTGCTTTTTCGGCTCCGAATGCAGCTTCAAAGCGACGATGTGCGATTGCCCACAATGCTTTGGTCTCATTGAGCTTGCGTCGGCCAGCGTTGGTCAGGCTCACGCGTGTGATCCGTTTGTCGGATGGGTCCTTGAGTAAAGACACATAGCCATCGCGCTCAAGCGGTTTGAGGTTGTGAGAAAGAGCGGAGCGATCGAGCACCATGTCGCGCGCCAGATCCGTCATCGTGGGCGTTACGGCGCGATGAATATGCACGAGCACCGAGTGTTGAGACAGTCGTAGTCCGCTTGGTGCCAGTGCCTCGTCGTAGAGCAGCGAGAGCCGGCGCGTTGCCTTGCGCAATGCCGCCCCATTACAAACAGAAGCGGCCTCTTGCATGGTCGCGGATGGGGAAGTCTTTGCCGTCATCAAACGCCTTGACGAGCAGTTAAGCAGCCGAAAGTGTACCGCTCCATCGATGCCTTGACAAATGCGTGCATATGCACGTAGTGTTGCGTTCATAGCAAGATAATTGCATGGGGGGAAGCCTTGAAATCGCACGGCCAGGGCATCGAAATTGGGAATCATGACCCTGTCGACGAGTCGCGCGTTGCCGCGTCACGGCGGCCCGCCGATGCGCGGCTTCAAAGAATGCTCCAGGGCCCGATCGTGCCAACAGTGCTCGGCATGGCATGGCCCAATGTGTTGATGATGTTTGCGCAATCGAGCACGGGCTTCATCGAGGCGTATTTCATTGCCAGCCTGGGCACTGAATCGCTGGCCGGCATGGCATTGGTCGTCCCGGTGATCATGCTGATGCAGAACATGTCGCAGGGCGCCATGGGCGGCGGGATTTCATCCGCCATCGCAAGAGCCCTGGGCGAGGGGAAGATGGACGAAGCCCATGACTACGTGTTTCATGCGCTCGTGTTGAACGTGGCGATCGGTCTGTTCTTCACCGCTCTCGTTCTGATCACTGCACCGTGGCTGTATGCGACCCTGGGAGGAAAGGGTGAAGCGCTGGATGTCGCACTGAGTTATTCGAACGTCATCTTCGGTGGGATCGTGCTCATGTGGATCATGAACGCATTCGCAAGCGCAATCCGAGGCACCGGAAACATGCTGGTCCCAGGCCTTGTCATCTGCGCGGGGGCTGTTCTCTTGGTGCCCTTGTCGGCGGCATTGATTTTTGGCCAAGGGCCATTTCCGCGGCTGGGCATCGTGGGCGCAGGGATGGCCTTTCTTGGCTACTACGGGGCAGGATCGCTCATCCTGGGGTGGTACTGCTGGAGTGGACGCAACCTGGCCCGACTGCGCCCGAGCAAGCTTCGCTACAGCATGTTCTACAAGATCTTCTCTGTAGGCGGCCTTGCAACCATCAACTCCCTGCAGACGAATCTGCTGATCGCGCTATCCCTCGCAGTGGTAGGTACCTTTGCCGGCACAGTCGCTGTGGCTGGCTATGGCATTGCTTCTCGACTTGAATACCTGATCGCTCCCCTGGCCTTCGGCATCGGAGCTCCGCTGGTTGCCCTGGTGGGTTCGAACCTGGGTGCGCAGCAGTCCAAACGGGCTTTGCGAATCGCTTTGACAGGCGGGGCCTTTGCCTTCGTGTTGGCCGAGGCAATCGGCTTGTCCGTCGCGTTCTGGCCACATGCTTGGCTGGGCCTGTTCACCCAGGAACCAGAGGTGTTGAAAGTCGGTGTGGCCTACTTGCAGGCCGTCGGCCCCTTCTATGGCTTTTTCGCGATGGGCTGGTCACTCTATTTCGCATCGCAGGGGGCCAGACGTTTGAAGTGGCCTTTGCTGGCCGGACTCATCCGTCTTGTCCTCAGCGTCGGTGGTGGGTGGCTGGTTCTGCAGCTCACGGATTCGCTCGTATTGTTCTTCGCGGTCGCGGCAGCTGCCATGACACTTTATGGCTTGATCATCGTGACAGCCATTGTTTCAGGGGCCTGGTTTCGCACGTCCTCCGCGCCCGCCAAGGAGACGCTCATCGCACGCACGCGATCGAGCGATCCGGGGGCATCGAAGCAATGATCTTCGCGCCGTAAAAGCACATGACACGACTCATGATGACTCGTTGTTTGACGCTTCAAACACCCAAGCACTCATCAAACGTGCGCTTTCGAAGCCGCCTTGACTATGCTTGATCGCGACCAGCTGGAGACTTTTGCCACGGTCTTGAAGCTCCAGAGTTTTGAGCGTGCCGCAAGTCATCTTCATCTGAGCAAGGGGGCCATCTCTCAGCGGGTGAGTGCGCTGGAGGAGTCCTTGTCGCGCACCCTCATTGTTCGTGAAAGACCGATCAGGGCCACCAGCCATGGTGAGAGACTGCTGCGCTATGTTCAAGCGTTGCGGATCATGGAGGCGGAGGCGATCGCCGCGATGGCTTCCGGCACGCAACCAGGTAAGGCGATCCAGATCGTGCTTGGCAGCCATGCAGATTCCATGTCGACCTGGTTCTCGGGCATCTTGTTCGACATGGCCAAGAGGATGGCCGTATCGCTCCAACTGGTCATCGAGGAACCGGCTGCGATGTTGTCGATGCTTCAGCGCGGTGAACTCTTCGGGTGTGTGTCCAGTTCGCCCACGGTTCCTCGCGGCTTTTCCTCGGATGCGCTGGGTGTGCTTCGCTATCGATGCGTCGCTGAGCCACGCTTCGTTGATCGTGCCTTTGCGTCTGGCTTTGTCCTGCCAAGTGTGCTGCAGGCCCATGCACTCATGATCGGGAATCATCACAGCTACCATGCAATGTTCCTCGAACAGTTCTTCGGCTTTGCGGTAACAAGCTACCCGCAGCACTCGCTTCCCACCCCGGAAGCTCGCCTGGATGCGATCCGATGTGGCATCGGCTATGGCTTTCTTCCAGAGATGCAGGTGCGCGAGCAGTTGCAAAGCGGCCAACTGGTCGACCTCTTGCCAGAATCGAACTTCGATGTCGATCTTTACTGGCATCAGATGGTTGTGGACTCCTCATCGAGCCAGCAGATTCGGCTGCACGTCAATGAGCGCGCGAAGGAGCACCTGCACCGTCGCATTCCTGGGCTCGTACTCAGTGCTTGAAGGTTGGTGACCCCGGGAAGGATGGGGCAAGTCTTCTGCGGTTGAGCGACCCGTCCTTGCTTGTGTACTGGCCCTGAATCGTGCGGGTCATCTCGTCCGGCTTGGTCTCACGCCAAGAAAAACCAACAAGGAAGTCAGCACTTGGCCGGCATCGCCGGCTGATGCTCAAGCCTGGCCATCGGTGTCGCCGACATCTTCACCGTCTGCGCGGTGTTATTCAGTGATACGCCTTCGATCAGGAGCTCTGCCGTCTGGTCATTGCTCACTGGACACGCCGAACCGCTTGCGCTGTCGGCGGGGCAACTGCATCTTGAGTTCGTCCAACAGCAGCCTCCGTAGAGCGACAGTTCACTCGCACGATGAAGTCCAACCCAGCGTCGTAGTTGGTTGGCGTTGACTTGGTTGCGCATCGCAATGCGCCCCGGAAAGCATCGGACGCTGGACAGGGGTAATGCGATCGATGTTCCGGTCGGCAAAGCTGAAAAGCTCGAGGCGAGTGTGCATGCGAAGGTCAAGGATCCGCTCAGGGTGATCAAGTGTCAGTTCGGATGTGTCAAGGCGCGCCGCAGGGGGCTATTTCCAATGACGTGACACGTAAATGAATTCACCGATGAAGGTGGACATGCGCATTGCCGATGGAAGTCACGCTTCTAAGCAAGTAAGAAACTTTTATTTATATTTTGATTGCGTGAGATCCCAGTCATGGCGGCGTTCTCATGAGAGCGTTCCAGCGTCGCTGCTTTGTTGAAATTTCACGAATGACGCAATTTGTTTAGTTTATTTATTTGACGATCACGAATCCTAAATTTCACATGTGATCTTGTTGCGCGGCCTATGCTTGCGGGAAACAAAATGCCAAGACAGGAGACACGGTTTTCAACTTGGACATCACTGAGGAAGTCATGGGAGCACTGAAAATCAGTTGGGGAGCGCCTCGTGGGAATGGCAATACACGCGCCTCGGAAAAAGATCTGGCTGACACCCTGGATCTGAATGGCATGATCGAATTTGCCCAGGAAGCGGAGTCGCTGGGCGTCCACGGCTTGTTGATGGCGATCGGCTTTCATCTGCCAGACCCCATTGCGTTGATTGGGGCGCTGACACGAGAAACCAAGCGCATCGAATATATTCTTGCCTACCGGCCGGGCTTGTTGCATCCCACGCTGTTCGTTCAGGTGGTCAACACCCTGTCCTGGATGTCGAGTAACCGAGTCACGCTCAACCTGGTCGCCGGCATTTCGCCGGCCGAACAGGCTTATTACGGTGACTTTCTGGCCCACGATGGTCGCTACCAGCGCAGCGACGAGTTCCTTGAACTGCTTCACCGATTCTGGAGCGAGAAGCAGCCCCTCACGCATCACGGTGCCTATTTCAGGCTTGAAGAGGCTCGTCTGGGTCTGCCCTACAAAGGGCACGGGCGTCCGTTCATCTACTTGAGCGGAGCTTCTGCACAAGCCCAGCAGACGGCCATCCGTTGGTCCGATTGCTGGCTTCGGTATGGGGATACGCCCGAAGGCTTGCGGACTTCCAGCGCGCCCTTGCGTGATGCCAATCGCAGCATCGGCCTGCGCATGCATGTCCTGTCCAGGAGCACGCGTGAAGAAGCGCTGAACGACCTGGCGCAGATGATGGCCAACCCGGACGAGAACCATCGAAAGAATGTGCGCGAGTTTGTCTCGAAGTCGGACTCGGAGGCGGTCAAGAACTCTTTCCGATTGGCGGAAGACAGCAAGGACGATTGGGTCTCGCCCAACCTGTGGGCTGGTGCGGTGGCCTACCGCGGGGGGCCTGCCTTGTGCGTGGTCGGCAGCCATGAGGAAGTTGCACGTTACTTGGTGTCGTACAAGGACGTCGGCGTTTCCGAGTTCATCTTGTCGGGTTGGCCGACGCGGGCGGAAATGCGCAATTTCTATGCGCATGTGATGCCATTGATTCGAAGACTCGAGGCGGTACGCGAAAGCTCAGCCACTGCTTGAAAAGTCTATTCAACCCCAGCTGAATGGCCGCAATTGGGTTGAATTTCATTTATTTTCTGATTCCTTCCTTGTCGAGAGCGTGCGATGCCCAAGCTCAAATTTCTTCGCGGATCGACAGAATTCAGTTTCGAGGGAAAAGTTGATCTGGTCGATCTGGATGAGCACATCATGTTCGGCTGCAAGTCAGGAAATTGCGGAACTTGCGCAGTGCAGATCGTTGAAGGTGCCCATAACCTTTCCCTAAAGACCGATCGCGAGCATCGATTGTTCGAGCTCATCGAGATGAAAGAGCCCTCAATGCGCCTGGCCTGTCAATGCAGTGCCTACGGCGACGTTGTTTTTCTTGAAGTCAACTAGGAGCGCAGCCATGAGTGAAACCACCACTTTTTCCAATCGCGTCACCGATCGGTCGATCATTCGCAAAAAGCCTTTTCTCGACAAAGAGGCCAGCGCGAACGCAAAGCGCGACATCGATCGCTTTCTGGATCAGAAGATCGATGAATGGAACCGGACGGTTCCCTATGCGCAGCACTTCGAAGGCAAGGAGGTCCATCTTCCTTACTACCGTCAGACACTGATCGAGCATGCCTGGCGGATCCGGCTCATGCGCAGTGCGCAATCCAATGCCTTGCACAAGGTCACGCGCGTCCACGCCGAAGCCGCCAAGCTCTATGCGGCCTACCAGGACGAAGAGATGCTGCACGACGTCCTGTTCATCCAGGATGCCGAGCGCATCGGCGTCTCGCCCGAGGAGGTCTATGCGACCGAGCCAAGCTTTGCGACGCGCCTGCTCGCCGGCTTTCTCTACTTCGTCGCAGAGCATGAAAAGCCGCTGGGTGTGATTTGCTACAGCTATCTGGTCGAGTACACGACCCAGAAGATCACCCCGCGCCATGTCAGCGCCCTGGGGCAGTCCGTGGGCAAGGACAAGATTGCCGGCCAGGTGGCACACCTGAACACGGACCTGGTTGAAGACCATACGCAGGACATGTGGAACATCCTGAGCCTGCTCATCGACAACGCACAGGACCTGGCAGCGGTCGAACGTTACCTCTCCGAGATCCAGGACATCCTGAAGTTGTTCTTCGAGGACCTGTATCGGCGCTTCGGCCCCGAGCAGAGGCAGGCCGCTTGAGCGCGTCCTTGGCGCTGGATCGCCGCATTGGCCATAGATCAACCTTCGGGAGATGAGATTCCATGAAAAAGGGTTTTGTCGTTCTGTCTCATCAAGGCCTCACGATGGTGGGCGCCATTGCAGAACAACTTCGAAGTCGAGACTTGGCCGTCTTTGTTGTCTCCTCGCGTTCAGCGCGTGGACTGACAGCGGATTGGCTGGAAAAAGTCGACCAGGCCCACTTCGTCGACAGCCTGTCTCTTACCCATCAGCACGTTGTTGATTTTCTGCAAACCATCGACTCCGAAGTACAGGTCACGGGATGCATCTCTGTCTGGGATGGCTATCGCGAGTTGATGGCACAAGCCAACGAACGCTTGGGCGCAAGCGACGTGCCCGCAGAGGTGGTTCGGCTCCTGCGCGACAAGCTGGCATTCCGACGCGCACTGCATGCACGGGGCTTGTCGCGCAAGCAGGCACAGCAGCTGGATGCGCAGTCCTTTGCGTCGCTTCAATCGCCAAGCACGCTGTTCATCAAGCCGCGCACCGGCCTCGCTTCCTTTGGAGCCTTCCGTGCCGACAAGGTCACTTGCTATCGGGAGCTGGAAGAAATCTGGGCACTCGCCAGAACCGACCTAGCCTATGACGGTGTCTTTGCGCCACAAGCTGAGTTCATTGCGGAAGACTTCATCGCAGGCCAGGAGTTCAGCTTTGAAGTGTCGGTGCGGCGAGGCTTGGCGAGCGTTCATGCCGTGCACGAAAAGGTAGATCTCACGGCCTTCCATCGCACCATTCTTGAGAACGCATGTCTGTGTCCTCCGCGCAGTCTTGAGGATCGGTGGCTGACGCAGGGCATTGACCTGGTCAAGCGTGTCCTGCAGGGGGTGGATGTCACCGAGGGCGTTTATCACGTCGAGGCGCGCCACGACAGACAGCAGGGCTGGGAGATCATCGAAGCCAACCCACGCATCGGCGGTGCCTACATCGTTGACAGCACGCGCTTGCACAGCGGAGTCGACCTGATTGGGCGCTGGATCGACCTTATCGCGGGCCGGGATCCAGCGGCTGGAAGCTCTGAGTCGCGTAGCACCTTCTTTCGCGTGTTCTTCGGCGAGCCCGGAATGACGGTTGAGCGCCTGGTGCGCACTGACATCGGGCACCCTGTCGTCATCGACAAGTTGTTCGTCAAAGAGGGCGAACGCTTGCCTTTCGCGGATCGCGAAATCTTCATCGGGCAGGCACTCTGGGACATCACCACGCTCGACGCCGATCTCGACACCTTCATCGACTCGACGAAGAACTACTTCAGCGTGGAGTACAAGACATGAAGATTGTCATCCTGCATCGGATCCCGTATTCGAAAGCGCGCTATGGCAGCGTGATCGATCACACCGTGCACGACGTCACTTACGTTTGCCGCCAAGGTGGTGGCACGGATCTGCCACTCGAGTTCAACAAGCACGTGCTGGATGCGGACAGCTTCGATGCACAGAAGCTCGGCGCCGAATTGGGAGATCTGTTGAGCTCATGTGATCGGCTCATCGCCAGGTCCGAATACGACCTCATCCCGGCGGCGACACTGCGTGATCGCTTCGGCATTGCCGGTGACGGTCTGGACGGCATCCGACCCATGCGTGACAAGCTGGTGATGCGTCGGCGTTGTGCACAGGCTGGCGTGATCCAGCCGCAGTTCTGGGCCGCCGAGGAGTTTCTGACGGCGGCCGCGCCTTCGCCGCGTTACTTGCTCAAACCTCGGCTCGAAGCATCGAGCTATGGCATCCAGACGGGTGGGCCCAAGGACATCGAAGCGCTGGTTCGTCAACTGATAACCCCGCAGGATTACCTGGTCGAGGCTTTTGTCGACGGTTCGATCCTGCATGTGGATGGCTTTGCCGTGCAGGGTGACTTGCAAGCGGCCGTGACCAGTGCCTATGTGGGCAACTGCCTGGCGTATGCATCCGGTTCACCCTTGGGCTCGGTCCAGACTCCTTTGGACAAGGAGGCCCTGGACCTGAGCAGAAACGTGCTTCGTGCGCTGGGGCACTTCAATGGGAGTTTTCATCTTGAGATCATCGTGGATGGCCAGGGGCGGTATCACTTCCTGGAGGTGGCCAGTCGCGTCGGTGGCGCAGGCGTTGCCGAGACCTTTGAGCTCAAGACAGGCCTGAATCTGTACCAGGCTGATCTGTTGCAACAACTCTTTGACAGGCACGTGGAGCTCCAGCCGCCTCACAGCACCGACTCCTATGGTTGGTTTGTCTATCCAGGCCTGGACCCGAGAACAACCCGATACCCGATCTTCAATGCGCAGAAATGGCTGCCCGGTCTGATTTCCTGGACTGCCAACGAGCAGCCCAAGGCTGTGCATGGGGCCATCAGCTATGCGCCCGATGCCTCGCCTTTGTCTGGCGTCCTGCGTGGTGATTCCGCGGAGGTCAAAGGCCTGATCGAGCGAATTTTTCGTGAAACACCCACATCGGAGCGACTGTCATGACACGATGCCTGCTTGTTGTTGGCTACAACAATGTCCGAATCTACGACGTTGCCAAGTTGCGTGCGATTGCTGCCCGTGAACATGGCTTGAAACTGGTGCTGGTCACCGAGGTGGCGCAATCGCGAGACAGCGGCGCCGCCGATGTGGTGCTTGCGTGCCCTTTGTCGGCAGAGGCGCTGGAGCGTTCACTTCACCACGTGCAGGTCGAACTCATTCGCCTGGGGCTTGAGCCGGTGGGCGTCCTCCCGTTCTCCGATCGCGGCGCCCTGCTGGGCGCCGCACTGGCCCAGCACTACAGGCTCCCTGGAGCCCGCGTGGAAGACGCGAAGGCCGGGCTGGACAAGCGAGTGCTGCGCCAGCGCGAACGCGAGGCCGCGCATCAGCCTGCGGGTTACCAGGTGCTCTTCAGCAAGCAGGTCCAGACACTGGAAGATCTGCACACCACGGTGGCCTTGCTTGGCGGGCGCGCTTTCATCAAGCCGGCCGGGGAGGGCAACAGCCGCGGCTGCAGCACCATCGAGCGCCTGGCCGATTGCGCCGTGATCTGGGATGCGCTTGCGATCTATCACGAGGATGGCGTGATCGTCGAGGAACTGGTCACGCAGGCGCGTGAGTACAGCTGGGACTATGTAGCCGGCCTTCAGTGGATCACCGAAAAGCGGACGACCGAGGGCGAATTCCGGGCGGAGTACCAGCAGATCGTTCACGCACCACTGAGCGCTGACGCGCATGCGCGCATCACTGCCGCAGGCGGGCACATCCGCTCGCTGGTTTCCGAGCTCAATGGTGCGTACCACAACGAGGTGTTCCTGCGCGAGAACGGGAGTACCTCGGCGGTCGAAACCAATATGCGGCCGGGCGGCATGCACATCTGGGACCTTGCACAGCGCGCTTTTTTCGACTTCGATCCCTGGCACGAATGGATCCGCTGGGCCATCACGGGAGACATGTCGCCGTCGCATCTGCAGCCCCGGGCCTTTAGCGGCATACGCATGATTCGCGCGCCGCGCAACGGGGTGCTGAAGTCCTACCCGAATCTCGAAGCTTTGGCCCTGCATCTGGGCCTGAGCCCGGACGAAACACGGATCAGCAAGAAGATCGGAGAACGCGTGACCGCCACACCGCGCAACAACGCCGACTTCATCGGGGAGGTCATGCTGCAATGGAGCGACTACGACGGTCTGGTCGAGCGTCTGGCGCATCTGACACGGGAGATCGAAAGTCGAATCGAGGTGGAACCTGAGTTCATCGGCCAGCAGCCTCAGCCGCAACCTCAAAGCGAGGCGCCGGCCATTGCCCACTGATGTGGACGAACAAAGCTTGTCCACGGCCCGAAGCCCATCGCACGCAGGCACCTTCCATGAAATACATCGCCACCCTCTTGGCCAGCCCTTCTGCCACATCCAGAACCGGACATCTTCTTCATTGCGCTGAGAGCATCCTTCAGTCCAGCGGCATGCCCACCCGGCGGTTGAATCTGCGCAGCCTGCCGGCCGAGGCGCTGATTCAAGCGCGGACGGACAACGCCAGCATCACCGAAGCGGTCCAGCTGGTAGACCGGGCCCGGGCGGTGATCATCGCCACGCCGGTCTACAACGCGGCGTACTCCGGCTTGCTTAAAGTTTTTCTGGATTTGCTCCCCCGCGGCATCTTCCTGGGCAAGCCCACACTTGGCATCTCTGTTGGCGGCACCCAGGGACACATGCTGGCGCTGGACTACACCCTGAAGCCCGTGCTCGCGGCGCTGGGTTCCCAGTATCAGCTGCCCGGAGTATTCGCCAGTGAGCTCGACATGCCCAAATCAGACGGTCGCTATTCGATTGAAGCGACAGTCACAGACCGACTCACCCAAGCTGTTCTAAGCCTTTCCCGCAGCCTGGAGGAGCCCGCGGCGGCGCTGGCTTAGCCCGAGCGCGTCGCCGCGCCACCGATCAGACGCTCCATTGGCAACACATGGGCATCCCAACATCATCAACCCTCAAGCAGCACGCCCAGAGAGCCTGGCGCACGTGCCAATCATCATGAAAATTCTCATCCTAGGTGCAGGTGCTATTGGTGGCTACTACGGCGCGCGGCTGATCGAAGCCGGTGAAGATGTGACTTTTCTTGTGCGAGAAAAGCGCGCTCAGGTGCTTCAATCGCAAGGGCTTCAGATCAAAAGTGAGTTGGGCGATTTTCATCAACCTGTTTCGACCGTCACCAGTGGCGAGCTCCAACCGGACTACGACCTGGTGCTGTTGGCTTGCAAAGCCTATGACCTGGGTGCGGCCGTGGACAGCCTGGCGCTGGGCATCGGGCCGCAGACGAAGATCCTGCCGCTTCTGAACGGTCTGGCGGCCTATGACCAACTCGACGTGCGCTTCGGTACTCAGCGCGTGCTGGGAGGCGTGGCCTACATTGCCACGATGCTGGAACCCAGCGGCACCATCACCCATTTCGGCAAGAATGATCGCTTCCTGGTCGGACCCCGCCACGACTCTCAAGGGGAGATGGTGGATGCCTTGGTCGCGGCCATGGCAAAGACGCCAGGTGTGCGAGAGCGCCCAGCGAACATCATCCAGGCACTTTGGAACAAATGGGTCATGATCGCGACTGCCTCGATGATGAATTGCCTGATGCGAGGCACGGTCAAGGACATCCTGGCCACCGACCACGGCTTTGCCTTGATGGAGCAGGCCATGAACGAATGCCTGGCCGTCGCCCAGCACAGTGCGCACCCGCTGCCAGAGCCTGCCGTACAAGCCGTCAAACAGCGCGTTCTTGACAAGACGGCGGCCTGGGCCGCCTCCATGATGCGAGACATTACCCAGAGCCAGAGGCGTCTGGAGAGTTTTGACATCGTCGGTGATATGTTGCGCAGGGGCGAGTCCTTGGGCCTGGAAATGACGCTCACGCGGGTGGCCTACACCCATTTGCAGGTCTACGATTTGCAGCGTGCATGACGGCCGAGATTGTCTGCGTCAGGTGGCAGTCACGGCTGGACAACTGCTCCAGACTCGAGTCAAAGCGATTGGCCTTGGCGCGTTCGTTCTGATCCGTGAAGTCGAAGAGGTCCGACGGCTGACGCAAGGCGCTGCTCGTGGGGGCCCGATGCGCATCTGACCTTGTTCCACTCGTGCTTTTGGAAGACCAGGTTTTCTGAACTCGGTATCCTGGTCTCGGGCGACCTGCTCCCTTCAGGCGCGCGAGCTTTGGGTTAGCGAGTCCAAGGTCTCGAAGATAATTCGATTCCGTTCATCGCAGAGTATTGCCAGTGTTGGCGATGCACTGCGGTGAAATTGCCCCGGGGCGCGCATTCGGTCCATGTCTCGACCGCGCGAAATGGATCTTCGGCGTTCATCGGCTGAGCGCTTGCTCGGAGGGGCCGGCCTGTGGCGCTGCGGGAAGGTCCGGCGGCAGCATCAGATCGATGACCTGGCGACGCGGCTCGCTTTCCGCACTGTCGAGCCAGCGCGCCAGATCGGCGCACATGGCTGCGTCGTCTGAAACCATGAACAGGATCGTTCTCTGGAGTTCCTTGTCGAGTTCAATTTCTATCTCTGCGGGGCTCTGCTCGGGAGCTTCCTCGCGAATTCGCTTCATGTTGAACTCCTGCAAGGCGGTGGCTTGACGCTCGTTGCGTGCCTTCCATGACTGGAAGGCCTTCAGGCGTCTGCCTGCTTCTGCCGGGGCGGATGCATTGCACTGAAGAACGATGGCCTCGGTAAATTTCACCGATCTCGTCGCGTGAAGCAATGGCCACTCGATCTGTGCATGTGCAAAGCCCGACATGACCAGCAGGCAAATGAACAAATTGAATCGCTGGATCGGCATCGGATACATCTCCCCAAAAAAAGCAGATCAAGAGGTGGTGGCGAATGTGCGCTGTCGGTTGTCGGGCATCGGCCTCTTCGAGTTCGACTTCCTGGATTCGAAACTTCATCTTGTGATCGCCGCTGAGTTTGAAACGGTGGGGTTGGTTCAGCGCGACAAGTGGAGCCTGAGCCTGCGCTAGGCGGTTGCTCCCGATCGAAAACGACGGACTATCGAGGATATCGGTCGAGGATGATGTTGGACGTGGCCGGGGCGTCGTGATTATGAAAGATGACCAGCCGGACATCCCCTCGCAGCCACGCCCAGAAGGAGAGCTTTTCGTGCACCTCCGACGCATCCGGAGGACCATACCCCTCGGCAGCTTTCGCAGCGGCATGCACGGCATCGATCCCGACGACCAGGACGCTGTCCACCTCGCCCCGCTGATCGGTGGCCAGCGAGAGTTGGTCTGCCGACGTACTGAAGACCGATCTGGATTTTTCCGGAAACCTGCAGGCAATGCCGCTGTTCCGGGCATCCTTGCGTATGGGCACAGAAGAGTCCGGGCAAGACTTCATCTCCTGACCGATGGCAAAGCCCGCCACGGCGAATTGAGCGCTGGCTGCGACGCTGGCGAACAGGGTTGTCGAGATGACCAGGACCTTGAATGCGCCTGTGAGGCGTGGCCACGGTTGAGAATGATTCATGCACGAAGACTAGGGACCCTCCGCCGCTCGATCGCGAGATTTCAGGCAGGTAGCAGGTCTGGATACTCTGGAGGCTCGTGCGACGCTACTTCGCCAGTTTCGTCCGAGGCATCAGAGCCCCTTCGACACACCGTTGTCCAGGATCTCGACCACGCGCACGAAGCCTTCGCTCACGGTGGGCGCTTCGAGCAACGAGAAGACGCTGCGCATCGCTTCTTCGGGAACACGTTCATCGGCGGGACGTGAGGCATTGCGCGCCAGCGCGATCTCCAGCGGCGTATTGATCCAGACTGCGGTGGCCTCGACACCGCAACGTCGCGCAATGTCCAGTGCTCGCGCCCGGTGTCGTGCGGCGGGCAGTGCGGCGTCGAGGAAAACCGCGCCGGGCAGAGCGGCGATGTTCCGGCGGATCCAGTTCGTCTTGCCCGAGCCCTGAACACCCATCACGAGGTACAGCTGCATCGGGGTGGAAGAGCGTCGCCGCAGAGCGGCTTCCAGGTCCTCGTAGACGCGGTCCCATGCCGCCAGTTGGCGCTCCTTCGTGAAGACCCGGCCGGTGCTCGTTTGCAGATAGTGGTCGGGGTTGATATGTCGCTCGTGCACGGCGATCCTTTCTCTCGGAGCGATTGATCATGAGCGCCTTTCTGTCGATGCTCGCGACCGGCCGACTGTAGCGGGCCGTGCCGTTCGAACCGGGTTCGCGGCTCGTGCAGGTCCTTCGAGTCGATCCGCCCATTCGCCCACTACCACCACAGACCTTCTTCATAGGCCAAACGGCCGTGCAGCCAAATCATCGGAATTCCTGACAATGGCGCCGTCCATTTCCGGAGTCATCGATGCGTCCGCGTTCCGTCCTTGCCTTCCTTCGGCTGCTGGCCGCGCCGGCATTCGCCGGGCTGCTGTTTCTCTCCACGCTCGCGACCGCGCAGGACCTGCCCGGCGCCAAGGACAACCCGCTGCTCAAGCGCTTCGCGGGCTCGATCATCGTCGGCTACGACTTCAAGCGCTTCGACGAATACCTGGTGCCGACGGGGACCTACAAGGGCTACGACACCACCTCGAGGAAGCGCAGCTGGACCGGCTCCGAGCCGGTCGAGGGCGCGTTGACCCGCCTCTGGTACGAGTCGGCGGGCGACACGTCGACGGCGGAGCTGATCCGCAACTACCAGAGCGAGGTGCAGGCGGCCGGTGGCGTCACGCTCTACGACTCGGGGCGTGACGAGAACTTCAAGAGCCGCTCCTGCTTCCTCTGCCCGTACAGCTGGAACGAGATCAAGACGAGCCGCAGCACCTACACCTTCTCGGCCGCCGAGGTCGCGACGGCGCGCCTGGCGAGTTTCAAGATTCCACGGTCGCAAGGCGATCTCTACGTGGTCGTCGAGGCCGTGCAATGGGCCAAGGACAGCAAGGACTACAAGGCGGTCAAGGGCGCCTACGCGGCGGTCGACATCATCGAGGTCGGGGCGATGAAGCAGAACATGGTGACGGTGAGCGCGGGCGACATGTCGAAGGCCATCGCCGCCACCGGGCGCGTGGCGCTCTACGGCATTCTGTTCGACACCGCCAAGGCCGACATCAAGCCCGATTCCAAGCCCGCGCTGGACGAGATCGCCAAGCTGCTCAAGGCCGAGCCGGCGCTCAAGCTGCGCGTGGTCGGCCACACGGACAACCAGGGCACGCTGGACAGCAACATCGCACTGTCGAAGCGGCGTGCGGAAGCGGTCAATGCGGCCCTGGCCAGCCAGTACGCGATCGCGGCCAACCGGCTCGCCGCGTATGGCGTGGCCGATCTGGCGCCGGTCGCCAGCAACGCGGCCGAGGACGGCCGCGCGAAGAACCGGCGCGTGGAGCTGGTGCCGCAATAGGCACGGCGCCGGCGGCAGGGTCGGCTAACCGGGGTCCTTGCGATCGAGCGCCAGCGACAGCGCGATTCCCAGCGCGAGACCGATGCCGATCCCCAGGCCGATCTCGTCGAGCAAGGCACCGATGCCCACGCCGGCCGCGAGTCCGGCGCCTACGCCAAGTCCTTGGTTGGTTTTCATCGGCCCAGTCTAGGGTCGGGGGCCGCGCAGAGGTTCTACAGCGTGTAAGAACTGTACGCAGGCCCGGCGCTATCGCGCCAGTATCCAGCCCGCGATCCGCGGCACGACCTCGCCGTCGAGTCCGTTGAACCCGTGGTAGGCCATCGCCTCGCAAGGATCGCCCCGGTTCTCGCCGCCCTGGAAGCTCAGCACTTCCTTGCGCGGCGCGTTCTCGAGCTTCGCCATCAGCGCGGGTACGCCGGCGAAGGCACAGTGCCTGCAGCCGTCCTGTTCGTGATGCACCACGAGCACGGGCACGCGGATCTTCGCCAGCGGCATGGCGGGAACGGGGCGGCCGCCATCGTCAGTGAGGATGGTGGAGCTCAGCACCACGCCGTCCGGGCCGTCGGTGCCCGAGAGCTCGGTCGCGACATAGGCCGCCGATTGCGTGCCGCGGCTGGTGCCCACGAGCCACACGGGCACCTTCGACTGCGCGCGCATCCAGGCGATGACGGCCTGGAGATCGGCCGCATGCTCGGGCTTCTGGCGAAAGCCGGCGAGATAGGGCGGGCTCTGCCGATCGGACGGTGCATCGATCACGGCCACCAGCAGCCCCTGGTCGGCGAACAGCTGCCGCGTGCGGACGAGGAAGTTGCCGGCACCCCATTGGAGCGATCCGTTGGCAAAGATCCGAAGCCCGCCATGTCCGCCCGCGATCAGGATCACGGCTGCTTTCGGCGTGGGCGGCGTCAGCACGAGCATGCGCTGCGTCACGCCGGGGCGGGTGGGGATGTCCACCACCTGCTGCGTAACCTGGGCCTGCACAGGTGAGAAGCACGCGATCCACAGGGCCGCGATCCAAAGTCCCGCAAGCTGGCGCATCGACGATCTCCTGGAGAAAAGGCGGTCGATGCTACCGCCGAGTCTCCAGGCTCAGCCATTCGCGTTGCGCCGCCAGCACTTCATCCGCCGTACGGCCCATCAGTTCCGCATAGACCGAAGGCGCGGTCGCCCCCTCGGTGCTGATCAAGAGCACCTTCGACGAAGCATCGAGCCCGGCCTGTGCCTTCGCCGTCCCGGACCGCGCGAGCTGCAGCAACGCGGCCGCGCCCGCGGCGCCCGATTCCCCGCTCACCACCGGCACGTCGCGCGCCGAGCCCTCGGCCAGTCGCCGCATCGCAGCCACTGCTTCTTCATCCTCCAGCGTGAGGAAGACGTCGACCGAGGGCTCGAGGAAGCGCCAGGCCAGGGTCGAGGTCTCGCCGCAGGCCAGGCCGGCCATCACCGAGTCGACGCTGCCGGTGGCCACGGCCGGCCGGCCTTCGATGGCGCTGCGCGTGAGGCAGTCGGCCTGGCGCGGTTCGGCGACGACGAGCACGGGACGGCGTTCGCCGAAGCATTCCCAGAGGTAGCTCGCCACGCCGGCCGCGAGGCCGCCGACGCCGCCTTGCAGGATGACATGGGTGAAGGGGCAGGCACCGTCGGACTCGGCGGCAAGCTGTTCGAGCGCCTCGTCGACCATCGTGCCGTAGCCCTGCATCACGTCGCGCGGCACGTCCTCGTAGCCGGGGTAGGCGGTATCGGACACGACCTGCCAGCCATGCCGCTCGGCGAGCTGCGCGGCATGCGCGACCGAGGCGTCGTAGTTGCCCTCGATGCGCACGATCTCGGCGCCGAAGTCGGCAATGGCGCGCTCGCGCTCGGCGCTCACGTGCCGGTGCAGCACGATCACGCAACGCACGCCCACGCTACGCGCCGCGGCGGCGAGTGCGCGGCCATGGTTGCCGTCGGTGGCGCTGATGACGACGAGGTCCTTCAAGGCATTCGCGTGTTCGCCGCGCAGCACCGCGTCGGCGTTCCAGTCCGGATGGCGCCGCAGCACCAGCCGCACCAGCGCGGCCGGCGCGCCGAGTGCCTTGAAGCTGCCGAGCGGCGAGCGCAGCGACTCGTCTTTGAGGAACACTTCGGCGACGCCGCAGGCCTGGGCGAGATCAGGCAGGCGACGCAGCGGCGTGGGCTCGGGCGCGAGCAGCGACCAGCGCGAGAGCCACGAGCGCGTGGCGCGTGCTTCGTCGATGTTGAGGATGCCGCGCAGCGCCTCGGGGTAGGGCGCGCGCACGGCGCGGGCATTGCGGACCAGCATGTCTGGTGTCTTTCGGAAGAAGAAAAGGGATTCAGCGCGGCAGTCGCAGCCGCACCAGTTCCGCGAAGTAGCGCGCGCCGATCTCGAGCACCGCGTCGTTGAAGTCGTAGCCCGCGTTGTGCAGCGGCGTGCCGCCGGGCTGGCCGTCGGCACCGTTGCCGAGGAACACGAAGGCGCCGGGCACCACGCGCAGGAAGGCGCCGAAGTCCTCCGAGGCCATCATCGGCACGGTGTTCGCGTCCACGCGAGCGGCGTCGAGCACCGCGGTCGCGGCGGCCACAGCATGCGGCACGCATTCGGGCCAGTTCACCGTGGGCTCGAACTCGTGCGTGTACGAGAACGCGCATTCGGCGCCGTGCAGCCGGCAGATGCCCTCGCTGATCTCGCGCATGCGCCGCTCCAGCGTGGCCTGCACGGCGGGGTCGTAGCTGCGGGTGTCGCCCTTGATGACGACGTTCGAGGGGATCGCGTTGCGGATGCCGTCGGTGATGAACTCGGTGCACGAGACCACGGCCTGCGCGCCCGGGTCGAGGCTGCGCGAGACGATGGTCTGCAGTGCGAGCACGATCTCGGCGCCGATCACGATCGGGTCGATGCCCATGTGCGGCCGCGCCGCATGGGTGCCGCGGCCGCGCACGTGAATGGTGAAGTTGTCTTCGCTGGCCATGATGCCGCCCGCGCAGGTGGCGATGGTGCCGGCCGCGAGGCCCGGCATGTTGTGCAGGCCGTAGATCTCGTCAACCGGGAAGCGCTCGAACAGGCCGTCGGCCATCATCGCCTTGGCGCCGCGGCCGTGCTCCTCGGCGGGCTGGAAGATGAAGCGCACGGTGCCGTCGAAGTCCTGGCGCTCGCGCAGCAGCCGCGCCGCGCCGAGCACGATCGACATGTGGCCGTCGTGGCCGCAGGCGTGCATCTTGCCGGGCGTGGCCGAGGCATGGGCACGGCCCGGCGCCGATTCGGCGATGTCGAGCGCATCCATTTCGGCGCGGATGCCGATCGCGCCGCGGCCTTCGCCCACGCGCAGGTTCGCCACCAGCCCGGTGCCGCCGATGCCCTCGTGCACCTCGAGGCCCAGCGCGCGCAGCGTGCGCGCGACGAAGGCCGAGGTGCGGTGCTCGGCGAAGCCGGTCTCGGGAATGGTGTGCAGGTAGCGGCGCCAGCCCGAGAGTTCGGCATCGAGCGGCGCGTCGGAGGCGAGGGTGGCGGTGGTCATGGGCAACAATGCTATTTCGCCGACCCCTGAATTTGCGCGCATTGAAGGGGCTGTCGGCGCAATTTCCATTCCACCCGCCACGCCTGCCGGTCCCGCCCATGCCCACGCCCCTCGATGCCTACGACCTCAAGCTGCTGGCGCTGGTGCAGCAGGACGCGCGCCTGCCGCAGGGCGAGCTGGGCCAGCAGGTGCATCTCTCGGCCGCGGCGGTCAACCGGCGCCTGAAGCGCATGGCCGACGAGGGCGTGATCGAGCGCCATGCGGCGATCGTCAATCCCGACGCGGTGGGCTGCGAGCTCACGGTGATCGTCGAGGTCGAGGTGGAGAGCGAACGCGTCGACCTGCTCGATGCGATGAAGCGCAGCTTCCAGGCCTGCCCGCAGGTGCAGCAGTGCTACTACGTGGCGGGCGAGTGCGACTTCGTGCTGATTTTCGCGGTGCGCAGCATGGCCGACTACACGCGGCTCACGCGCGAACTGTTCTTCGAGAACAACAACGTGAAGCGCTTCAAGACGCTGGTGGCCATGAGCCGGGTGAAGGTGGGGCTGACGGTGCCGGTGGACGAGGCCCTGAAGGAGATCGCCCCTTGAGCTCGCGCGACACCGCGCTCGGCGGCCGCATCCTCAAGGTCGACCATGCAGGCGAGCAGGGCGCGGTGAACATCTACCGCGCGCAGATCCTGGCCGCGCGCATCACCGCGCCGGCGCTGGTGCCGCAGTTGCGCGAATTCAAGTCGCACGAGGAACGGCACCGCGCCGTGTTCGCCACCGAGTTGCAACGGCGCGGCGTGCGCCGCTGCCGCAGCTACTGGCTGTGCGGCATCGGCGGCTGGGTGCTGGGCCTGGTCACCGGGCTGCTCGGCCGCCACGCGATCGCGGCCACCACCGTGGCGGTGGAGCGCGTGGTGCTGCGTCATCTCGAGGCCCAGCTGCGCGAGCTGGCGGGCAAGGACGAGGCGGCGGTGGCGGCCATCGCGCAGATCGTCGACGAGGAGCGGCAGCACCACGACCAGTCGGCCGCGCACCTCGAGCCCGGCCGCTTCTGGTCGCGGCTGCTGAGCCCGGTCGTCGCGGCCTCGACCGAATCGGTGATCTGGCTCGGCATGCGGCTGTAGACGCCATCGTGCCGTCGCGAGGCGTGTGGACATGGCGCCACAGCCTGGCCGATCCGACCGGCGAGGTTGACGCTGCCCGGCCCCCGGCGCAGCATCCCGCCCGGCACGACGTGTGCCGGGGTAGAAGAAGAGGAACCACATGAGACAAGAAAAATGGCGCCGCGCACTCGCGGCCGTGTGCGGTTGCGTGCTCGTCGCGGCGATGGCGGCCTGCGGTGGGGGCGGCGGTGGCGGAGGAGGCGGTGGCCTCCCGATCCTGCCTCCGGCTCCGGCACCCGAGCAGCCCGCGCCGCCGCCGCCATCCTCCACCGGCCGCGTGGTCAGCGAGACCGTCAGTGCCAAGGCCTATGGCGTGGACTACCGCATCGACATCTACATCCCGGCCGGCTACGACGCCAGCACCGATGCCTACGCCACCATCTACGCGCTCGACGGCGATGCCACCAACGGTCTGCCCGACACGCGCTTCACGAACCTCAAGAACATCCTGCAACGGCGTGGCACCAAGGCCATCCTGGTGTGCATCGGCGGCAGCGCGCGGCGGCAGGAGGACTACAACTTTCCGGGCGCCACCGGCTATCACGGCTTCCTCGTGAAGGAGCTGGTTCCCTACCTCGAATCGAAGTACCGCATGGACCCGAAGCGGCGCATGCTCTCGGGCCTGTCGACCAGCGGCAACCTGGCCGCGACCGCGATGTTCCTCGAGGCGCCCGACCAGCTGGTGTTCTCGTACTTCCTGTCCACCGAGGCCGCCTTCTGGCAGCAGAAGGACCTCAACTACGACCTCGAGCAGAAGATGTTCACCGCGCTGGCCGGCAAGTCACTGCCCGCGACCATGGTGCTGGCGCGCTGCGACGCCAACTGCAACGGGCCGCTGGTGAAGGAGATGTACGACCGGCTCGCGGCCCGCAACTACAAGGACTTCAAGCTGACGCAGACGGTGTTCAACTCGACCCACGTCGGTTCGGACGTGCTGGCCTTCGAGGACGCGATCTCCAAATTGCTGCCCTAGAAGCCCGACTGCCGGCCGGGGTTCAGTCCCGCGGCCAACAATGGCGGCCATCCGCGGGCCGCCGGCCCGCACCACCCTGGCCCGCGGGCCGAAGGAGCAGCATCTTGGAATACCGTCATCTGGGCCGATCGGGCCTCAAGGTCCCCGTCCTGAGCTTCGGCACCGGCACCTTCGGGGGCAAGGGCGAATTCTTCCAGGCCTGGGGCAGCACCGACGTGGCCGAGGCCCGCAAGCTGATCGACATCTGCCTCGACGCGGGCGTCAACATGTTCGACAGCGCCGACATCTATTCGGGCGGCGCGGCCGAGTCGGTGCTCGGCGAGGCCATCAAGGGCCGGCCGCGCGACAAGCTGCTGATCTCGACCAAGGCCACCTTCCGCAGCGGCGAGGGCGCCAACGAGGTCGGCTCCTCGCGCTACCACCTGGTCGCCGCGGTCGACGCCGCGCTCCAGCGCCTGGGCACCGACTACATCGACCTGTTCCAGCTGCACGGCTTCGATGCCGCCACGCCGGTGGAAGAGACGCTCTCGACGCTCGACGACCTGGTGCGCGCCGGCAAGCTGCGCTACGTGGGCGCCTCCAACTTCTCGGGCTGGCACCTGATGAAGTCGCTGGGCGTGGCCGATCGTTACGGCTATCCGCGCTACGTGGCGCACCAGGCCTACTACTCGCTGGTGGGCCGCGACTACGAATGGGAGCTGATGCCGCTGGCGCAGGACCAGGGCGTGGGCGCGGTGGTGTGGAGCCCGCTGGGCTGGGGCCGCCTCACGGGCAAGATCCGCCGCGGCCAGCCGCTGCCGGCCAACAGTCGCCTGCACGTCACGGCCGACATGGGCCCGCCGGTGCCCGACGAGTTGCTCTACCGCGTCGTCGATGCGCTCGAGAAGATCGCCGGCGAGACCGGCAAGACGGTGCCGCAGGTGGCGCTGAACTGGCTGCTGCAGCGCCCGACCGTGTCGAGCGTGGTGATCGGCGCGCGCGACGAGCAGCAGCTGCGCCAGAACCTCGGTGCGGTGGGCTGGAACCTCACGAAGGAGCAGGTGGCCGAACTCGACGTGGCCAGCACGACGACGCTGGCCTATCCGTACTGGCACCAGCGCGGCTTCGTGGAGCGCAACCCGGCGCCGGTCTGATCGGGCTCAGCCCTTCTCGGGCGTTAGGCTCAGCACCCAGCGCTTGAAGTGCTCGAGCGCCCCCGAGGCCGGTCGGCCCTCGGGATAGGCGAAGTAGTAGCCCTGGCTCACGTCGAGGCTGCGGTCGATCGGGATCACGAGCTCGCCGGTGCGCAGCTCGTGCTGGATCAGCAGGCGCGGCGCCAGGCCCACGCCCATGCCGGCCGCGGTGGCCGCCGTCACCATGGTGAAGAGTTCGTAGCGCGGCCCGCGCGAGGCATGCACCGTGTAGTCCCAGCCCTGCTGCGCATACCAGTCGCGCCAGGCATGGGCGCGCGTGCTCAGGTGCACGTGGCGGCAGCGCGCGAACGCGGCCTCGTCCCAGGGGCCGTTGGCATCGCGGAAGGCCGGGCTGCACACCGGCACCATCTCGCCCTCGGAGAAGATGCGCCCGCCGCGCGTGTCGGGCCAGAACTGGTCGCCGAAGTAGATCGCGGCGTCGTAGGCGTTCTCCTGGAACGAGAAGGGCTGCGAGCGCGCCGACAGGTTGACCGTGATGTTGGGATGCAGCCGGCTGAAATCGGGCAGGCGCGGAATCAGCCACTGGGTGGCGAAGGTGGGCACCACCGCCACCTCGAGCACGAAGCCCATGTCGTGGCCGGCGGCGATCTCCAGCGTGTCGCGCCGGATCTGGTCGAGGTGGCGGCGGATGCGCGCCGCGTACTCGCGGCCCACGTCGGTCAGCGTGAGCCGGCGCCGCACGCGCGAGAACAGCGCCACGCCGAGCCGCTGCTCGAGCATCGCCACCTGGCGGCCGACCGCGCTCTGCGTGAGCGCCAGTTCGCTCGCGGCGCGCGTGAAGCTGCCCAGCCGCGCCGAGGCCTCGAAGGCCTGCAGCGCGCCGAGGTTGGGTATGTCTTTTCTCATCTCGCCTGCTTGTCCTGGTGGGCCGATTCTGGCGCGGCCCGCTTTCCGTCAACCAAAGCATTCATCGCGTCGCCGATCCGGGGGGCTTCCTTCCGGGATCGCACAACGTCGTGCGCATTGAGCGTTTGTTGCGCCCGCCAGCGCGACTCTATTCTGCGTTCGGGCCTCCAGCGCGGCCCGCACGCACAAACACAAGGAGACTTTCGATGACCGCTTCGCGCGTATCGCCACGGCGCCATGCCGCCGTCTCGGCCTGCCTGCTGGCCGGCGCCCTGGCCCTGCCGGCCTGGGCCCAGTCCGAGCAGACGGTGCTGATCGGCCATGCCGGCCCGCTCACGGGCGGCGCCGCCCACTGGGGCAAGGACAACGACAACGGCGCGCGGCTCGCGGTGGAGGACCTCAACAGGCAGAACCTGCTGATCGGCGGCAGGAAGATCAAGTTCGTGCTGCAGTCCGAGGACGACCAGGCCGATCCCAAGCAGGCCATGGTGGTCGCCAACAAGCTGGCAGACATGGGCGTCAAGGGCATCCTCGGCCACTTCAATTCGGGCGCCGCCATCCCCGCCTCGGCGGTCTACAGCCGCGCCGGCCTGCCCGACGTGTCGACCGCCACCAACCCGAGCTTCACGAAGCAGGGCTACGACAACGTGTTCCGCATCCTCGCGAGCGACGACGACGACGTGGGCATGGCGATCGCGAACTACACGGTGAAGGACCTCAAGGCCACGAAGATCGCCGTGATCGACGACCGCACCGCCTACGGGCAGGGCGCGGCCGAGGTGTTCGCGCGCGGCGTCAAGGCGCTGGGCGGCACCATCGTCGCGCAGGAGTACGGCAGCGACAAGGCGACCGACTTCATGGCCATCCTCACCAGCATCAAGGCGAAGCAACCCGAGGTCGTGTTCTACGGCGGCATGGACGCGCAGGGCGGGCTGATCGCGCGCCAGATGAAGCAGCTCGGCATCACGGCCAAGCTGCTGGGCACCGACGGCCTGTGCACCAACGAGGTCGCCAGGATCAGCGGCGGCGCGGTCGACGGGCTGCTCTACTGCACGCGCGGCGGCAAGGAGGTCGAGAAGACCACCAGGGGCGCCGAGTTCGAGCAGCGCTACAAGGCGCGCTTCGGCGTCGACGTGCTGACCTACGCGCCCTACCTCTACGACGCGATGATGGCACTGGCCGCCGGCATGCGCGAGGCCAACTCGGTCGAGCCCGCGGCCTACCTGCCGGCGATGCGCAAGGTGAAGTTCGACGGCGTGACCGGCGCCATCGCCTTCGATGCCAAGGGCAACCTGCAGAAGCCCGACTTCACCGTCTTCACCTACAAGGACGGCAAGCGCGTGCGCGTCGCCGGTTCCTGAGGCGGCCCCGGTGCGCACGCTCGATGCGGCCGAGACGGCCGCGGCCTTGCCCTGGGGACCGCTGGTCGAAGCCATGCTGCGGATGTTCGAGCGCGAACGCCGCGGCGAGGCACGGGCCGCGCCGCGCACCGCCGTGCCGCTTGCGGCCGGCGGCACGATGCTGCTGATGCCCGCGGCCGACGCCGAGTTCGCCGCGCTCAAGACCGTGACCGTGCATGCGGGCAATGCGGCGCACGGCCTGCCGGTGGTGCAGGGCGAGGTGGTGCTGCTCGATGCGGCCACCGGCACGCGGCTGCTCGCGCTCGACGGCAATGTGCTGACCGCGCGGCGCACGGCGGCCCTGTCGCTGGCCGGCGCGATGCGGGCCGGGCGCAAGGGTGCGGAACAGGTGCTGCTGATCGGCGCGGGCGTGCAGGCGCGCGCGCATGCCGAGGCGCTGGCCGAACGGTGGGGCGTGCGGCGGCTCGCGATCCGTGCGCGCACTGCCGCCCATGCCGAGGACCTCGCGCGGCACATGCGTTCGCTCGGCGTCGAGGCGCAGGCGGTTGCCGATCCGGACGCCGTCGCGCGCGAGGCCGACCTCGTCGTCGCCGCGACCAATGCGCTCGACCCCGTGGTGCCGCCGGACCTGCGCCCCGATGCCTGCGTGATCGCGATCGGCGCCTACCGCGCCGACATGGCCGAGGTGCCGGCCGCGCTGGTGCGCCGCGGCAGCGTGTTTGTGGATACGCTGGAGGGCGCGCGCCGCGAGGCCGGCGACCTGATCCGCGCCGACGTCGACTGGCGCGCCGTGCAGGACTTCGCGCATGCGGTGCCCGCGGCGGCCGGCGCGCCGGTGCTGGTCAAGACCGTGGGCCATGCGCTGTGGGATCTGGCGGCGGCGCGGCTGGCGCATGACGAAGGACGGTGACGATGACGAGCGGAGCGAAAGGCATTCCATGCGGCGTGTGGTGATCATCGGCGGCGGGGCCATCGGCTCGGCCATCGCCTATTTCCTGACCCGCGATCCGGCGCAGGAGCCCTTCGAGGTCACGGTGGTCGAGCGCGACTTCTCGTACAGCCAGGCTTCGTCGGCGCTGTCGGCCAGTTCGATCCGCCAGCAGTTCTCGACCGCCATCAACATCGAGATGTCGCGCTACGGCATCGACTTCTTCCGCGGCCTGGGCCAGACGCTGCGCGTGGGCGACGACGAACCCGACATCGGCCTGGTCGAGCCCGGCTACCTCTACCTGGCCTCCGCGGCGGGCGAGGGCGTGCTGCGCGAGAACCATGCGCTGCAGAAGGCCCATGCGGTCGACGTGGCGCTGCTCGCCCCCGAGGAGTTGAAGACCCGCTTTCCGTGGCTCGACACGGAGGGCGTGGCGCTGGGTTCGCTGGGGCTCTCGGGCGAGGGCTGGTACGACGGCTACAGCCTGCTGCAGGCCTTCCGCAGGAAGGCCGTGTCGCAGGGCGTGCGCTATGTGCAGGCGCAGGCGACCGGGCTGCAGTGCGAAGGGCGCCTCGTTCGCGGCGTCGTGCTCGCCGACGGCCAGGCCCTGCCGGCCGACGTGGTCGTCAATGCCGCGGGCGCCTGGGCCGCGACGGTGGCGCGCTGGGCCGGCATCGACCTGCCGGTGCGCGGCCGTCGGCGCAGCGTGTTCAGCTTCTCGTGCCCCGAGGCCTTGCCCGGCTGCCCGCTGGTGATCGACACCTCGGGGATCTGGCTGCGCCCCGAGGGCCGCCAGTTCATCTGCGGCTTCGCGCCGCCCGAGGACCAGGATCCCGACGACGCCGCGCTCGAGGTCGAGTACGAGGCCTTCGACAGCTTCATCTGGCCCGCGCTGGCCGAACGCGTGCCGGCCTTCGAGGCCATCCGCATGACCGGTGCCTGGGCCGGCTACTACGAGATGAACCTGTTCGACCACAACGCCATCCTCGGCCTGCACCCCGACTGCGACAACCTCTACTTCGCCAACGGCTTCTCGGGCCATGGCCTGCAGCAATGCCCGGCGGCGGGGCGCGGCGTGGCCGAGCTGATCCGCTTCGGCGGCTACCGCAGCCTCGACCTGTCGGCCGTGGGCTTCGAGCGCATCCTGCGCAACATGCCTCTGCTGGAGCGCAACGTCATCTAGGGGCAAGTCTTGCGGGCGTAGGATGGCCCCCGAAAGGTGTCCCGACATGACCGCCAAGACATTGACCGACACGGCCGCCGCGCTGCTGGCCGCCGACAAGGGCCTGCTCGCGATGGACGAGAGCAACGCCACCTGCAACAAGCGCTTCGCCGCGCTCGGCATCCCGCAGACCGAGGCGGCGCGGCGCGACTGGCGCGAGCTGATCGTCACGGCGCCCGGGCTGTCCGACAGCATCGGCGGCGCGATCCTGTTCGACGAGACGCTGCGCCAGACCACCAACGCTGGCGTGCCCTTCGCGCAGGCCCTGGCCGCCGCGGGCATCGTGCCGGGCATCAAGGTCGACACCGGCGCCAAGCCGCTCGCGGGCCATCCGGGCGAGACCGTGACCGAGGGCCTCGATGGCCTGCGCGAACGGCTGGCCGAGTACGCGGGCCTGGGCGCGCGCTTCGCCAAGTGGCGCGGCGTGATCGCGATCGGCGCGGGCCTGCCCAGCCGCGCCTGCATCCGCGTCAACGCCCATGCGCTCGCGCGCTATGCGGCGCTGTGCCAGGAAGCAGGCCTGGTGCCGATCGTCGAGCCCGAAGTGCTGATGGACGGCGACCATTCGCTCGCGCGCTGCGCCGAGGTCACGGAAGAAGTGCTGCACCGCACCTTCGCCGAGCTGCGCGCGCAGGGCGTGCTGCTCGAGGGCATGCTGCTCAAGCCGAACATGGTGCTGCCGGCGCAGAACGCGGCCGTGCAGGACGACGTGACCGCGGTGGCCGACGCCACGGTGCATTGCCTGCTGCGCAGCGTGCCCGCGGCGGTGCCGGGCGTGGCCTTTCTTTCGGGTGGGCAGTCGGCGCAGCTCGCCTCGGCGCGACTCAATGCGATGAATGCCCGCTTCGGCGCGCGGCTGCCGTGGGCGCTGAGCTTCTCGTTCTCGCGCGCGGTGCAGCAGCCCGCGCTCGAGCTCTGGAAGGGCGACCCGGCCCGCGTGGCCGAGGCGCAGAAGGCCTTGGTGTTCCGTGCGCGCTGCAACCGGGCCGCGCGGCGCGGCACCTACGATGCGCGCAACGACGCGCCGCTGTAGGCCGCCCCCCTCATTTCCCATCCCTTCAGAAAAAGAGACGAGACGCTTCATGGACTTCCAGGACCAGTACCGCCGCAAGCGCGCCAGCGCCGCCGATGCCGTGCGCCAGGTGCGCAACGGCGACATGATCATCGTGCCCACCGGCGTGGGCGAGCCACCCGCGCTGCTCGAGGCACTGTCCGAGCAGCGACGCGATTTCCGCGACGTCAAGGTCGCGCAGATCCTCGCGATGCGCAAGTACGCCTACATCGATCCCGAGACGGTGGCGCACGTGCGCCACGTCGCGCTGTTCTTCGGCGGCGCCACGCGCGCGGGCGGGCAGGAGGGCTGGATCGATTTCCTGCCCAACTACTTCTCGGAGATCCCGGCGCAGATAGAGCGCGGCCAGATTCCGGCCGACGTGGTCTTCAGCATGGCCTCGCCGATGGACGCGCACGGTTACTTCGCGCTGAGCCTGGGTGCGGACTACACGATGGCCGCCGTGGCCAAGGCGCGCGCGGTGGTGCTCGAGGTCAACCCGAACGTGCCTTTCGCGCATGGCGCCTGCCATGTGCACGTGTCGCAGGTGGCGGCGCTGGTCGAGAGCGAGGCGCCGGTGCTCGAGGTGGGCCTGCCCAAGATCGGCCCGGTGCAGCAGGCCATCGGCAAGTACGTGGCCGAGCGCATCGACGACGGCTCGACCCTGCAGATCGGCTATGGCGGCATTCCCGACGCGGTGGTGATGCAGCTCACGGCCAAGCGCGACCTCGGCATCCACACCGAGATGATCGGCGACGGCATCCTCACGCTGGTGGAGAGCGGCGCCGTGACCAACCGGCGCAAGAACCACCTGCCAGGCAAGTCGATCGCGACCTTCGCGCTCGGTTCGAGCAAGCTCTACCGCTTCATGGACCGCAACCCGGCGCTCGAGATGCATCCGGTGAACTTCACCAACGACCCGGCGCTCGCGGGCCTCCACGATAACCTGGTCGCGATCAACGCCACCATGCAGATCGACCTGCTGGGCCAGTGCGGCTCCGAGAGCCTGGGCCATGCGCCGTACTCGGGCACGGGCGGGCAGTCGGACTTCGTGCGCGCGGCCAACCGCTCGCGCGGCGGCAAGGCCTTCATCGTGCTGCCCTCGACCGCCAAGGGCGACACCATCTCGCGCATCGTGCCCTCGCTGTCGCCCGGCACGCACGTGAGCACGAGCAAGAACGACATCGACTACGTGGTGACCGAGCATGGCGTGGCGCAACTGCGTGGCAAGTCGGCCAAGCAGCGCGCACGCGAGCTGATCGCGATCGCGCATCCGGCGTTCCGCGCGGAACTCGAAGAGCAGGCGCAGCGGCTGAGGCTGCTGTGAGCTCGTTCTAGGCGCCCGCGCGCTCCAGAAAGTCCTGCAGCTCGCGCTGCGTGGGCAGCGTGCTCTGCGAGCCGAAGCCGCGCACCGCGAGCGCCGCCACCGCGCAGGCCAGCCGCATCGCGCGCGGGATGCCGAGCGCCCAGTGCACCGCCAGCGCCGCGGCGAAGGCATCGCCGGCGCCGGTGGTGTCGATCACCGGCACGCGGAAGGCCGGCTGCTCGTGCAGCGTGCCCTGGGCATCGACGTGCGCCGCGCCTTCGCCGCCGCGCGTCACGACGATGCGCCCCGGCCATCTCGCCAGCAGCGCGCGCCAGTCGGACTCGCCATCGCCGAAGCCCGCCATCAGCTCGTGCTCGTTGGCAAGGAACAGATGCACCCGCCGCGCCAGTTCGGGCGGGATCGCGCCCGCGGGGGAGGGCGTCAGCAGGAAGGGCTTCCCGTGGCGGTGGGCGAGCTCGGCCGCCTCGAGCGCGGCCGCCAGCGGAATGCCCAGCTCGGCCAGCACCAGGTCGCTGCGCGCGAACAGCGGTTCGGCCGCGCGCACGTGCGCGGCACTGAGCCGGTGGTTGGCGCCCGGCACCACGGCGATGGCGCTCTCGCCCTGGCAGGCGAACACCGCCGCGGCGCCGGTGGGGGCGTCGGCCGTGGTGGCCACGTGGTCGGTGCGCACGCCCTCGGCGCGCAGGCGGCCCAGCAGCTCGCGGCCTTCCGCGTCGTCGCCGGTGCAGCCGACCAGCCAGGCCTCGGCGCCCAGGCGCGTGGCCGCCACGGCCTGGTCGGCGCCCTTGCCGCCGGACGCGCGGCGAAAGCTCTGCCCGCCCAGCGTCTCGCCGGTGCGCGGCAGGCAGGGTGCTTCGAACACGTAGTCCATGTTGATGCCGCCCACCACCAGCAAGCGAGTCATGGCTTGTCTTTTCCCCTTTGGCTGCGCCCCGCGGGGTCGCGAAGGCGCGGCAAGTATGCAGCATCAAATACGCACATAAACGGACAAATATCGAGGGATTTCCCTGAGAATAATTTCGATATTGTTCGATTTGAAATGTTCGAATGAACAATAGAATTCGTTCGTTCTATCGAACAACCGAACGCCTGCCGGCTTCCGGCGCGCACCTTCCAGAGCATTCGAAAGGAGACAGGTCCATGAAGAAGTCGATCACCCGCTGCGTCGCAGCCGCCGTCCTCGCGCTGTGCGCGGGCCATGCATTCGCGCAGGACAAGCCGCTCAAGTCCATCGGCATCACGCTGGGCGACATGGCCAATCCGTTCTTCGTCGCGATCGGCCGCAGCGCGGAAGCCGAGGCCAAGAAGATCAACCCGGCGGTGAAGGTGACCACGGTCTCGAGCAAGTACGACCTCAACACGCAGGTCGACCAGATCGACAACTTCATCGCCAACAAGGTCGACGTGATCGTGCTGGGCGCGGCCGACTCCAAGGGGATCGCGCCGGCCGTGCGCAAGGCCCGCGCGGCGGGCGTGATCGTGGTGGCGGTGGACGTGACGGCCGAGGGCGCGGACGCCACCGTGATGTCCGACAACACGATGGCGGGCGCCGAGTCGTGCAAGTTCCTGGCCGAACGCATCGGCGGCAAGGGCAACTTCGTGATCGTCAACGGCCCGCCGGTGTCGTCGATCATGGACCGCGTGAAGGGCTGCAAGGAGACGCTGGCCAAGTACCCCGGCATCAAGCTGGTGTCGGACAACCAGGACGCCAAGGGCAGCCGCGACGGCGGGCTGGCCGCCATGGCCAATATCCTGACGGCGCAGCCGAAGATCGATGCGGTGTTCGGCATCAACGACCCGACGGCGATCGGCGCCGAGCTCGCGATCCGCCAGGCGCGCCGCACCGACATCAAGGTCACGGGCGGCGTCGACGGCTCGCCCGACGGCGAGGCCGCGCTCAAGGCCAAGGATTCGCTGTTCGTCGTCACACCGGCGCAGGACCCGAACGAAATGGCCGCCGAGAGCGTGCGCGTGGCCTACGGCCTGCTCAACGGCCGCAAGCCCGCCAAGACCCTGAACCTGATGGCGACGCCGCTGACCACGCGCGACAACATCGCCGGCTACAAGGGCTGGGTGCGTTGAGCACGCAGGCCGCCATGGACGGGTTCGTGCTGGAGATGTCCGGGATCCACAAGCGCTTCGGCGCCACCCGGGCGCTGCACGACATGCGGCTGCAGGTGCGCCCCGGCGAGATCCACGCGCTGATGGGCGAGAACGGCGCGGGCAAGAGCACGCTGATGAAGATCCTCTCGGGCGTCTACCAGCCCGATGCCGGGCAGATCCGCGTGGCCGGCCAGCCGGTGGCCATCCGCAGTCCGGCCCATGGCCAGCGCGCGGGCATCAACCTGATCTACCAGGAGCTCGCCATCGCGCGGCACCTCACGGTGGCCGAGAACGTGTTCATGGGCAACGAGCCGCGCGCGGCGTTCTGGCTGGTCGACCGCGCGCGCATGCTGCGCGAGACCGAGCGCGTGCTGCAGCTGCTGGGCGCGCAGTTCGGCGCCGACTGGCCGGCCGGCCGGCTGTCGATCGCCGAGCAGCAGCAGGTCGAGATCGCGCGGGCGCTGGTGCACAAGGGCCGCATCCTGATCATGGACGAGCCGACGGCCGCGCTGTCGGACCGCGAGACGGCGCACCTGTTCCGCGTCATGCGGCGGTTGCGCGACGACGGCATCGCGATCATCTACATCAGCCACCGGATGGCCGAGGTCACGGCGCTGGCCGACCGCGTGACGGTGCTGCGCGACGGCTGCCACGTGGCCGACCTGGCGCGCGACCAGATCGACGAGCAGCGCATCGTGCAGATGATGGTCGGGCGCACGCTGACCGACTTCTACCAGCACCGCGGCCGGCGCCCGCCCGGGCGCGTGATGCTGGAGCTGCGCGACCTCAGCGGGCCGCGCAACCGGCCGAGCAGCCTGCGCGTGCACGCGGGCGAGGTGCTGGGCCTGGCCGGACTGGTCGGGGCCGGGCGCTCCGAGCTGGCGCGGCTGGTGGTGGGCGCCGATGCGAACACCGGCGGCACGATCCTGGTCGACGGCCAACCGGTCGACGTGCGCCGTCCGCTCGATGCCATCCGCCTCGGCCTGGGCTACGTGCCCGAGGACCGCAAGGGGCAGGGACTGTTCCTGCAGCTCAGCGCGCTGACCAACGTGGCGATCAACGTGCTGCCGCGGCATGCGGTCGCGGGCGTGCTGAACCACGGCGCGCTCGACCGCCTGACGCGCCAGGCCATCGCGCGGCTCAACGTGAAGATCGCGGGGCCGCAGGGCATCGTGGGTGCGCTGTCGGGCGGCAACCAGCAGAAGCTGCTGCTGGCGCGCTGGCTCGAGATCCAGCCGCGCGTGCTGATCCTCGACGAGCCCACGCGCGGCGTCGACGTCGGCGCCAAGAGCGAGATCTACCGGATCATCGGCGAGCTGTCCGAGGCCGGCGTCGCCGTGGTCGTGATCTCGAGCGAACTGCCCGAGATCGTCGGCGTGTGCGACCGCGTGCTCGTGATGCGCGAAGGCGCCATCGCGGGCGAACTTGCGGGCGATCGCATCACCCAGGAAAACATCATCCAACTCGCAGTCAACGCTCCCGAGCCGGAGCGGCACATCGCATGAACGCCTCGATCGCAACCCCCCCTTCCTCCGCTTCTTCTTCGCCGCTCCAGGCCGTGGTCTTCGACATGGACGGCGTGCTGATCGACACCGAGATCGTCTGGCAGCGCGTGCGCGAGGATTTCGCGCAGAGCATCGGCGCGCGCTGGACCGCCGAGGACCAGGAGTCGACCATGGGTACCAACACCGCGGCCTGGTCGCGCATCATGGTCGAGCGCCTGCGGCTGCGCGAGCGCAACGGCATGGACGAGGCCGCGATCGCGCGCGAGATCGTGGGCCGCATGCTGGCGCAGTACCGGCGCCACCTGCCGCTGCGCGCCGGTGCCGTGGAGGCGGTGCGCATGGCCGCGCGCTCGCACGCGGTGGCGCTGGCCACGGGCTCGCCGGCCGAGCTCGCGCACCACGTGCTGCAGGCCAGCGGCCTCGCGCCGCTGATGCAGGCCGTGGTCTGCGGCGACGACGTCGAGCACGGCAAGCCCGCGCCCGACATCTACCTGCTCGCGCTGTCGCGCCTGGGCATCGCGCCGCAGGCCGCGGTCGGCATCGAGGACAGCGCCAACGGCCTGCGCTCGCTCAAGGCCGCCGGCATGGCCGCGATCGCCGCGCCCGGGCCCGACTATCCGCTGTCGGCCGAGGCGCTCGCGCTGGCCGACCTGCGCATCGACAGCATGGAAGCGCTGACGCCCGGGCTGCTGCAGCAGGCCCATGCCAACGCCAACGCCACGCGCGCGCCGCGCTGATCCGCGCCGCACACCCCCACACCACCGAACCTCGCCATGTCCAAGACACTCGTTTCCCCGGCGCTCCCGCCGGCATCTCCCCCGGGCGGCACGCCGGCGCGCGCCAGCCGCGCGACCGGCATCCTCCAGCGCCTGGGCATGCTGCCCGCGTTGCTGATCCTCTACCTCGTGTTCTGGGGCCTCACGGTCTACCTGTCGGGCGACGGCGGCTCGAACTTCGCGACCACCGCGAACACGATGAACATCCTGCGCCAGGTCTCGATCAACCTGGTGCTCGCGGCCGGCATGACCTTCGTGATCCTGACCGCGGGCATCGACCTCTCGGTGGGCTCGATGCTGGCCGTGTCCGCCGTGCTGGGCATGCTGACCTCGCTCACCTCGCACGCGGCGCTGTCGCTGCCGGTGTTCCTCGCCGCGGGCCTGCTGATGGGGCTGCTCAACGGCACCACGGTGGCGCTGCTGAAGATCAATCCCTTCATCGTGACGCTGGGCACCATGACCGCGCTGCGCGGCGCCGCCTACCTGTTCGCCGACGGCACCACGGTGCTCAACAGCGAGATCCCGAGCTTCGGCTGGATCGGCAACGAGGACTTCCTGGGCCTGCCCTGGCTGGTGTGGATCGCCGCCGGCGTGACGCTGCTGTCGTGGGTCATCCTGCGCAAGACCATCCTCGGCCTGCACATCTACGCGGTGGGCGGCAACCCCGAGGCGGCGCGCCTCACGGGCATCGGCGTGGGCGGCGTGCTGCTGTTCGTCTATGCCATCAGCGGCCTGTTCTCGGGCCTGGCCGGCGCCATGTCGGCGAGCCGGCTGTTCGGCGCCAACGGCAACTGGGGCACCGGCTACGAGCTCGACGCGATCGCGGCGGTGGTGCTCGGCGGCACCAGCCTGATGGGCGGCGTGGGCTCGATCGGCGGCACGATCATCGGCGCGCTGATCATCGGCGTGATCAACAACGGCCTGACCATCCTCGGCGTCTCGTCGTTCTGGCAGTACGTGGCCAAGGGCGCGGTGATCCTGCTCGCGGTGATCATCGACAGATGGCGGCAGATGCAATCGCAGCACTGAGCGCCATGACCTCCATCACCCCTGTCATCGGCGTCGACTTCGGCTCCGACTCCTGCCGCTGCGTGATCGCCGACGCCTTCACCGGCGAGGAACTCGCGAGTGCGGTGGCGGCCTTTCCGCGCTGGGCCGCCGGCCAGTACTGCGATCCGGTGCGGCGCATCTTCCGCCAGCATCCGCTGGACCATCTCGAGGCGCTGACCCAGGCGGTGCGCGGTGCGCTGTCGCAGGTGGCGCCCGCGGTGCGCGCCGGCGTGCGCGGCCTGTCGATCGCGACCACCGGCTCCACCTCGGCGCCGGTCGACGCGGACGGCCGCCCGCTGGCGCTGCAGCCGGCCTTCGCCGACAACCCGAACGCGATGTTCCTGATGTGGAAGGACCACAGCGCGACGCTCGAGGCCGAACAGATCACCGCCACCGCGCGCGGCTGGGGCGGCGTCGACTACACGGCCCACATCGGCGGCGTGTACTCGGCCGAGTGGTACTGGGCCAATCTGCTGTGGGTGTTCCGGCACGACGCGCGGGTGCGCCAGGCCACTGCGAGCTGGGTCGAGCATTGCGACTGGCTGCCGGCCGAACTCACCGGCACCACCGCGCCCGCGCAGCTGCGCCGCAGCCGCTGCGCCGCCGGCCACAAGGCGATGTGGAACGAGCGCCATGACGGCCTGCCGTCGCAGGCCTTCCTGAGCCGGCTCGATCCGCTGCTCGACGGCATCCGCGAGCGGCTCTACGAACGCACCTGGACCGCCGAAACGCCGATCGGCACGCTCACGCCCGCCTGGGCCGACCGGCTGGGCCTGCCCGGCGACGTGACGGTCGGCGTGGGCGCCTTCGATGCCCACATGGGCGCCGTCGGGGCCGGCATCCGGCATCACACGCTGGTCAAGATCATGGGCACCTCGACCTGCGACATCGTGCTGGCGCCGACCGAGGAACTCGCGGATCGCGTGGTCGAGGGCATCTGCGGGCAGGTCGACGGCTCGGTGATGGCCGGGGCCATCGGCCTGGAAGCCGGGCAGTCGGCCGTGGGCGATGCCTTCGCATGGTTCGCGCGCGTGCTCGAGTGGCCGCTGCAGGACGGCGAAGCGCGCGAGGCGCTGCGCGCCGAACTGCTGCCGCGGCTCGAGCGCGCCGCCGCGCTGGAGCCGCCGGGCGCGCACGGCGTGGCCGCGCTCGACTGGCTCAACGGGCGCCGCACGCCCTATGCCGACCAGACGCTGCACGGTGCGCTGTTCGGGCTGTCGCTGGGCAGCTCGGCGCCGCAGCTCTACCGCGCGCTGGTCGAGGCCACAGCCTTCGGCGCGAAGGCGATCGTCGACCGCTTCACCGAGTCGGGCGTGCGCATCGACGAGGTGCTCGCGATCGGCGGCGTGGCGCGCAAGTCGGCGCTGCTGATGCAGATCCAGGCCGACGTGTTCGACCAGCGCATCCGCGTGGCGAAGTCGGAGCAGGCGGTGGCGCTGGGCGCCGCCATGTGCGCGGCGGTCGCATGCGGGCTGCATGCCGACATTCCCGCCGCGCAGCGGTCCATGGCCTGCGGCTTCGACCAGGTCTACGAGCCGCGTCCGGCGGAGGCCGCGGCCTATCGCGTACTATTCCGGCGCTATCGCGAGATGGGTGCCCTGGTGCAAGGGATGAAGCAGGAAAGGGCGGTCCATGACGCTGCATAGAGAACTCAAGCGCGAGGCCTACGAGGCCAACCTGGAAATCCCGAAGCAGGCGCTGGCGCTGTACACCTTCGGCAACGTGAGCGCCTTCGATGCCCGCCAGGGCGTCTTCGCGATCAAGCCCAGCGGCATGCCCTACGAGCAGATGACGGCCGACGACATGGTGGTGGTCGATCTCGAGTCGCGCGTGGTCGAAGGCAGCCTGCGGCCGTCGAGCGATACGAAGACCCATGCGGTGCTCTACCGCGCCTTCGAAGGCATCGGCGGCGTCTGCCACACCCACTCGGTGCATGCGGTCGCCTGGGCCCAGGCCCGGCGCCCGATCCCCATTTACGGCACCACGCACGCGGACCACCTCACGGTGGCGGTGCCGGTCACCGAGGTCATCAGCGACGAGGCCGTGGCGCGCGACTACGAGGAGGAGACCGGCCTGCAGATCGTGCGGCGGATGCAGGGCATCTCGCCGCAGGAGGTCGAGATGATCGTGGTGTCGTGCCACGGGCCCTTCACCTGGGGCAAGAGCGCGATGAAATCCGTGTACAACGCACGCGTGCTCGAGGAACTGGCGCAGATGGCCTATCTCACGCAATCGATCGACCCCCAGGCGCGCGAGCTGCCGAGCGCCGTGATCCGCAAGCACTACGAACGCAAGCATGGCGCCGGCGCCTACTATGGGCAGGCCCGATAGACACACGAACCCGCGATGACCCGAAACGCTTCCCGTCCCACGCCCCAGGCCTTCGAGCCGCCGTCCGACCCGTCGCGGCAGGAGGCCCTGCAGGCGACGACGGCGGAGCACCGGCACATGCTGATCCTCAAGGTGCTCGCGCAGGAGGGCGCCTGCCGGGTCAGCGACATGGCGCGCCGCTTTACGCTGTCGGAGATGACGCTGCGGCGCGACCTGCAGGAGATGCACGACGCCGGCCTGCTCAAGCGGGTGCACGGCGGCGCGCTGCCCATCGGGCGCGACACCGAGTTCGGCGTGCGCATCCAGGAGGGCTCGTCGCAGAAGCAGCAGATCGGCACGGCAGCAGCCGGGCTGATCCAGGACGGCTGGTCGATCTACCTCGACGCCGGCACCACCTCGATGGAGGTAGCACGCGCGATCCAGCAGGGCCTGAAGAACGTGAAGCGGCTCGCGATCGTCACCAACGGCATCAACATCGCCGCCGAGCTGGTGGGCCGCACGCCCTACGACATCTACGCGATCGGCGGCGAGATCTACGCCGCCGGCGTGAGCGCGGTGGGCCCGATGACGCTGGCCCAGGTCGCGAACTTCCATTTCGACCTGTTCTTCATGGGCGCGCGCGGGGTCGATGCCGAGGTGGGCTGGACCAACACCAACCACCTCGAGACCCAGGTCAAGCACGCGGTGATGGAGCGCAGCCGGCAGGTGTGCGCGATCGTGGACAGCAACAAGTGGGGCCAGCGCGCGCTGGTCTCGGTGGTGCCTTTCGGCGCGGTGACGCACTGGGTGTGCGACGCGCGGCTGCCGCAGGCGGCGCGCGATGCGGCGTCGGCCCAGGGGGTGGAGCTGGTGATCGCAGGCGCGTGAACAGACGGCCGGAGCGTCCGGTCGTCGTCGCTGCTCTGCATTTCTTGCTGCGGTGCAGTACGGCAACAAGGCTGCGAATCGTGCCAGATCGGCGAAAGGAGGGGCGTCGATATCGTCTCGCTCCTAAGAGGCGAAGTTGCTTCGAACGTCAAGTACTCAAGCGCTTCTTGGCGGGATATCCCTCATTTGAGTGATGACGACGGGACCGGAAGGATGGAGATTCCATCCTGAGGCGACAGCCATGCAACCGCCGGAGACGGTTCATGAGATGGGCTCGTGCCTTGAGCGGCGCCAGGGGCGCCTGCCCGGTTCTGTGAAAGAACAACGCACATCGGGAGGGACCCCATGCCATCCATCAAGTTTGTTCCCAGCGCCGACGCCTCGGTGGTCAGTGTGTATTCGAGGCAGGTGCTCGAGGGCGTCCTGCGCGATGCGGGTCTAGAGTCGTGCGTGGTGACCAGCACCGTTCGGTCGCCCGAACGCCAGGCGAAGGCGATGTACGTCAACATCGGGATCACGGGCGTTCAAAAACAACTGCAGCTGTATGGGCCGGATGGTGATGCCGTGATCGGCGAGTACGTGCGCTTGCAGTGTGGACATGGGAAGACCGCGATTCTGTCCGCCATGACGAACATGATTCTGGCGCGAGGACCCGGCAACGTGAGCTGCCATTGCGCCGATCCTTCCGAACTCAATGTGATCGACATCGCGCCGTCGTCCATTGCTAATGCTTCGAAGTTCGTGGCTGCACTCAAGAAGGCGAAGCAGTCGGCGCTGGTTTCGCGGTTCTTTTCTCCTGAGAACGGGGATCCCGCCTTTCATATCGAGATTCCTCAGCCGCCGACTCAGAGCGGGAGTACGCCATGACGCTCGCGTGCCAGAGGTGATCCAGGGACTGGCCTTGCAACTGAGCGCGTGGAGCGTTCATGGAGATACGCGATGAGTGACGACCCCCTCTATTCGTCTTTGAAAGCTGTCGTGAGGCGCAATCCGTTGCCGCTTCCGGTGCGATTGGAGCGTCCGATTGATGGCGCGAGAGAGGATGCGGAGATTCTTCTTGCCTTTGCCGTTCAGAGCAGGCGCAATCTGAAGAGCGATGTGATCCAAAACATGTCGGATGCGGAAGAGAAGCTGCGCGCCGCCGAGAAGGACGGGCGCTTGGCCAATGCAGCGGAGCGCGCGGCGTTCTGGCAGGCATACGACGAACTGGCAGTCGCGATGACTCCATTGAGTGCGCACTCGATCCGCTCGTCGATGGCGATGAATGCCAAGATGTTTCCCAAATCCATCATGACGCCTTCGGCGCTGCTTGCCGCGGCGGCGGTGACGGTTTTCCTGTTTTGCATGGTGATGCAGAATTTCTGGGTGGCGGGAAAGAGCCTTCTTGACAGTGTGGAGACGTATGAGGTGCAGCGGGCAGAACTTCTGACAAAGCAGACGGCGGATTTGCTGGCGCTGGGTTCCGTCTACATCTCTCGACAGCCATCAGATGAGCTCGACAAGAGAGAAAAGCCTGGCGCACGGACAGGCCCGACATCCGGTAACTCTCCTTCGAATGCGTCGGATTCGTCGCAGCAGGAGGGTTTTCGAGGCGGCCTGCCTGCCAGTTTTCATGAAATGAACATGAGGGTTCAATTGCGTCACGCAAGCATCGAAGAGACCGACAAGGTTGCACGCCCCGCGAAGGCATTGCTCGACAGGTGGCGCGAGCGAGCGAATTCGATATGCAGCAAGACGATTCGATTCTTCTGTCTGGGCGACAAGGAGGAAGACGATAAGGGGCTGGGGGATCCCGGTGGCGTCGCGCGGGTTGCCGTTGCCCAATCCGGCGTTGATCGTGATCGAGTGCAACTGATCAATTCGCGCGAACAATGGATCGCGGACCGCGACTACCAGACCAAGCACGAAGTTCGCATCATTCTCGGGACACTCTCGACATACATCATTCCTGCAGCCATGGGCCTGCTCGGGGCGCTGGCATTCTTGCTCCAGTCCATGGCTACGCAGTTGCGTGAGTACACCTACACACCGGTATCGGTCAGCTCGACATTCATGCGGGTGTGCCTGGGAGCCATTGCCGGCGTGTTCGGAGGCTTAGCCGGAACGGGCGCCGAGGCGACGACCTTCAAGGGGGTGCCAGCGCTCTTCATCCCCTTCGTCTTCGGATATGGCATCGAGATTCTGTTCTCCTTGCTCGACAGGGTGGTGCAGACTTTCACGCAGCCTGACTCGTCGAAGGCACGCTCCCTCTAGTGCGCCCCCGGCGCGGTATGGCTGCCTACTGTGCGCCCTTCGCCGCCGCGCTCACCAGCGCCGGCGCCGAGCGATAGCTCTCGGGAAAGAGCTTCTTCAGATCGTCGATTTTCGGCCAGTCGTTGACGACGATGTAGCCGTGGTCCGGGTGCTTGGTGAGGAAGTCCTGGTGGTAGTCCTCGGCGGCGTAGAAAGGCTTGCCCGTCTCGATGGTTGTGGCGAGCGGCTTGCCGAAGGTCTTGGCCTGGTTCAGTTGCGCGATGTAGGCCTTCGCGATGCGTGCCTGCTCGGCGTTCTCGGCGAACACGGTGGAGCGGTACTGGGTGCCGGTGTCGGGGCCCTGGCGGTTGAGCTCGGTCGGGTCGTGCGCGACCGAGAAATAGATCTGCAGCAGCTTGCCGTAGCTGATCTGCTTGGGGTCGTAGGTGATGCGCACCGACTCGGCATGGCCGGTGCGGCCCGAGCCGACCTCGTCGTATTTGGCGGTCTTCGCATCGCCACCCGCATAACCCGAGACGGCGTTGCTCACGCCCTGCACGCGCTGGAACACGCCCTGCACGCCCCAGAAGCAGCCGCCCGCGAAGACGGCGGTTTCGGTCTTGGCGGCGGGTGGTGCCACGAGGTCGGCGGTGGGCGCGGGCACGCGGCGCGCCGGCTCGGCCGAGGAGGGCACGGCATGCCAGACCAGGGCCGCGGCGGCGAGGGTGGCGGCGGTGAATGCGAGGGATTTCATGGGTGGTCCTTGAGGGGAGGTTGCCGCGCGGACGCGGCCGCCGTAGGCGACATTGCCGCCGATTCCGGCGGCCGTCAATGCCGCGTCCGGTTCGGGCGTCCTTTTCTTACTTCTTCATCTCGTCCTTGCCCATGGCATCCTTCTTCATGCCATCCTTGGACATGGAGTCTTTGGCCATCGAGTCCTTCTTCATGCCGTCTTTCGACATGGAGTCCTTCGCCATCGAATCCTTCTTCATGGCGTCCTTGGACATCGAGTCCTTGGCCATGCCATCCTTGGCCATCTCGTCGGCGGCAAAGGCGGAGGCGCCGGCAAAGGCCAGGCAGGTGGCGAGCAGGGTTGCGCTGAGCTTGTTCATTGGGAAGTCTTTCGGGTTGAGGTTTCACTTTTCAAGAGAGGCGCGGTTCATCGAGGAACACGGCCTCGCGCTTTCATCGGCAGTCGGGTCGTCGCGGGCGACGACTCAGCTCCCTCCGAACCAGTTGTAGCCCTGGTCTTCCCAGTAGCCACCTGAATAGGTATTGCTGACGAACATCGCCTGGATATGCTTGGGGTTCTTGTAGCCAAGCTTGGTCGGCATCCGCAGCTTCATCGGAAAGCCGTACTTCGGCGGCAGCACCTCGCCGTCGTAGGTCAGCGCCAGCAGGGTCTGCGGATGCAGCGCGGTCGCCATGTCGATGCTGGTGTAGTAGTCGTCGGCGCACTTGAAGCCGACGTAGCGCGCGGTGGTGTCGGCGCCGACATGGCGCAGAAAATCGGCGAAGCGCACGCCGCCCCAGCGGCCGATGGCGCTCCAGCCTTCCACGCAGATATGGCGCGTGATCTGTTCGTGCTGCGGCATGGCGCGCAGCTCGGGCAGGGTCCAGCGGCGCTTGTCGGCGACCAGGCCAGTCACCTCGAGCCGGTAGCTTTCCCCGTCGACCTCGCGGACCTCGTCCTCGCCGTAGTAGGCATTGAACGGAAACGGCCGCGTGATCATCGAGGCGGGATAGGTCTCGGCGAGTTGCGTGGGGCTGAAGATCAGGCCCTGCACCTTGTCGTTGATGCGCGAGATCTTCGAGAGCGCGGCTTCGACGTGGCTGTCGTCGCTGATGCTGCAGCCTGTGAGCAGCGACAGGCCACCCAGGGTCAATGAGCGTTGCAGGAAGGCGCGGCGTGCGGGGTGCTCCACCTTCTTCGCGATCAATGCTCGGGCTTCCTGGACCACTGCTTCGCTGTCGACGCCGGTCATCTTGGGGGCTTTGAAGATTCTCATGTCTGGCTTTGGTTGTTGGGGGTCGGGGCGCGTGCACAGGACAGCGGGTACTTCCCTCCGCGAATGTCCCCCGCCTTCGGCTCCTCCTTTATTTCGCTGCGGGAAGCACCCGCTGCCCTGTGCACGTGGACGCAGCGGTTGTGCAGCCGGTTCGACCAGCGCGTCCCAGGCTCACGTCGATGGGGTACTCCCCGCAGCGAAATAAAGGAGGAGCCCGAAGGGCGGGGGACATTCGCGGAGGGGAGTACCCCGTCGGCGTGAGCCCACCCCGAACGCCCCCGATGAAGAGCCAGGGCGTTCATTTCAGACCCCGAAAAGAACGACCCCAAACCATCGCAAGCAAGGTGCGCGGAACCAGCGCCACCATCACCAGATGCCCCACGACAAAGGCAACCAAAGAGGCCATGCCAAAGAAGTGAATGCGACGTGCGAACTCGTAGCCACCCAACAGATCGCGCAGCACAGCGAACTGCACCGACTTCCAGAGCACCAGCCCCGACAGCACGATCACCACGATGTCGAGCATCACGAACAGATAGGCCAGCCGTTGCACGTTGTTGTAGCGGCGCGGATCGGCATGCGAGAGCCGCCCCTTGAGCGCCGACAGCGCGTCGTGCCACACACCGCCCGGCGTGACCGGAAAGAACTTGGTGGCCAGCCGCCCGCTCGCGATGTTGAGCGCCAGGTAGACGAAGCCGTTGAACACCAGCAGCCACATCGCCGCGAAGTGCCATTGCAGCGCGCCGCCGAGCCAGCCGCCGAGCGTGATCTCGGTCGGGATGCGGAACGGGAGGAAGGGTGCCGCGTCGTAGATGCGCCAGCCGCTCGTCACCAGCACCAGCACTGCGAGCGCGTTGAGCCAGTGCGTGATGCGCATCCACAGCGGGTGGATGGGACGGGTGTCCGGGGCGGCGAGGGCGGTGCTGTTCATGGAGCGGATTCTTGGGCCCACCCCCTGGCCGATTCATCACGCAAAGTTCAAAGAATCGTGATAACTCGGGAATCCGTATCGCGGGACAATCGGCGCCATGGACACCCCCAAGCGCGTGCTGCTGGTCGAAGACGACGCCCATATCGCCGAATTGCTGCGCATGCACCTGCGCGACGAAGGCTATGCGGTGGTGCATGCGGCCGATGGGCATGCGGGCCTGCGCGAACTCGAGCGCGGCCAGTGGGACGCGCTCGTGCTCGACCTCATGCTGCCCGGCATCGACGGGCTCGAGATCTGCCGCCGCGCACGCGCCATGGCGCGCTACACCCCGATCATCATCATCAGCGCGCGCTCGAGCGAGGTGCACCGCATCCTCGGCCTCGAGCTCGGCGCCGACGACTATCTGGCCAAGCCCTTCTCGGTGCTCGAGCTGGTGGCGCGCGTGAAGGCACTGATCCGCCGCACCGATGCGCTGGCGCGCAATGCGCGGCTGGAGTCGGGCAGCCTCGCGCTCGGCAACCTCGAGATCGAGCCGCTCGCACGCGAGGTGCGCGTGGACGGCAAGCCCATCGAGCTCACGCCGCGCGAGTTCGACCTGCTGTATTTTTTCGCACGCCACCCGGGCAAGGTGTTCTCGCGGCTCGACCTGCTCAACCAGGTCTGGGGCTACCAGCATGACGGCTACGAGCACACCGTCAACACCCACATCAACCGGCTGCGCACCAAGGTCGAGGCCGACCCCGCCGCGCCGCGGCGGATCCTCACCGTCTGGGGCCGCGGCTACAAGCTCTCGGCCACGGCCGATGGCAAGGACGAGGGCGCTGCATGATGGGCTGGGCCACGCTCTCGCGCCGGCTGTCGCTGGTGTTCGCGCTGCTGCTGCTGGTGTGCTGCGGTGCCTCGGCCTGGCTGCAGGTGCGCGCGAACGGGCGCCACGAGCAGGAGGTGATCCAGCGCCTGTCGGGTGGCCTGGCCGCGCACATCGCCGAGAACGCCGAGCTGATGCGCCCGGGCGGGCTCGACCCGGCCGCGGTCAAGCGGCTGTTCGACCAGCTGATGGCCGTCAATCCCAGCGTCGAGGTCTACCTGCTCGCGCTCGACGGCCGCATCGAGGCCCAGGCCGCGCCCGAGGGGCACCTCAAGCGCGACCGCGTCGACCTCGCTCCCGTGCGGCGCCTGCTGGCCGGCGCGCCGATGCCGATCCTCGGCGACGATCCGCGCAACCTGCAGACCGCCAAGGTCTTCAGCGCCGCGCCGCTGCGCATGAATGGCCGCGACGCCGGCTATGTCTACGTCGTGCTGCAGGGCGAGGACCACGATGCGCTCGTCGCCCACGTGGCGGCCGACAACGCGCTGCGCACCACGCTGTGGTCGATGGGGCTGGTGGCGCTGCTCGGGCTGGTCGCGGGCACGGCCGCGTTCTGGCTCATCACGCGGCCGCTGCGCGAGCTCACGGCCGCGGTGCGGCGTTTCGAGACCGAGGGCATCGATGCGATCGAGGGCCAGGCGCCGACGCTGGAGCGCATCGCGCGCGGCGGCGGCGAGATCGCCTTGTTGGCGCAGGCCTTCGCGCAGATGACGCGGCGTATCGCCGAGCAGTGGCGCGAGCTCACCTTGCAGGACCAGCAGCGGCGCGAGCTGTTCGCCAACGTCTCGCACGACCTGCGTACGCCGCTGACCTCGCTGCACGGCTACCTCGAGACCCTGCGCCTGAAGGCCGGCACGCTCGACGAGGAGGAGCGCCGGCGCTACCTCGACATCGCGCTCGACCAGAGCCGCAAGGTGGGGCGGCTCGCGCAGGAACTGTTCGAGCTGGCGCGGCTCGAGTACGGCGTGGTCAAGCCCGAGAAGGAGAGTTTCGCGCTGGCCGACCTGGTGCAGGACGTGTTCCAGAAGTTCGAGCTCGCGGCCGAGTCGCGGCAGCAGAAGCTGCGTCCCGACATCGCGCCGGGCCTGCCGGTGGTGTCGGCCGACCTCGGGATGATCGAGCGCGTGCTGACCAACCTGCTCGACAACGCGATCCGCCACACGCCGGCCGGCGGCGAGATCGTGGTGCAGCTGCGGGCGGCCGCCGGCGACGAGGGCACGGGCGTGACGGTGCAGGTCAGCGACACCGGGCCCGGCATCCCGCGCGAACTGCAGCCCAGCCTGTTCACGCGCCCGGCCTTCACCGGCAGCGTGCGCAGCGACGGCTCGGCCGGCGGCGGGCTGGGGCTGGTGTTCGTGCAGCGCATCCTGCAGTTGCATGGCAGCGATATCCGGCTGGTGCCGCAGGCGGGGCGCGGCGCGGTGTTCCGCTTCCGGCTCTCGGGCGGCTGAGCACGGGGCGCATCGGTGCAAGCGCCGGTTGCGCGCGCGGCGGCCGATGCTACAAGCGGATGCGGGATGCAGGCACGTCGACCTGCACCCGACGATCCACCCAGGAGACACCGCCCATGCCCGACTTCCGCACCGTCGTCATCGACCAGGACCCGCAGCATCCGCGCATCGCGCGCCTCGTGCTCAACCGCCCCGAGAAGCTCAACGCCATCGCCGAGACCACGCCGACCGACATCCGCCATGCGGTGGAGTGGGCGCAGGCCGAGGACGCGGTGCACGTGATCGTGGTCGAGGGCGCGGGCCGCGCCTTCTGCGCCGGCTACGACCTCGGCGACTATGCCGAGGGCCACGGGCGCGAGGGGCAGGGCGAGCATCCGTGCCGGCAGGAGAAGACGCCCTGGGACCCGATGCTCGACTACGCCGCGATGAAGCGCAACACCGACGACTTCATGGCGCTGTGGCGCTGCACCAAGCCGACCATCGCCAAGGTGCATGGCTACGCGGTGGCCGGCGGCAGCGACATCGCGCTGTGCTGCGACCTGCTGACCATGGCCGACGATGCGCGCATCGGCTACATGCCCACGCGCGTGTGGGGCTGCCCGACCACGGCCATGTGGACCTACCGGCTCGGCGCGCTGCACGCCAAGCAGTTGATGTTCACCGGCGACACCATCGACGGCGCGCAGGCGGCCGACTGGGGCCTTGCCAACTTCGCGGTGCCGGCCGACGAACTCGACGCCGCCACGCTGAAGCTGGCGCTGCGCATCGCGGGCGTGCCGCGCTCGCATCTGATGATGCACAAGCTGGTGGTCAACCAGGTCTGGCACTCGATGGGCCTCGAGCAGAGCCAGATGTTCGCCACCGTGTTCGACGGCATCACGCGCCACAACCCCGAGGGCATGTGGTTCCGCCGCCAGGCCGAGGCCGAGGGCTTCAAGAGCGCGGTGCAGTGGCGCGACAGCGGGCGCGACATCCCCGAAGGCGACGAGGCGAGGGCGCTGATCGCCGCGCTCGAGGCGAAGCTGGCCGCGCGCTCCTGAGCGAGGCGCGGGGGCCGTGCATGTCACGGCGCAGACACATGGCCTCGCAATGATCCGACGCCCGCCAAGAACCCATAACAACGCGCGGCGGGTGGCGACGAATCCGTACCAGCCACACAGCGAGAGAGAGGGTCTCCCATGCAGTCATTTTCCCTGGCCAGGATCGCCCTGGCGGTCAGCGCCTGCGCGCTCATGAGCGCTTGCGGCGGAGGCGGCGGCACTGCCGTCGTCCCGATCCTGCCGCCCGCACCGGCCCCCGCGCCGCCGGCACCGCCGCCGCCCGCACCGGCCCCCGTGCCCGCCGCGCTCGTGATCGGGCACCGCGGCGAACCGGCCAAGCGGCCCGAACACACGCTGGCCTCGTACCAGCAGGCCATCGACGATGGCGCCGACTTCATCGAACCCGACCTCGTGCCGACCAGGGACGGCGAGCTGGTGGCGCGCCACGAGAACGCGATTGCCATCGTCGACGCCGGCGGCAAGGTGCTCGAAGCCACCACCAACGTGATGGACGTGCCGAAGTTCGCGAGCCGCAAGACCACCAAGACCATCGACGGCCGCCAGGTCATCGGCTGGTTCACCGAGGACTTCACGCTGGCCGAGCTCAAGGAGCTGCGCGCGCGCGAGCGCATTCCGGCGCAGCGCCCGGCCAACATCTCGTACAACGACCTGTTCCAGGTGCCCACGCTCGACGAGGTGATCGAGCTCGCGAAGGCGCAGTCGCAGGCCAAGGGCCGCACCATCGGCATCTATCCCGAGACCAAGCACCCGACCTACTTCCGTTCGATCGGTCTGCCGCTCGAGAACAAGCTGCTCGACACGCTGCAGAAGCACGGCCTCAACAAGGCCGATGCGCCGGTGTTCGTGCAGTCCTTCGAGACCGGCAACCTCAAGGACGTGCGCCTGCGCAGCACGGTGAAGATCGTCCAGCTGATCGGCGGCTCGGGCGCGCCCTACGACCTGGTGGCCCTCGGCGACAAGCGCACCTATGCCGACCTCGTGAAGCCCGAGGGCCTGGCCGAGATCGCGACCTATGCGCAGGGCATCGGTCCCGACAAGTCGCGCGTGATCCCGGTGGTGGCCGGCAAGCTGGGCACGCCCACCACGCTGGTGAAGGATGCGCACGACAGGAAGCTGTTCGTCCACATCTACACGGTCCGGCCCGAGAACGCCTTCCTGCCCGACAGCCTCAAGAAGGAGCCGAAGGCCGACGGCACCGTGCACGGCGACACGGCGGCTGAGATCACCGCTTTCCTCGATGCCGGGATCGACGGGCTGTTCGTCGACAGCGCCGCGACCGCGGTGCCGGTGGTGAAGGCCTATAGCGCGCAGAAGCGCTGAAGGCGATCGGGAACTGCCCGCGAAGGCGGTTCCCGCCCCTTGCCGCTCAGGGCGGGCAGGGATGCGTGCCGGCCGCCACGGTGCGCGAGGCGATGCTCGTCTCGTCCACCGCGCCGAGCGGACGGGTGAACTTGCAGCCATAGGCCGGATCGGCCACCGTCGCCGCGGTCACCACGTCGTCGCCCGCGGGCTTCACGCCGTCGCGTTCCCACTTGATCATCGCGTCGAAGGCCTCGACCTGCTCGGCCTGCGTGAAGTCGCAATGGGTGATGCCGCGCACCGCGCGCTGCACCAGCCAGCCGCTGTTGCCCTTGGCCGCCACGCGCTTGTTGTAGATCTGCTCCATGCTGAAGGGCACGTAGAGGTCGCCGAGCGTGTGCAGGGTGACCACCGGGATCTTGAACTCGCCGTTGGCCTTGGGAATCCAGCGCAGGCCGTCGCGGCGCAGGCGGTTGGCATCGGGCACGGCGGTGAGCTTGAGCACCGAGCCGTTGAGCGCCGTCGAGCCGGCCGCGTCGCCTTCGATGGTGTAGGTGAAGCGGTTGGTGTCGAGCGTGCTCTTGTTGAGGATGCCGTTGACCGTGCCGTCGCTGCCGAGCACGCCCCAGACGAAGGCGAAGGAGCCGCCCGACTTGAAGCCGAGGTCGAACATCGGACGGGGGCCGCCGGTGAGGTTCTCGATCACCGAGGCGTACTTGGTGCCGGTGGGCGTGGTGGTGATGTTGGGGATCGGCGAGACCGTGAAGTCGGTGAACAGCGTGCCCGTCACCTGCGCCGCGATGTCCGACCAGTTCACCGTCGGGTACTTCGGCAGCCCCGCCAGCGCCTGCGCCGTGACCTGCGCGCCCGCGAAGTAGTCGAACAGCTCGGTGTCGCCGACCACGCCGCACATCGGCACCGCGCCGTTGTAGCGCACCTTGTGGTTGGCCGTGGCATAGGCCTCGTCCTCGATCGCCGCGGCCGTGATGTGGCCGCCCATCGAGTGGCCGGTGATATAGATCTTCGAGGGCGCGGCGAGCTCGCGGCCGTTGGCCTTGGCGATCTTGTTGAACTCCAGCGCCAGCGCGTTGGTGTCCTCCACGCCCACGCGCACGTCGTAGAAGTTCTTGCTGTAGCTCGAGGCGGCCCAGGCATAGCCGTTCTGGATCAGGTAGCGGCGGATCGAGGGGTTGCTGACCGCGAGCACGTTGCCTTCGCCGGCATAGCCGTGCGCGTACATCACGAGCTTGCCGTTCCAGTTGGACGGCACCTCCACGCGGTAGGCCGCGCCGCCGAGCACGCCAGCCCAGCGGCTGGTGGTGGCGTTGTCGACCGTGTCGCCGGCCGCGGCGGCCAGGGCCGTGAAGGTGGTGGCCGCGGCATCAGCCGGCGCGAAGGAATTGCGATCGTCCTGCGCGCGGCGCTCCTCGGGCGCGGGGGACGGCGGGGGCGGTGCCGGCGGCGCGGGGGCGGGCGCGGGCGGCACGATCGGGAAGATGGCCCCACCGCCGCCTCCGCCGCCGCAGGAAGCGGCGGCGATGCTGGCGGCGATGACGATGAGCTTGAGGCGCGCGGAATGCATGGTTCGTTGTCTCCGTTTTCTGGGGGCGAGGAATGCCGGCCGCCTTCGTCCGGAGGTGCCCATGAGGCTGGCACGACCGTGCTTTTCTTGCGGACCGGCGGCGCAGCGTAGAGGCGCCGCCCCTGCAAACGGTGGGGGCTTTCCCGTAGCCGCTATCGCCTGCGCGACAGCAGCGCCGCGCGCGGCGCGCTCAGTTGCGTCGGCGCGTGACCGTCACCGTGGCCTCGAGGCCTTCGTAGGCCTCGGCCGGGCCGTACCAGCTGCCCGAGATCGGCGCGCCCTGGGCCGGGTCACGCGTCACGCCGACGCGGATCAGCTGGCCGCTGCCCATGAGGTTGTTGGTCGGGTCGAACGCGACCCAGCCCGCGCCCGGCAGGTAGGCCTGCAGCCAGGCGTGGGTGGTGCCGGCGCCGGTCATGGCCTCGCCCTTGGCCTGCACCGTGCTGTCGAGCGCGGCGTCGTAGATGTAGCCCGAGACGAAGCGCGTGGCGATGCCCAGGCGGCGCACCGCCTCCATCATCAGCAGCGCGTAGTCGCGGCAGCTGCCGCTGCCCAGCGCCAGCGTCTCGAGCGGCGTCTGCGTGCCTTCCTCGTCGCGCGCCAGGTACTCGAGGCTCTGGCCGATGTGGGCGTTCATGCGCGTGAGCACCTCGCGCGTGCTGTTGGGCTTGTCGGTGTGCAGGAACTGGTGGGCCCAGCGGATCAGCGTGCCGTCGGGGTCGTCGTGGTGCGGGCGCAGGTAGTGTTCGAGGTCGAGCCGGTCCTGCACCGAATAGGCGAAGGGCAGGAACTCCGCGGCCGGGTCGATCGCGAGCTGGTCCTGCGTGGCTGCGGGCACGGTCTCGATGGTGAAGGCGCAGACGATGCGCAGCTCGGTCGCTTCGCCCATCGGCTGCACCAGCGCCACCGAGTTGGAGTGCGGGTCCTGGATCAGCCGCGTGTGGGCCGACGGGCTCACCTGCAGGTCGGTGGCCAGCACGCGCAGGTCGTGGCTGTCGCGTGGCCGGAACATCACGCGGTGCAGCCCGAAGCTGACCGGCTCGTTGTAGCGGTAGATCGTGGTGTGGCGGATGTCGTACTGGGTGCTGGGCATGGGGCATTCTCCTGCGTTCGTGTGTCGCCGCACATGTCCGCGGTGATGGGAGCAGGCAGGACTGCCGCATAATCCGCGCCCCTTCGGCCCGCGTGGCCGCGCCGTTCGCCCATGGAGGACCATGTACGCATCGACTTTCATCTTCGCCACCCGCCAGTTCGACGACGCCTTCCACCGGCTCGACCAGGCGATCGCCGAGGCCGCCCGCGCGCTGCCCGGCTACCTGGGCGAGGAGAGCTGGGAGAACAGCGCCAACGGGCTGGTGTCGAACGTCTACTACTGGCATTCGCTCGAGGCGCTGCAGGCGCTGATGACGCATCCCTCGCATCTGCGGGCCAAGGCGGCGCAGGCGAACTGGCTCGATGGCTACCGGGTGGTGATCTCGGAGGTGGTGCGCAGCTACGGCGATGGCCGCATCGACCACCTGCTGCCGGCACTCGACGCCGCGTAGCGGCCCTCAGGCCCGCGCGGTGCGCCGCGTATCGAGGGCCTTGGCCAGCGCCGCCGGCAGCGGCAAGGGCTCGCCATGCCACTGCGCGGCCAGCAGTTCGGCGCACAGCGCGGCGAAGCTGAGCCCGCGCGAGCCGAGCGCCGTGCAGGCCCACAGGCCCTTGTGCTCGGGCGCATCGCCGAGCGGCCCGACCAGCGGCCGGCGGTCGCCCGAGGCGCAGCGCACGCCGACCCAGGCTTGGGCCTCGCCGCGTGCGAAAGCCTGGTCGATCGATGGGGCGCTGGCCGGATGCAGCCGGGCGGCGCGTTCGCGCACGGCCTCGGCGTCGCTGTCGCGCGGCGCGAGGTCATGGCTGTCGCGGTCGAAGGTGGCGCCGGCCAGCCACAGCGGCGCGCCGCCATCGGCCTCGGGCACGCCGGCGATCAGGTGGCCGTCGCCATTCACGGGCGCGGCGGGCAACGCGGCCGCGTCGCTGCGGCCCCAGGCCACCTGGCCGCGCACCGGCTGCAGCGGCAGGCGCGGCGCCAGCAGGCCCGAGCCATGGCCCATCGCGACCACCACGCGGTCGGCCTCGGCCAGCACGGCACCGTCTTCGGCCAGTAGCCGCCAGCCGCCGGTGGCCGGATCGCGCTCCAGCCGTTCGACGCGGCAGCCGCCGCGGAACGCGATGCCGGGCTCGCGCAGCCAGGCCTCGACCAGCGCACGCGGCCGCACCCAGGCGGCGCGCGCATGCCAGAGCGCGGGTATGTCGGGCGGCAGACCCGCGGCCGCGAGCTGCGCGGCGCTCGCGGGCCAGGATTCGTTGGGCCCGTCGGCCTGCCAGCCCGCGGGCACGCGCACATCGCCATCGGGCCGGCGCTCCAGCGTGCCGGTGCCGTGCCAGTCGCGGCCTTCTTCCAGGCGCTGCGCCAGTTCGTTCCAGGTCGCGCGGATGCCGGCACGCGTGAGCCGCGAGAGCAGGGCGTCGTCGGGCGACACATGCGGCGCGAGCAGGCCCACGGGCAAGCCCGAGGCGCCTTCGGCCGGCCGCGCGGCGGCGTCGAGCACCTCGACCCGCCAGCCGCGCCGCGCGAGGCTGGCCGCCACGGCCGCGCCCGCGAGGCCGGCGCCGATCACGGCGCAGCGGCCGGGCGCGGCGACGGTCTCGGGCAGCGGCTCGCGCCGGCGCACGGTCCAGGCCGGCGCGAAGCGCGCGCCCAGGCAGTCGCGCTTGGGCGGCAGGCCCGGGCGGCGCTCGAGCTGGAAGCCGTTCTGCGCCAGCGCGTCGCGTACGGCGCGCGCATAGGTCCAGGTGCCGAGCAGGGTGCCCGGGCGCGCGAAGCGCGAGAGCGCCTTCAGCGTCTCGGGCGACCACATCTCGGGATTGCACTGCGGGCTGAAGCCGTCGAGGTACAGGCTGTCGGCCTCGAAGCGCTGGGCGCGCAGCATGGGCTGCACCTCGCCCACGCAGAGCGTCAGCAGCACCCGGCCGTCGTCGAAGGCCAAGCGGTGGAAGCCCGGCAGCAGGCCGTGCCAGCGCGCGGCCAGCTCGCGCGCGAGCGGCGCGAGTTCCTCATAGGCACCGGCGGCGCGCAGCAGACTGTCGGCCGCCACCGGCCAGGCCTCGATCGAGACGAAGTGAAGCAGCCGCGGGCGTGCCGGATCGGCGCGCCACGCGGCCCAGGTCGCGAGGAAGTTGAGACCCAGCCCGAAGCCGGTTTCGAGAATGCGCCACTGCGGCTGGCCGGCCCAGGCGGCCGGCAGGCCGCAGCCGCCGAGGAAGACGTGGCGCGACTGCGCGAGCGCACCGGCCTCCGTGTGATAGATGTCGCCGAAGCGCTCGCTGTGCGGTGTGCCGTCCGTGCGCCAGGCGACCGGTTCGGCCGTCACTGCGGGTCGTTGCGCGGCCTCAGGCCGACGGCGGGACGTAGCCCTGGGCGACGTCGGCGCCCTCGCCGAAGAAGTGCTTCTCCATCTGGCGTGCCAGGTACTGGCGGGCGCGCTGGTCGGCGAGGTTCAGGCGGTTCTCGTTCACCAGCATGGTCTGCTGCTTGAGCCAGGCGGCCCAGGCTTCCTTGCTGACGCTCTCCCAGATGCGCTTGCCGAGTTCGCCGGGGTAGGGCGGGAAGTCGAGGCCTTCGGCTTCCTTGCCGAGCTTGATGCACTGAATCATGCGTGCCATGTCGATTGCCTTTGGGTGGGGGAGCGCGAAAAAGCTGCTCTTAGTTGATTTAGCTATTTAGAACTGAAAACTTGGTCGTTCCAGTTCCTATATGTCGTATTGAGAATACGCAGCTTCATTGATATGCCATTCGAAGACAACACCATGAGCCTCCGCCGCGACTTTATCAAGCTTTCCCTCGGTGCCGGCGTGGCCGGCGCCATGGCCCTGTCGGCACTGCCGGCGTTCGCCCAGGGCAGCGCCGCCGGTCCGGTGACGCTGCTGAACGTCTCCTACGACCCCACGCGCGAGCTGTACGTGGACTACAACCAGGCCTTCGCCAAGTACTGGAAGGGCAAGACCGGCCAGGACGTGACGATCAAGCAGTCGCACGGCGGCTCGGGCAAGCAGGCCCGCTCGATCATCGACGGCATCGACGCCGACGTGGCCACGCTGGCACTCGGCGGCGACGTCGACGCGCTGGTCACCCATGGGGGCCTGCTGAAGGCCGACTGGCAGAAGCGCCTGCCGCACAACTCGGCGCCCTACACCTCGACCATCGTGTTCCTGGTGAAGAAGGGCAACCCCAAGGGCCTGAAGGACTGGGACGACCTGGTCAAGCCCGGCGTGCAGGTGATCACCCCGAACCCCAAGACCTCGGGCGGCGCCCGCTGGAACTACCTCGCGGCCTGGGAGTTCGCCAAGCGCAAGTACGGTGGCGATGCCAAGGCCAAGGAATACGTGGGCAACCTGTTCAAGAACGTGCCCGTGCTCGACACCGGCGCGCGCGGCTCGACCATCACCTTCGTCCAGCGCGGCGTGGGCGACGTGCTGCTGGCCTGGGAGAACGAGGCCTTCCTGGCGCTGAAGGAGTTCGGCCCCGAGAAGTTCGAGATCGTGGTGCCCTCGATCTCCATCCTGGCCGAGCCCACCGTGGCGGTGGTCGACAAGGTGGTCGACAAGAAGGGCACGCGCGCCGTGGCCGAGGAATACCTGAAGTACCTGTATTCCGACGAAGGCCAGGACATCGCAGGCCGCAACTTCTACCGCCCGACCTCGGACAAGGCGAAGGCCAAGTACGAGAAGCAGTTCCCCAAGCTGACGCTGGTGACCATCGACCAGGCCTTCGGCGGCTGGAGCAAGGCCGACAAGGACCACTTCGCCGACGGCGCCTCGTTCGACCAGATCTACACCGCCAAGCAGAAGTAAGCGCGGCATTCGCCCCGCGGCGACCGACCCCGATGGCGCCCGCTGCGGCGGATGCCAGGGACCGGTTCGCTTCGACCCTTCCGATACCGCCACCCGAAAGCCTTCCGTGTCCGTTCTCCTGATTGCCGGCAGCCCCTCGGCGCCCTCGCGCTCCACCGCCTTGCTCGACGCGGTGGCCGAGCGCCTGGCGCGGCGCCATGCGCAGATCGAACGGCTCGCGATCCGCGACCTGCCGGCGCAGGCGCTGCTGCTGGCGGACTGGAACCATCCGGCCATCGTGCAGGCCATCGCCCAGGTGACGCGGGCCCGCGCCATCGTGGTGGCCACGCCGGTCTACAAGGCCGCCTACAGCGGCGTGCTCAAGGTCTTCCTCGACCTGCTGGCGCAGAACGCGCTCAAGGGCAAGACGGTGCTGCCGCTGGCCACCGGCGGCAGCCCGCACCACATGCTCGCGCTCGACTACGCGCTGCGGCCCGTGCTGCAGTCGCTCGCGGCGCGCCACATCCTGCCGGGCGTCTACGCGAGCGATTCGCAGATCGCGCTGACGCCCGAGAACGCCTACCAGGTGCACAACGACCTGGCGGAGCGGCTCAACGAGGCCGTCGAGGTGCTGGCCACCGAGGGGCTGAAGCTGCCGGCGACACACGGCTTCGAGCCGGTGCCGTTCTCGCGCGTGCGATGTAGCGTCTGAAGCCGGCCGGCGCACGGCCCGGCCGCCACCACCGCTTCATCCCATTCCCGACCATTCCGAACGCGGCGCTGTGCACCGCGCGGGGATGGCTTCGCCTCCAGTTTCGATTCAGTCCAAGGACCACCCCGCATGAACCCCGTTGCCACCGAAGACTCCGTGCTCGACGTGCCGCCGCGCTCGCTCTGGCGCGCATTGCGCGACCTCGCCGTCAGCATCGTCGTGGTCGCCGCGATCGCATTGATCGTGAGCTTCCTGTCCGCCACCTCCGCGCATGCGCAGGGCAAGGCCGGCGCCGCCAGGGAGCTGCGCATCGGCTACCAGAAGTCGGCCAGCCTGTTCGTGCTGCAGAAGGCGCAGGGCTCGCTCGAGAAGCGCCTCGCGCCGCTGGGCGTGGGCGTGAAGTGGGTCGAGTTCCCGGCCGGCCCGCAGCTGCTCGAGGGCCTGAACGTCGGCGCCGTCGACGTCGGCTACGTGGGCGAGGCGCCGCCGATCTTCGCGCAGGCTGCGGGCGCCAAGTTCGTCTACTTCGGCTACGACCCGGCCGCGCCGCGCGCCGAGGCGATCCTGGTCACCAAGGATTCGCCGATCCAGTCGGTGGCCGACCTCAAGGGCAGGAAGGTCGCGCTCAACAAGGGCAGCAACGTGCACTACCTGCTCGTGAAGCAGCTCGAGAAGAACGGCCTGAAGTTCAGCGACATCCAGCCGGTGTACCTGGCACCGGCCGACGGCCGCGCCGCCTTCGAGAGCAAGAACGTCGACGCCTGGGTGATCTGGGATCCGTTCCAGGCCGCGGCCGAGAAGGCCACCGGCGCGCGCGTGCTCGCCGACGGCACGCCGGGCGTGGTCAGCAACTACCAGTACTACCTGGGCGAGCGCGGCTTCGTGAAGAACAACCCGAAGGTGATCGAGGCCCTGTTCGAGGACTCGGTGGCCCAGGGCATCTGGCTCAAGAAGAACCTGCGCCAGGCGGCCGAGCTGATCGCGCCGCTGCAGGGCCTGCCGGTCGACGTGGTCGAGCTCGCGCTGCGCCGCTACGAGTTCAACGTGAAGCCGATCACGCCCGAGGTCGCCGCCGACCAGCAGCGCATCGCCGACACCTTCTACGCGCTCAAGCTGATTCCGAAGCCGATCAAGGTCAGCGACGCCGTCGTCGCGGCCCAGCCCTGAGCACCGGTCCCCTTCATCTTTCGCAAGCCACACCAGCCATGACCACCATCTCCCTCCCGCGCCGCCGCCTGCTGCAGGGCACCGCCGCCGCCATCGCGCTGCCCTCCGCCTTCGGTGCGCTGGCGCAGGCGCCCGCGCGCCAGTTCCGCATCGGCAACCAGAAGGGCCTGCTCAACATCCTCAAGGGCCGCGGCACGCTCGAGAAGCGCCTCGCGCCTTTGGGCGTGAGCCTCAAGTGGACCGAGTTCACGGCCGGCCCGGTGCAGCTCGAGGCGCTGAACGTCGGCTCGATCGACTTCGGCGACGTGGGCGAGGCGCCGCCGATCTTCGCGCAGGCCGCCGGCGCGCCGCTGGCCTACGTGGGCGCCACGGTGCCGCGTCCGCAGTCGGAAGGCGTGCTGGTGCCCAAGGGCTCGGCCATCAAGAGCGTGGCCGAACTCAAGGGCAGGAAGATCGCGCTCAACAAGGGCTCGAACGTCCACTACTTCGTCGTCAAGCTGTTCGAGAAGCACGGCCTGTCGTATGCCGACCTGAACCTGGTCTACCTGCCGCCGGCCGATGCGCGCGCGGCCTTCGAGAAGGGCTCGATCGACGCCTGGGTGATCTGGGATCCGTTCCTGGCCGCGGCCGAGAAGACGCTCGAGGCGCGCGTGCTGGCCGACGCCACCGGCGTGGTGGGCAACCGCGCCTACTACTTCTCGTCGCTCGACTACGCGGCGAAGAACGCCGACGTGGTGGCGATCGCGATCGAGGAACTCAACAAGGTCGACGCCTGGGGCTCGGCCAACCGCGGCGAGCTCGCGACCGAACTGGCCGCGCTGTGGGGCCTGCCCAAGCCGGTGGCCGACCTCACGGTGGCGCGCACCGCCTACGGCACCACGCCGATCACCAAGGCCATCCTCGGCGAGCAGCAGAAGATCGCCGACACCTTCTTCGAGCTCAAGCTGATCCCGAAGAAGATCAACGTGCTCGAAGCTGCCACGGGGATCGCGTGATGCAGATCTTCTGGTTCCTGCCCACGCACGGCGACAGCCGCTACCTCGGCACCAGCGAAGGCGCGCGCCCGGTCGATCTCGACTACCTGCAGCAGATCGCGTGCGCTGCCGACCACCTCGGCTACGAGGGCGTGCTGATCCCGACCGGCCGCTCGTGCGAGGACCCGTGGGTGATCGCCTCGAGCCTGATCGGCGCCACGAAGAAGCTCAAGTTCCTGGTCGCGGTGCGGCCCGGCCTGCACCAGCCCAGCCTGGCCGCGCGCATGGCCGCGACCTTCGACCGGCTCTCGAACGGACGCCTGCTGGTGAACCTCGTGACCGGCGGCGACCAGGCCGAGCTCGAGGGCGACGGCGTCTACCTCGACCATGCCGCGCGCTACGAGCAGTCGGCCGAGTTCATCCGCATCTGGCGCGAGATCCTCGCGCGCAGCCACGACGGCCAGGCCTTCGACTACGAGGGCAAGCACCTGAGCGTGAAGGGCGCCAAGCTGCTCTATCCGCCGGTGCAGAAACCGCATCCGCCGGTGTGGTTCGGCGGCTCGTCGGCCGCGGCCCACGACCTCGCGGCCGAGCAGGTCGATGCCTACCTCACCTGGGGCGAACCCCCGGCCGAGGTGGCGAAGAAGCTCGCCGACGTGCGCGCGCGCGCCGAGCGCCAGGGCCGCCAGGTGCAGTTCGGCATCCGGCTGCACGTGATCGTGCGCGAGACCGAAGAGGCGGCCTGGAAGGCCGCCGAGGACCTGATCAGCCGCGTCGACGACGAGACCGTGATCCGCGCCCAGGCCGCCTTCGCGCGCATGGACTCCGAAGGCCAGCGCCGCATGGCCGCGCTGCATGCGGGCGGTGCCAAGCGCACGCGCGCCGAACTCGAGATCGCGCCCAACCTCTGGGCTGGCGTGGGGCTGGTGCGTGGCGGTGCCGGCACGGCGCTGGTCGGCGACGCGAAGACCGTGGCCGCGCGCATCGAGGAATACGCCGCGCTCGGGCTCGACCGCTTCATTCTCTCGGGCTACCCGCACCTCGAGGAGGCCTACCGCTTCGCCGAGCTGGTGTTCCCGCTGCTCTCGCGCAAGGCCAAGGCCCGGCTGGCCGGTGGCTCGCTGAGCGGGCCCTTCGGCGAGGTCGTCGCCAACCTCGACGCGCCTTCGCGCCTCGTCTCGCAAAGCTGAAGGACACGCCATGACGGAACAGGTTCAGGAACTGCCGGCGGTCGCGCCGGCCGAGGGCGCGGGCTCCGCGCTGCGTAGCTTCGGCCTCAATGTCGCCAGGCGGCTGGTGCCATGGCTGGTGCCCGTGGGGCTGATCGTGGTGTGGCAGATCGCGTCGTCGCTGGGCTGGCTCAGCACCCGCGTGCTGCCGGCGCCGGTCGACGTGGTGAAGGCCGCGTGGAACCTCACGGTGTCGGGCGAGCTGTGGACGCACGTGAAGGTCAGCGCGGGCCGCGCGCTCGCGGGGCTGGCCATCGGCGGCGGCGCCGGGCTGGCGCTGGGCCTGCTCACGGGCTCGGTGAAGTTCTTCGAGACGCTGCTCGACTCCACCATCCAGATGGTGCGCAACATCCCGGCGCTCGCGCTGATCCCGCTGGTGATCCTGTGGTTCGGCATCGACGAGTCGGCCAAGCTGTTCCTGATCTCGGTGTCGGTGTTCTTCCCGATCTACCTCAACACCTTCCACGGCATCCGCAACGTCGATCCGCAACTGATCGAGATGGGCCGCACCTACGGCCTCACGCGCTGGCAGCTCTATCGCGAGGTGATCCTGCCGGGCGCGCTGTCCTCGATCCTGGTGGGCCTGCGCTTCTCGCTGGGCCTGATGTGGGTGATCCTGATCGTGGCCGAGACCATCTCGGCCCAGGCCGGCATCGGCTACCTGACGATGAACGCGCGCGAGTTCCTGCAGACCGACATCGTGCTGGTGGGCATCCTGCTGTACGCGCTGCTCGGCAAGCTGGCCGACCTGTTCGCGCGCGGCCTCGAGCAGTGGTGGTTGCGCTGGCATCCGGGCTACCAGAAGAAGACGACGAAGTGAGGGCAGGGGAATGACGCACACGACCATCTCCCGCCGCCAGGCGATCGCGACGCTCGGCGCAGCCGGCGTGCTCGGCCTGACGGGCACGCCCGGCGCCTTCGCGCAGGGCACGGCCGCGCGGCCCGCCACCGTGCGCCTGGGCTACCAGAAGTCATCGACATTGATCGCGGTGCTCAAGGCGCAGGGCGTGCTCGAGAAGCAACTCGCGCCGCTCAACGCCACCCTGAGCTGGCACGAGTTCACCAGCGGCTTGCCGCTGCTCGAGGCGCTGAACCTCGACAACCTCGACATCAGCGCCGACGTGGCCGACACCGTGCCGGTGTTCGCGCAGGCGGCCGGTGCCGAGCTGACCTTCATCGCGCAGGAAGCGCCGTCGCCCGCGGCGCAGGCGATCCTGGTGCGCGAGGACTCGCCGCTCAGGACCGTGGCCGATCTGAAAGGCAAGAAGGTCGGCTTCGCGAAAGCGGCCGGCGCGCACTACCTGCTGATCGCCGCGCTCGACAAGGCCGGCCTCTCGTTCAAGGACATAGCGCCCGCCTACCTGACGCCGGCCGACGGCCGTGCCGCCTTCGAGAAGGGCGCGATCGACGCCTGGGTGGTGTGGGACCCGTTCCTCGCCGCCGCGCAGCGCCAGTCGAAGGTGCGCGTGCTGGCCGACGGCGCGGGCATCGCGTCCTACCAGCGCTACTACCTCGCGAGCACCAAGTTCGCGAAGGCGCGGCCCGACGTGCTGCGCGTGGTCTATGCCGAGCTCGAGAAGACCGGCAAGTGGGTCAAGCAGAACCCCAGGGAGGCGGCCGCGCTGCTGTCGCCCGTGTGGGGCCTCGACGCCGCCACCATCGAGCAGGCCAACGGCCGCCGCAGCTACGCGGTGCGGCCGGTGGTGCCCGAGGTGCTCGGCGAGCAGCAGCGCATCGCCGACGCCTTCCTGGCCGAGAAGCTGCTGCCCAAGAAAATCAATGCGCTCGACGTGGCGCTGTTCAAGCCTGGAGCCTGAGATGAGTGCCGTCCTCGACCGACCGCAGAACGACGCGCCGCTGGCGATCCCCGGCGGCGTGCGCCTGGAAGTGCGCGGCCTGCACAAGCGCTACGGCGAACGCGAGGTGCTGCGCAACACGCAGCTCGCGATCGAGCCGGGCCAGTTCATCGCCATCGTGGGCCGCAGCGGCTGCGGCAAGAGCACGCTGCTGCGCCTGATCGCCGGCCTCGAGGAGGCCTCGTCCGGCGCGCTCTACACCGACGGCAAGTCGGTCAGCGGCCTGCACGACGACACCCGGATCATGTTCCAGGAGGCGCGCCTGCTGCCCTGGCGCCGCGTGCTCGACAACGTGACGCTGGGCCTGTCGAAGGACGCCAGGGCGCGCGGCAAGGAGGTGCTGGCGCACGTCGGCCTGGCCGACCGCGAGAACGAATGGCCGGCGCGCCTGTCGGGCGGCCAGCGCCAGCGCGTGGCCCTGGCGCGCGCGCTGGTGCACCACCCGCGGCTCTTGCTGCTCGACGAGCCGCTGGGCGCGCTCGATGCGCTCACGCGCATCGAGATGCACCGGCTGATCGAGAACCTGTGGCAGCGCCACCGCTTCACCGCGCTGCTGGTCACGCACGACGTGCAGGAAGCGGTGGCGCTGGCCGACCGCGTGATCCTGATCGAAGACGGGCGCATCGCGCTCGACGAGAACATCGCCCTCGCGCGTCCGCGCTCGCAGGGCGATCCGGCCTTCGCGGCCATCGAAAAACGCATCCTCGACAGGGTGCTGCAAAAGCCCGGGGCAACCGAAGAGGCTGAAGGCGGCACCGAAGCAAGCTGGCTCGGCAAGCCCGCGCATGAACTGCGCTGGGCGATCTGAGCGTTCCTTCCTCCCATCTGAAAGGCTTCGCATGTCGCAAAACTGGAAATTCGAGACCCTGTCGGTGCACGCCGGCTATTCGCCCGACCCGACCACGCGCGCCGTGGCGCCGCCGATCTACCAGACGGTGGCCTACGCCTTCGACAGCGCGCAGCACGGCGCCGACCTGTTCGACCTCAAGGTGCCGGGCAACATCTACACCCGCATCAACAACCCGACGCAGGACGTGCTCGAGCAGCGCATCGCCGCGCTCGAGGGCGGCATCGCCGCGCTGGCGCTGGCCTCGGGCCAGGCGGCCGTGACCTACGCGATCCAGACCATCGCGGAAGCCGGCGACAACATCATCAGCAGCACGGCGCTCTACGGCGGCACCTACAACCTGTTCGCCCACACGCTGCCGCAGTTCGGCATCACCACGCGCTTCGCCGACCACCGCGATCCGAAGAGCTTCGAGAAGCTGTTCGACGAGAAGACCAAGGCGGTGTTCGTCGAGTCGCTGGGCAACCCGGCCGGCAACGTGACCGACATCGCGGCCATCGCCGAGATCGCCCATCACCACGGCGTGCCGCTGATCGTCGACAACACCGTGCCCTCGCCGTACCTGAGCCGGCCGATCGAGCATGGCGCCGACATCGTGGTGCACTCGCTGACCAAGTACCTCGGCGGCCACGGCACCAGCATCGGCGGCGCGATCGTCGATTCGGGCAAGTTCCCGTGGGCGCAGCACAAGCAGCGCTTCAAGCGCCTGAACGAACCCGACGTGAGCTACCACGGCGTGGTCTACACCGACGCGCTCGGCCCGGCCGCCTACATCGGCCGCGCACGCGTGGTGCCGCTGCGCAACACGGGTGCGGCGATCTCGCCGTTCAATGCCTTCCTGATCCTGCAGGGCATCGAGACGCTGTCGCTGCGCGTGGAGCGCATCAGCGACAACGCGCTGGCCGTGGCACGGCACCTGAAGGCGGACAATTCGGTGAAGTGGGTCAACTACGCCGCGCTCGAGGACCATCCCGACCATGCACTGGCGCAGAAGTACCTGGGCGGCAAGGCCAGCGGCGTGCTGACCTTCGGCATCGAGGGCGGCCGCGAGGCGGGCGCGAAGTTCCTCGACGCGCTCAAGCTGTTCACGCGCCTCGTCAACATCGGCGACGTGCGCTCGCTCGCCACCCATCCGGCCTCGACCACGCACCGCCAGCTCTCGCCCGAGGAACTCGCGCGCGCCGGCGTGAGCGAGGAGACCGTGCGCCTGTCGGTCGGCATCGAGCACATCGACGACCTGCGCGCCGACCTCGACCAGGCGCTGGCCGCGGCCTCGGCCTGAAGCAGGGGCGAAAGCAAAACCATGACAACACTGCAATCCATTCCCGACGCCGCGCTCGACCAGCTGTTTCGCAAGGCGCGCACCGTGCATGCCTTCAAGCCGGTGCCCGTGAGCGACGAGACCATCCGCCAGCTCTACGAGCTGCTGAAGTGGGGCCCGACGGCCTACAACGCCCAGCCCGCGCGCTACGTGTTCGTGCGCAGCGAGGAGGCCAAGGCCAGGCTCAAGCCCGCGCTGTCGTCGGGCAACACCGCGCAGACGCTGGCCGCGGGCGTGACCGTGATCGTGGCGCACGACACGCGCTTCTACGACCACCTGCCGGTGCTGTTCCCGGCCTACGACGCCAAGCCCTTCTTCGAGAAGAGCGCCGAGGCGGCGCAGGCCACGGCGTTTCGCAACAGCAGCCTGCAGGGCGCCTACCTGATCCTCGCGGCGCGCGCGCTGGGCCTCGATGCCGGGCCGCAGTCGGGCTTCAACGCCGAGCTGGTCGACAAGGCCTTCTTCCCCGACGGCCGCTGGCGCGCCAACTTCCTCGTCAATCTCGGCGTGGCCGACCACGCCGGCACCTTCGAGCGCGGGCCGCGGCTCGCGTTCGACGACGTGGCCGAGATCGCCTGAGTGCCACGTCCTTCCTTCACCGATCCATCCATCCACACCATCCAACCAAAGGGAACCATCATGTCCATCCAAGCCATCAACGTGCGCAACCAGTTCAAGGGCAAGGTCCGCGAGATCATCCGCGGCGACGTCGTCTCCGAAGTCGACGTCGAGACCGCCTGGGGCATCGTGACCTCGGTCATCACCACGCGCTCGATCGACGAGCTGCAGCTCAAGGTCGGCTCCGACGTCGTCGCGCTGGTGAAGTCCACCGAAGTGTCGATCGCCAAGCTCTGAATCCCCTGGAGTGCGCGTGGCGCATTCCCCCTCGGCCCGGCGCCAGCGATGGCGTCGGGCTTTTTTTCGTCGGCTCAGAGCGGGACGAGGCGCCAGAAACCGTAGGGGTTGTGGAACAGCGAGTCCGGGCCGTAGGGCTGGTCCTGTGTTTCCTCGATGCGGTAGCCCGGCGCATCGCGCGCGACCGAGAAGGTCTGGCCCGCGCGGATCTCGGGCTCCTCAGCGTAGAGGTAGTGCGTGAACGCGCGCAGCAACTCGACGGCGGCCGCCATGTCGTCCTGGCCGTCGGTGACCGCGTCGCGCAGGCCGAGGTTGTGCATGCCGCAGGAACTCACGGGCTCGCCCGTGAGGTAGAGCACCAGCGCCCGGTGCGCGAAGAACAGGTGCAGGTGCTCGCAGTGGTCGAGCCAGGCCGCCGGCGTGTGCGCGAGGCCCGTGCTCTCGACCTTCACGCCCAGCCCGCCCGCGCGCACCAGCGCGGCACCGGCCTCCATCAGCGAAGTGGCGTTCTCGTGGCTGCCGCCGGAACCGACCAGGTAGACCACCGAGCGGTGCCCGTCGACGGCCTCCATCTCGGGCGTGTCGCGCCAATGCGGCGCCGCGGCGCGGAAGGCATGGGGCATGCGCTCGTCGGGGCCTTCGAAGACCAGCTCGCAACTGAAGCGCGTTTGCGCGCACATCAGGATGCGGCCGGCGAACAGGTAGCCGCTGTCGCTCTCGATCAGGTCACGGATCAGTTCCGTGGTGTCGGTCCAGGGGCCTGGGATGCACAGGACCATCTCGGGGAGGTCGGCGGGCTCGCTCACGTGGGTGCCTTCTCGGTGCTGAAAGCGGCCATTCTGCCGTCGGCCCCGCAGCTCAGTACTTGATCGTGATGCCGGCCTTCACGCCGTTGTTCTGCTTGCCATCGGATTCGACGCCGGCCGAGAACGAGGTGTTGCCGCCCGTGCTGCCGCCCACCGAATAGATCGGGCGCGAGCCCGAGGTGTCCATGCCGCCATAGGCCGCGGCGCCGCTGGGGCGTTGCACGCCGATGGTCGCGCCGAGGGTGTCGGCCGATTTCTCGGTGGGCGCGATCTTGGGCGCGACGTAGAGGATGGTGCCGTCGTCGGTCTTCACCGGGAGCTTGGGTTCGTCGGCCCAGGCGAGGGCGGCGGCCGTGCAGCCGGCGGCCAGGACCAGGGAGGTCGAGAGGAGTCTGCGCATGCGTCGGGGGAGGATGTCGTCGGGGTTCAGGAGGTGGCCCTGGCGCGCCAGGGCAGGCCCGTCAGGATATCGAAGGCGTGCTCGGTCTCGCCGATCCGGATCACGAAGACGTAATCGTTTGTCAGTCCCTGCTGGCGCGCGCCGAGCACCTTGTAACCGGCGCGTCCCGAGGGCACCTCGTAGGTGGGTCCGAATTCGGCGCCCAGCGCGAGCAACTCGCGCGTGGTCCAGGTCTTCAGCAACCGGCCGCCGAGATAGAAGCCGAACGCGGCCTGTGGGCCCGCGGACGACGGCTCCAGCTCGCGGTCGAGCCGCATCAGCGCGACCTGGCCCGCGATCGGGCTCCACGCCAGCAGCAGGCGGCCCGGGTTGAACCAGGGATAGCGGTCGATGGCTTCGTCGCCGGTCTTGCGCACGCGGTAGACCGTGGTCGTTCCGGCGTCGCCCGTGTCGGAGTCGGGTATGCATCGGGCGTAGAAGACACCATCGGGGCCGGCCACGACGTAGGCGATGTTCGACATCGCGCGCGCGGCGAACACGCCGCCGGGCAGCCCGACGATGCCCGAGAGCAGTGCCAGTGAGAGGGATCTGCGTTGCATGAATGCACTCCCGAAGCGATGGGGCGGGGACTGTAGCGCCGGGCCTGCAGGGTGGCTTCAGCTTCCCTTCAGCCCCTGGAATGACGCTTAGAACGCCCGGTTGTTAAGAATCGACTTTTCAGTCGTTTGAGGATCGCGGACGGGCTCCTACAGTGATGGTCATCGCCACCAACGGCGCATGCATCCATCCCGACAGCAACGCACACCAGGAGCCCGCACACCATGTCCGTGGAAGTTGAAGACCTCGTCCTGCCCGAAGCGCTCGAACAGGCGCGCGCCCATGCCGCCGAAGCCGGCTGGCCCTATGCCGGCGGGGTAACGCCGCCCGTGGCCTGGCAACTGGTGCAGGAAGGCAAGGCAGTGCTGGTCGACGTGCGTTCGGGCGAGGAACGCAAGTTCGTCGGCCACGTGCCCGAGAGCCTGCACGTGGCCTGGGCCACCGGCACCGCGCTCACGCGCAATCCGCGCTTCGTGCGCGAGCTCGAGGCCAGGCTCGCGAAGGACGGCGGCAAGGATGCCGTGGTGCTGCTGCTGTGCCGCAGCGGCAAGCGCTCGGCGCTCGCGGCCGAGGCCGCCGCCAAGGCCGGCTTCTCGCAGGTCTACAACGTGCTCGAAGGCTTCGAGGGCGAGATCGACGGGCAGCAGCATCGCGGCGGCTCCGACGGCTGGCGCTTCCATGGCCTGCCCTGGGTGCAGGACTGATTTCTCCCCACGCACAGAAGGAAGAACGGCCCATGGCCCATTTCGAAGTCGCGGAGATCGTTGCCGCGCTGCATGCGGTGCGCAACGAATGGCGCGACCTGCAGCGCCGCTCGCGCGAACCCGGCGCGCGCGAGTTTCCCTCGCGCGACGCGCTGGCCCAGATCGTGGAATCGCTCAAGGGCGCGCTGTTTCCGATGCGGCTCGGCCCGCACGACCTGCGCCACGAGAGCGAGGATTTCTACGTCGGCCACACGCTCGACGCCGCCTTGCAGGCGTTGCTGACGCAGGCCCGGCTGGAACTGCATTTCAATGCGCGCCATGCACCGCGCAGCGCGAGCGAGATCGACGAGGCCGCCACCGCGGCGGTGCGCAGTTTCGCGAACCGCCTGCCCGAGCTGCGCCGGCTGCTCGACAGCGACGTGCTCGCGGCCTACCAGGGCGACCCGGCCGCGCGCAGCGTCGACGAGGTGCTGCTGTGCTATCCGGGCGTGCTCGCGATGATCCACCACCGGCTCGCGCACGAGCTCTACCGCCTCGACCTGCCGCTGCTGGCGCGCATCGTGGCCGAGCTCGCGCACGGACAGACCGGCATCGACATCCATCCGGGCGCGCGCATCGATGCCGGCTTCTTCATCGACCATGGCACCGGTGTCGTGATCGGCGAGACCGCGGTCATCGGCAAGCGCGTGCGGCTCTACCAGGCCGTGACGCTGGGCGCCAAGCGCTTTCCGACCGATACCGAGGGCAACCTGCAGAAGGGCCTGCCGCGCCATCCGGTGGTGGAGGACGACGTCGTGATCTACGCCGGCGCCACCATCCTCGGGCGCGTCACGCTCGGCAAGGGGGCCGTCATCGGCGGCAATGTCTGGATCACCGACGACGTGCCGCCGGGCGCGAGCGTCACGCAGGCCAGCCTGCAGAAGAACAACGCACCGAGGGGGTGAACACACCATGAATGCATTCGTCGAAGATTTCGGAGTGGCCGTGCGGCAGTTGCGCGAGGCCCATGGCTGGTCGCAGGAACAGCTCGCGGAGCGCTCGGACCTCAACCGCTCCTACGTGGGCGAGGTGGAGCGCGGCCGCGTGATCCCCTCGATCGTCACCGCGCACAAGCTCGCCACCGCGCTCGAGATCAACATCGTGCATCTGCTGTCGCGCTGCGAGCAGCTCGGCCAGTCGCGCCTGGCACGCCGGATCAACTTGGCGGCTATAGCCTGTTGAGGGGAAACCCTTGGCGCCGGGACACTCCCGCCGTCAGTCGCGTTCGTCCCTTTTCTTCATTCCCACGGCCTTTCGGAGTCGCCGGCACCGCTCGCGGTGACCCGGTGGGCCTGACCACATCGGAGTTTTCTTCATGACCGCAACCGTCGGTGGAACCACCGCGCTCGGCGACAACGCCGCAAGGCAGTTGGCCAATGCCACCAAGACCGTTCCCCAGCTCGAGACCATCAGCCCGCGCTGGCTGACGCACCTGCTGCAATGGGTGCCGGTGGAGGCGGGCATCTACCGCGTCAACAAGGTCAAGAACCCCGAGTCGATCAAGGTCACCTGCACCTCGCGCGAGGAAGAGAACCAGCTGCCGCGCACCTTCGTCGACTACGAGGAGAACCCGCGCGAGCACTACCTCAATGCCGTGAGCACCGTGCTCGACGTGCACACCCGCATCTCCGACCTCTACAGCAGCCCGCACGACCAGATCAAGGAACAGCTGCGCCTGACGATCGAGACGATCAAGGAGAACCAGGAGAGCGAGCTCATCAACAACCCCGACTACGGCCTGCTGGCCCAGGTCAGCGAAGAGCAGCGCATCTTCCCGCTGACCGGCGCGCCCACGCCCGACGACCTCGACGAGCTGCTGACCAAGGTCTGGAAGGAACCGGCCTTCTTCCTCACGCACCCGCTGGCGATCGCCGCCTTCGGCCGCGAAGCCACGCGCCGCGGCACGCCGCCGCCGACCGTGAGCCTGTTCGGTTCGCAGTTCATCACCTGGCGCGGCATTCCGCTGATCCCGTCGAACAAGGTGCCGGTGGCCGACGGCAAGAGCAAGATCCTGCTGCTGCGCGTGGGCGACAAGCGCCAGGGCGTGGTCGGCCTGTTCCAGCCGGGCCTCGCGGGTGAACAGAGCCCGGGTCTGTCGGTGCGCTTCATGGGCATCAACAACCATGCGATCGCTTCCTACCTGATCTCGCTGTACTGCTCGCTCGCGGTGCTGACCACCGATGCGCTGGCGGTGCTCGACGACGTCGAGATCGGCAAGTACCACGACTATCCCGACACCTACAAGTAAGCCGCGGTGAGCTCCCCACTGACTCCAGGCGGCCTGCCTTCGGTGCCGTCGTCCGCCGAGGCGCCGTTCGATCCGGCGCTGCTCGCGCGCATGGCGAGCGCGATGTTCGCGGCGCTGCCGGGCACGCCGCCGCCTTCGCTGCAAGGCTCGTCGCCGGCAGCTTCGCTGCCGGGTGCCGCCAGCGGCCTGGTGCCGGGCGCGCAGTTTCCCGCCAACATCGCGCCGCCGGGTTCGCCGCTCGTGAGCCCGGCCGGCTTCGGGCCCAGCGTGCCGGGCACGCCGATCCCGCAGGGGCAGCTGCCTGGCACCAACCTGCTGCCAGCCTCGCCCACGCAACTGCCTTCGCTCGCGAACCGCGCGCCCGCGCTGCTGCCGCATGCGGTGGCCGGCAACGGCGTGCCCGATACCGTGCTGTCGGTGGCGCCGGCCTTCGAGCCGCGCTCGGGCGGCCACGTGCTCGGCGTGCCGCCGGTGCAGCCCTCGCAGGCTGCATCGAGCGCCGCCTCGCCGTACTACTTCCTCGGCGGCAACCATGGCCAGCCGGCCGGTGCCGGCGGCTTCGCGGTGCACGATCCCTTCGCCGACCTCGCGGCGCTGGCCGTGTCGCGCGAGCCTGCCGCGCCGCTGTCCGCGCCATCGGCACCGGCCAACGGCCGCGATGCGCAGTTCTACTTCGTCGACGCGGTGCGCCTGCCCAGCGGCTTCGTCACGCCGGCCAAGGCCGATCCGCGCGGACCCGAGGCGGTGCCGCTCGCCGGCAGCGGCCAGCATCCGCCGTTCGACGTCAACGCCGTGCGGCGCGACTTCCCGATCCTGCAGGAGCGCGTGAACGGCAGGCAGCTCGTGTGGTTCGACAACGCGGCCACCACGCACAAGCCGCAATCGGTGATCGACCGCATCGCCTACTTCTACGAACACGAGAACTCGAACATCCACCGCGCGGCGCACGAGCTGGCCGCGCGCGCCACCGACGCCTACGAAGGCGCGCGGGAGCGCGTGCGCAAGTTCATCAACGCGCCCGAGGTGGAAGAAGTGATCTTCGTGCGCGGCACCACCGAGGCCATCAACCTGGTGGCCAAGAGCTGGGGCGGCCAGCACGTGGGCGAGGGCGACGAGATCATCGTCTCGAACCTCGAGCACCACGCCAACATCGTGCCGTGGCAGCAACTCGCCGCCGCCAAGGGCGCGAAGCTGCGCGTGATCCCGGTCGACGACTCGGGCCAGGTGCTGCTCGACGAGTACCGCAAGCTGCTCAACGACCGCACCAGGATCGTCGCCGTGACCCAGGTGTCGAACGCGCTCGGCACCGTGGTGCCGGTGAAGGAGATCGTGGAACTCGCGCACCGCGCGGGCGCCCGGGCGCTGGTCGACGGCGCGCAGTCGGTCTCGCACATGCGCGTGGACGTGCAGGACATCGGCGCCGATTTCTTCGTGTTCTCGGGCCACAAGGTGTTCGGACCCACCGGCATCGGCGTGGTGTGGGGCAAGCGCGAGGTGCTCGAGGACATGCCGCCGTGGCAGGGCGGCGGCAACATGATCGCCGACGTGACCTTCGAGAAGACCGTGTTCCAGCCGATCCCGAACAAGTTCGAGGCCGGCACCGGCAACATCGCCGACGCGGTGGGCCTGGGCGCGGCGATCGATTACGTCAACAAGGTCGGCATCGAGAACATCGCGCGCTACGAGCACGACCTGCTGGTCTACGGCATGGCGCAGCTCGGCGCGATTCCCGGCGTGCGGCTGATCGGCACCGCGGCCGACAAAGCCAGCGTGATGTCCTTCGTGCTCGACGGCTACAGCACCGAGGAGGTGGGCCAGGCGCTCAACGAGGAAGGCATCGCGGTGCGCACCGGCCACCATTGTGCGCAGCCGATCCTGCGCCGCTTCGGCGTCGAGACCACGGTGCGGCCCTCGCTGGCCTTCTACAACACCTTCGACGAGATCGACCGGCTCGTGGCGGTGGTGAGAAGGCTCGCGGGCCAGCGGCGCGCGGGCTAGTTCGGCGACCCGAGGTGCTGCCTGAAGAAGGCCAGCACCTCGGCGTTGAAGGCCGCATGGAAGGCCGTGCGGTCGAAGCCCGGGCCGTCGCGGCAGATCTCCGGATTCACCGCGAGCTGCGCGGCGGAGCAGGGCGCGAGAAAGCCGAAATGGCCGGCCTTGTCGGCCACGCGCCAGTCCGGGGCCGCCGGCAGGTTGCGCCGAACCGCAGCCACGTTGTCGGGCGTGACGCCGTCGCCCCCGTATGCCGAGGCCCAGAGCTGCACCGGCACCTTCACCTGTTTCAGGCTCTCGGCATCGAACAGCATGCTGAGCGGATCGGCGATCACCGCGGCCTTGATGCGCTCGTCGTGCGCCAGCGGTGCCGCGAGCAGCGCGCGAAAGCGCTGCCGCATGGCTAGACAGGCCGGACCCTGCGGCGCCGAGGCGCAGGGCGACCCGGGCAGCGGCGGCAGCTTCTCGAAATCGGGCCGCGCGCCGATCAGCACCAGGCCCGTGTAGCCGCCGCGCGAGAAGCCGTAGAAGCCGACCTTGCCGGCCGCGAGCTGCGCATGCGCGGGCCAGCGCGCGAGCATGTGGTCGACCAGGCGGCGGATGTCGGTGGTGCGCGTCGCGAGCGCCACGATGCTGTCCTCGGGGCCGCCGCGGATGCGGAAGTTGTCGTCCGAGTGATTGATCGCGGCGACCACGAAGCCCGCGTTCGCCAGCGCCTCGGCCGTGTCGTGGTGGCCGAGGAAGGAGCCGCCGTAGCCGTGCGACAGCACCACCAGCGGCAGCCGCTCGCCCGCGATCGGGCAGTCGCGCACGCCGGACAGGGTGTTGCGCTCGAGCTGGACCTGGCCATCGGGCGCGGCGCAGGGCGTCCATACCGCGCCGCGCAGCGCCGGGCCGTCGGCATCGGCCGGTATCTCGAGGGTGCTGAAGCCCGCGGCCTGGGCGCAGGCCGCCCCCAGGCCGAGCGCGAGGGGAAGAAGGAAGCGAAGCAGGTTCATGGCGGCAGTGAAGACCGGGATCAGCCGGCGGGACGGATCGGAATCAGCAGGTCGGTGCGCAGCGCGGCCGGCGCGACCTGGCGCGGCGAGTTCAGGTAGTGCTCGAGCGTGGGCCGGTCGTCGGGCTCGTAGCCGCTGCCGGGCAGCCAGCGTGCGTAGAGCGCGTAGACGGCGGCGTTGATGCGCGTGTAGGGCCCGGCAAGGGTGTGCACGGCGTAGAGGCCGCCCGGCATGTCGAAGGCCTCGATCTCCGCGTCGCCGGCTGGCCAGGGATCGGGCGAGGCCGCCGCCACGTAGTAGCGGAAATCCGGCCGCGCCTCGGGATTGCCGCAGGAGATGCCGAACCAGCCCGACACGCGGCGCGGGCCCAGCCGGGCGCGCAGCCGCCGGTGCGTGTGCGGGATGGTGGAGGCCGGCCCGTGGTGGCGCAGCGCATGCACCGGCTGCGCCGGGCGCTCGACGATCCGCACGGCGGGTGGCGCCTCGTCGCTGCGGTTCCGCGCCACGGGCATCGCATCGAGCACCACCGCATGCATCTGCTGCTGGAATTCGCGCGGCGATTGCCCGGTGAACTGGCCGAAGGCGCGCGTGAAGGCCTGCGGGCTCTCGTAGCCCACGGCCAGCGCCACGTCCGTGATGCTCTGGCCGCCGCGCACGAGCAGCCGCGTGGCCATGGCGAGCCGCACGCGCCGCACCGTGGCGGCCACGGTCTCGCCCGCGACGCTCTGGTAGATGCGGTGGAAGTGGAAGGGCGAGAAATGCGCGAGCGCCGCGAGGTCCTCGAGCCGGTGGTTCGCCATCGGGTCGGCCACGATGGCCGCGACGGCGCGCGCCACGCGTTCGCGGTAGTCGTGTTCGGCGCGGGGGGCGGTCATGCCCCGCAGTGTGCCGCCGGGCGGCGGCGGCCGCTTAGCCGACTTTGCGGAGTCCGCGACGCACAGGCTATGCTTTGCGGTCGTCGACAACGTAGCCTGTCCCTCGCATGTCCCAGCCTCCCGTTTCCACTCCCGCCTCCTCGGTCACCGACGAATCCTGCGACGTGCTCGTCGTGGGCGGCGGCCCCGCCGGCTCCACCGTGGCCGCGCTGCTCGCCCAGCAGGGCCGCAAGGTGGTGCTGCTCGAGAAGGCGCAGCACCCGCGCTTCCACATCGGCGAATCGCTGCTGCCGGCCAATGTCGAGCTGTTCGACAAGCTCGGCGTGCGCGACCAGGTCGAGAAGATCGGCATGCCGAAGTTCGGCATCGAGTTCGTCTCGCCCGAGCATGAGCACCGCAGCTACGTCGACTTCGCCGAGGGCTGGGACAAGTCGCTCGACTCGGCCTGGCAGGTGCGCCGCTCGGAGCTCGACGAGCTGCTGTTCCGCAACGCCGCGTCGCGCGGTGCCGAGGCGATCGAGGGCTGCCGGGTGCGCGACGTGAGCTTCGACGCCGACGGCGCCACGGTGCGCACGCAGATGGACGACGGCGAGCGCCGCAGCTGGCGCGCGCGCTTCGTGGTCGATGCGACCGGCCGCGACACCCTGCTGGCCAACCAGTTCCGCTGCAAGGAGAAGAACCCCGAGCACAACAGCACCGCGCTGTTCGGCCATTTCCGCAACGCCAAGCGGCTCGAGGGCCGCAAGGAAGGCAACATCAGCATCTGCTGGTTTCCGCACGGCTGGTTCTGGTTCATCCCGCTGGCCGACGGCACCACCAGCGTGGGCGCGGTCTGCTGGCCCTACTACCTGAAGTCGCGCGAGAAGCCGCTCAAGGACTTCTTCTACGACACCATCGCGCTGTGCCCGGTGCTGGTCGAGCGCCTGAAGGACGCCGAGCTGGTCGACGACGCCGTGCACGCCACCGGCAACTTCTCGTACGCCAGCACCCATGCCACCGGCGACCGCTACCTGCTGCTGGGCGACGCCTTCGCCTTCATCGACCCGATGTTCTCCTCGGGCGTCTACCTCGCGATGCACAGCGCCTTCGACGGCGCCGAGGCCGTGGCCAAGGCACTGGACCGCCCGATGGAGTACGCGGGCGCGCGCGCCGACTTCGAGGCCATGATGCGCAAGGGCCCGCGCGAGTACTCGTGGTTCATCTACCGCGTGACCAACCCGACGATCCGCGAGATGTTCATGTACCCGGGCAATCCCTTCCGCGTGAAGGAGGGCCTGATGTCGCTGCTGGCCGGCGACATCTACCGCGGCACGCCGTTCTGGCGCGCGCTGGGCATGTTCAAGGTGCTGTACTACTTCATCTCGGCGATGCATCCGCGCCGCACCTGGGCCGGGTGGAAGCGGCACCGCGTCAACATCCAGGACATGGGGATGTTGAAGGGGGAGACGATCCTCAAGTCGGATTGAGCCTGCGCGCCGCAGCGGCGGCTTCAGCGGGGGGCGGCGAGCCGTGCGTTCTCGCGCGCGGTGGCGCGGAAGCCGGCCGTGATGCGCGTGTCGGCGGCGGCAGCCCGCCAGAACAGCGCGGCGAGTTCGCGAGCGCGCGGCCATTCCTCGAGGGTGTCGACCGTGGGCACCAGGCTGCCGGCCGCAAGTTCGCGCGGTGGCAGTTCGCCGTTGACAGGGGCATAGAGCGTCGGCAGCACGTCGTAGGCGGGCGCCAACCGCCAGTGGCCATCTTCGATCAGCAGCGAGATGTTGCCGTAGTGCCTGTCGGTGTTGCCGATCAGCCGGCCGAAGGCTTCGAGGAAGCGCAGGCGCCCAGCGTCGTCCGCCGACAGCAGTTCGCGCGAGGCCATGCGGTTGGCGGTGGCGGCCCAGTTGTCGATCTTGCCGACATGCTGCGCGTCATAGGCCATCAGCGACACCATGCCGATGCGGCCGTGCGCGGTGCGGTCGAAGCGCTCGACCTCGAGGAAGACGCGGCCGGCCTCGAGTAAGACCTGTGTGGTGGCGGCTGCGACACCGGCGTCCTGCAGCGTGCGCAGCGCGAGGTGCTCGCACACCAGCAGATCGCGTGCGCGACGCTCGGCGGCCGAGCTGCCGGAGGGCGAGAACTTGACGATCACCTGCCGGCCTTCGCGCACCGTGCAGAACTTGGGCTGCTCGCCGCCGGCCGACGAGCCCGGCAGACTGCCCTGCATCGCGCGGTCGGCCATCGCGGGATAGTCGGCCGTCGTCACCGATGGTGTCGGGCGCGTGGCGATCGCCTGGAAGCGCTCGAAGGAACCGACGCCGACCACGAGGCTTCCCGGCAGGTCCTCGCCAACGAGCGCCAGGGCCTGGAGGATCTGGTCGTCGGTCCAGTGTTCGGGATTGGCGGGCAGGCCGAGTTCGGGGTGCCCCTGGGCGAAGGCGCGGCCGATGAAGCCCTGCGGCCGCATGTCGGAGATGAACCAGGGCAGGCCGTCGTACAGGGCGCCGACCCCCTCCCGTTCGTCCATCCAGCACCGGCCGCCATGCAGCGGCACGAGGCGGCCGAAAGGCGCGGGCTTGCCTTGCGCATCGATCCTGACGACCGGAACCTCGGTGCCCACGCGCTCGACGGATCGCGGCGCCACGTAGGTTTGCGAGCGCGCGGCGCCGACCTTGAGAAGCTCGGCGCTGCGCACCAGTGGCGCCAGCGCGCGCGACGCCGTGGGCTGGCTGACGCCGAGCCGGGCCTGGACCTCGGCGCTCGTGGCCGCGCCCTGCGCCTGGATGAAGGCGAGGGCGGTTTCAGCCGGGGTGGCGGCGGAAGAGACAGACATTGAATACCAATGTGAATAGATAAATTATTCTATTCTTCATTGGAAAATGCCGAAACTGAATGGATTTGTGAATAGATACTCGGAGCAACCGGGCCGGCGGCGCCCGGCCGGCTCAGTTCGCCGCGCCCTGCGCGCGGGCGCGCTGCACCTCGTAGGCCTTGAGGTGCACATAGGCGATGCGCAGCACCGAGGGCACGGCGGGCGCGGGCTGCGGTGCGCGGCTCAGCAGGTCGCCGAGGATGTGGTCGGCTTCGACGGCGCCGCCGCGCGCGAGGTCCTTGTACATCGAGGCGGTGATCGGCGAGCCGGCGGCGGTCATGAAGGCATGGCCGCGCTCGATGGCGCCGGGGCGCACCGCGAAGCCGTTGTGCGCGGCGATGGCGGCGCATTCGTCGAACAGGGCCAGCGCCACGTCCTGGCCGCCCGCGGCGACCACGTCGCCGATGGCGCCGCGCATCAGGCTGGTGAGGCCGGCGATCGAGGCGATGAAGACCCACTTCTCCCACATGTCCTGCAAGACGTTGTCGCTGGCCTTGGCCTCGAAGCCGGCGCCCTCGAACTGCTGCTGGATCGCCTGGATGCGCGGCGGGATGCCGCCGGCGCGGTCGCCGTAGGTGAGGCCGTGCGAATCGTTGAGGTGCAGCACCCGGCCCTCGTCGTCGAGCGTGGCCGAGATCAGGCACAGGCCGCCGAGCACGCGCGCCTCGCCGAAGCGCTCGACCAGGGCGTCGATGTGCTGCATGCCGTTGAGCAGCGGCAGGATCATCGTCTCGGGGCCGACGGCGGGCGCGAACGAGTCCATGGTCGAGGCCAGGTCGTAGGCCTTGCTGCCGACCACGACCACGTCGTAGGGGCCGCCGATGTTCTCGGCCGACACGTGGGGCGGCGAGGGAATGTGCAGGTTGCCCTGCGGGCTCTGGATCACGAGGCCGGTGGCCGCGATCTGCGCCGCGCGTCGCGCGCGCAGCAGGAAAGTGACGTCGCGTCCCGCCGCCAGCAGGCGGCCACCGAAATAACCACCGAGTGCGCCGGCACCCACCACCAGAAATCTCATCGCGCTTGCTCCTGAATCAGACAAAGAACCGGCGGCGATGATGCCCAAGAACGCGCAAGGCTGCTCTACGCCACCGGCTTCTCCAGCAGCCGCTGGCGGGCAAAGGGCGAGAGGTCGAGCGTGCTCGCGCGCCCCAGCACATGATCGGCGATGGCATCGCCGAGCCCGGCCGAGTGCTTGAAGCCATGGCCCGAGCAGGCCGAGACCACCAGCACGCCGGGCAGGCCGTCGAGCGCGTCGATGACGAAGCGGCGGTCGGGCGTCACGGTGTACATGCAGGCGCGGGCCTTGAGCGCACGGCCCTCGATCTGCGGGAAGCGTCCGGCCACGCGCTCGCGGAACATCGCGGCGCTTTCCTCGGGCCGCACGCTGCGGTCGATGGCGTCGGGCGTGGTGGCTTCCACGTACTGCTCGGTCGCGACCTTGAGCGCGGGCTGCGCGGGGTCGGAGGACGGAAAACCGTACATGTAGTCCTCGGGCCCGTCGCCGAACATCCAGATGAAGACGGGGAAGCGGCCAGGCGCGAAGTCGGCGGCGGCCGCGCCGGTGTCGAACCAGTGCATGACCTGACGGTGCACCGAGAAGTCGCGCTGCCAGTCGGCGCGCGCCTGCCGGCCGAGGAACTCGGGCAGCCAGGCGCCGGCCGCGACCACGACGCGTCCGGCCTCGAAACTCGCTGTTTCGGTGCGCACGCGCACGGTGTCGCCGTTGCCCACGGGCTCGACGGCCAGCACCTTCTCGCCGGTGCGCACCTGCGCGCCAGAGGCGCGCGCCACCGCGAGCTGGGCCTCGATCGCCGCCTCGGGCCGCACGAAGCCGGCCTCGCGCTCGTGGTAGCCGATCTCGTCGCCCTGCAGCTGGAACTGCGGGAAGCGCGCGCGGATGCCGGCCGCGTCGAGCACCTCGTGCGCGATGCCGAAGCGCTCGGCGCAGGCGATGGTGCGGCGCACGAAGTCGGGCTTGCCGTGGTGCTCGGCCACCCGGCCCTGCGGCGCAAGCACCAGGCCGCCGGTGGTGGTCATCAGTGAGCGGCCGGTGTGCGCTTCCAGTTCGCGCCAGATGGCGTGCGAGCGCTGCACGAAGGGCACGCACTCGTCGCCTTCGCCGATCGCGAGCCGCGTGATGCGCGAATCGCCATGGGAGGAGCCGAGTTCGTGCGGCGGCGCGAACTGGTCGATGCCGAGCACGCGCGCGCCGCGTTGCGAGAGCTGGTGGAGCGTGGCGGCACCGAGGGCGCCGAGGCCGATGACGATGACGTCGTAGTGGGAGCTTGAAGTCAAGAGGGCAGCGGTGTCAAACGAGGTTCAGGTCCAGGAAGGCGTCCTTCACCTCGATCGGTTTGGGAATGAGCTTGAGCTGCGCGAACACGTCGGCCAGGCCCTGCTGTTCGCGGGCGATGGCCGGCGTGAGCGCGACCACGCCATATTGACGCCGTTCGGTCGCGAGCGCCAGCACCTTGGGCTCGACCTTGAGCTGCGGCGCCAAGGTGGCCACCACCTCGGCCGGATGGGCCTGGGCCCAGTCGTTGGTCTTGCGCAGCTCGGCGAACACGGTGCGCAGCAGATCGGCATTGGCGCGCGCGAACTCGGGCTGCGCGAAGTGGTAGGTGCGGTTGCCGCTGAGGCCGGTGCCGTCGAACAGCAGGCGCGATTCGGTGGCCTGCTGCGCGCCGGCCAGGAACGGGTCCCACAGGCCGATCGCGGCCACGCTGCCCGACTGGTAGGCCGCCACGGTGTCGGAGGCGGTGACGATGTAGACCGGCTCGATGTCCTCGTAGCGCAGGCCCGCGGCCTCGAGTGCGCGGATCAGCACGTACTGCGTGTTGTAGCCGCGGCCCGTGACCACCTTCCTGCCCTTGAGGTCGCGCACGCTGCGGATCGGCGAGTCGCGCGGCACCAGGAAGCCGACGCCGCCGGGGTAGGGGCTCTCGGCCGCGAGATAGACCAGGCCCTTGCCGCTGGCCTGCTGGAACACGCCGATGCCGTCGGAGGCATGGCCGAAGTCGATGGCGCCGGCGGCCAGCGCCTCCGACAGCTGCGCACCGCCGAGGAACTCGGCCCATTCCACCTTCACGCCCGCGGGCGCGAGCGCCTGCTCGAGCCGGCCCGTGCCCTTGAGGATGTTGAGCGTGTTGAACTTCTGGTAGCCGATGCGCAGGGTCTTGGCGCGTGCCTGCGCGAACAGCGGCGTGGCGGCCGCGGCGATGGCGGCACCGGCACCGGCGCGAAGCACGAGGCGCCGCGAGAGGGCGGAGGAGGACGGACGGGGAGTGTTCATGGCGATGCCGCGCGCGGCGCGGTGGGAGAAGTGAGCGGGAAGGCCGGCGACTCTAGGGGCCACGCGCGCATCGCGCGACGAAGCTTTTCGCATGAGCTCATGCGCAACTCCGCGGGGCATATGCAAGCGGAAATTGCTTCGTTGGACGCGGCGCGCGCGCTGCCTAGAGTCGCGGCTTTTCATTCCGAAGAGCAGGCATGACCCGCAGCACATTCATTCTCTCGAGCCTGGCACTGGCCATCGGCTCCTTCACCCTGTCCGGCGCCGCCTGGGCCGATCGGCTCGACGACGTCAGGAAGGCCGGCGTCCTGCGCGTGGCCGCCTTCGACGGCAACCCGCCCTTCGGCTACATCGACCCGGCCAGCAAGAAGCAGGTGGGGCACGACATCGACCTCGCGACCGAGTTCGCCAAGAGCCTGGGCGTGAAGATCGAGCTGGTGCCGACCAACCCGGCCAACCGCATCCCGCTGCTGACCTCGGGCAAGGCCGACGTGGTGTTCGCGAGCTTCACCATCACCGACGAGCGCGCCAAGGCGGTGGACTTCACCACGCCGTACTTCCTGGTCGGCCAGCAGTTCCTCGCGAAGAAGGGCCTGCTGAAGGACGTGGCGCAGATCAACGAGATCCGCATCGGCACCGAGAAGGGCACGACGATGGAATCGAACCTGCGCAAGAACTACCCCGAGGCCAAGGTCGTGCTCTACGACGATTCGCCGTTCGCGCTGGCGGCGCTGCGCAACGGCAACGTGCAGGCCATCACCAACGACGGCGTGAAGCTCACGGCGCAGTGGAACGCGCTGCCCGACAAGGAGAAGTACGAGATCCCGGCGATCACGGTCTCGAAGGAGTACCTGGGCGCGGCCGTGCCGAAGGGCGAGACGCGGCTGCTCGAGGCGCTCAACACCTGGCTGGCCGAGAGCGAGAAGAACGGCCGCGCGCTGGCGATCTACGACACCTGGTTCGGCCCGAACAGCAAGGCGCCGCTGCCGCGGCTGCTGAAGATCGGCGACCAGCGCGTGGCCTCGCGCTGAAGGCGCCACGGCCTTGATCGATCTCCTGCGCGAGCAGCTGCTCGCGCCGCGCTACCTGGGCTGGCTGCTCGACGGCTGGCTGACGACGATGTGGAGTTCGCTGCTGGTGGTGGCCGGGGCCACGGTGCTGGGCGTGGTGGTCGCGGCCGGCCGTTCCTCGGACCGGCCCGCGCTGCGGCGCGCCACCGCGGCCTATGTCTCGCTGTTCCGCAACACGCCGCTGCTGGTGCAGCTCTTCTTCTGGTACTTCGGCGCGCCCTCGGTGCTGCCCGAGGCCGCGCGCGAATGGCTCTACGCGGGCCACGTGCTGTCGTTCGAGCTGCTGTCGGCGCTGGTCGGGCTCACGCTCTACGCGGCCGCCTACGTGGGCGAGGACATCCGCTCGGGCATCCGCGGCGTGCCCGTGGGCCAGACGCTGGCCGCGTCGGCGCTGGGCTTCACGCGCGCCCAGGTGCTGGCGCAGGTGGTGCTGCCGCAGGCGCTGCGCATCGCGCTGCCGCCGCTGCTGGGGCAGTACATGAACATCGTCAAGAACACCTCGCTCGCGATGGCGGTCGGGTTGGTCGAGCTGTCCTATGCCTCGCGGCAGGTGGAGGCCGAGACCTTCAAGACCTTCCAGGCCTTCGGCATCGCGACCTTGCTCTACATCGCGACCATCGGCGCGATCGAGCTGCTGGCGGCCTGGGCCGCGCGGCGGCAGGCGAGGGCGGCATGACGGTGTTCGAGACGCTGTGGGACAGCCTGCCGTACCTGCTGTGGGGCGCCTTTCCACAGGGGCCATTGGGCGGCGCCGCGCTCACGCTGCTGCTGAGCGCCGGCTCGGCCGTCGCCTCGGCGCTGCTGGGGCTGGCCGGGGGCATCGGGCTCGCGACGGCGCGCGGCGGCCTCAAGGCGCTGCTGGTGCTGGTGCTGGGCTTCCTGCGCGCCATCCCGGTGCTGATGCTGATCTTCTGGACCTACTTCCTGCTGCCCTTCGCCTTCGGCGTCAGCGTGCCGGGCGTGCTGTCGGTGATGTGCGCGCTGTCGCTGGTGGGCGGCGCCTACCTCGCGCACGCGGTGCACGCGGGCATCCGCGGCGTGGGGGCCGGGCAATGGGCGGCGGGGCTGTCGCTCGGGCTCACGCGCTGGGGCACCTTGCGTGTCATCGTGCTGCCGCAGGCGCTGCGCATGATGCTGCCCTCGTTCGTCAACCAGTGGGTCACGCTGGTGAAGGACAGCTCGCTGGCCTACATCGTCGGCGTGGGCGAGCTGTCGTTCGTGGCCGCGCAGGTGAATGCGCGCACCATGGTCTATCCGGCCGAGATCTTCATGCTGGTGGGCGCGATCTACTGGCTGCTGTGCAGCGGGCTCGACCGGCTGGCGAACGCGTGGCTGCGGCGGGCGCGCACCGATGGCGCCGAGGCCAAGAACTTTTCCGGAAAAGGTCTTGAACGCTTCGCATAATCGCCAGCGTCATTTCGACGCCCTTCTTCACTACGACTCTCTCATCCAAGGAGCTTCACCCATGGCCCAGACCCGGATCGCCGTCATCGTCGGCAGCCTGCGCAAGGACTCGTTCAACCAGAAACTGGCGCTCGCGCTGGCCAAGCTGGCGCCCGAGGACTTCACCTTCGAGCACGTGCGCATCGACGACCTGCCGCTGTACAACCAGGACGACGACGGCAACCAGGCGGCGTCGGTCAAGCGCCTGAAGACCGAGATCGCGGCGGCCGACGGCCTGCTGTTCGTCACGCCCGAATACAACCGCTCGGTGCCCGGCGTGCTGAAGAACGCGATCGACCATGCCTCGCGCCCCTACGGCCAGAGCGCCTGGGCCGGCAAGCCGGCCGGCGTGGTCGGCATCTCGGTCGGCGCCATCGGCACCGCGCTGGCGCAGCAGCACCTGCGCAACGTGCTGGCCTACCTCGACGTGCCCACGCTCGGCGCGCCCGAGGTGTTCCTGCAGACCAAGGACGACCTGTTCGACGACAAGGGCCACATCGGCAACGAAGGCTCGAAGAAGTTCCTGCAGGGCTGGATGGACAAGTACGTGGGCTGGATCAAGAGCCACAAGGCGGCCTGAGCACGGTTCGCACGCGGGTTCAATAGAGGATCACCAGCACGGTCTCGCCGCCGAAGGCCTCGTCGCGGGCCACGGCGGCCGTGACCGGCCGGGTGGCGACCTTGCCCGCCTTGCCGTCCTTGTCGATCCTCGGCGGCAAGGGCGCGTTCAACTGCACGTAGCGCACCTGCGCCGGCGCGGCGGCGAACTCGGCCACCGCGCGCAGCGAGGCCGCGCCGGGCGGCGGCGCCACGGCCTGCATCTGCTGGTTCACGCGCTGCGAGAGTTCCTGCAGCGCCTTGAGGTCGCCGCGCCGCCGCGGCCTGCAGCTCCTGCTTGATCGAATCCATCGACTTCATCGCCGCCTCCTGCTGCTTGCGACCCGGCACCTGCGAGCCGTCGAAGGTCTTCTGGCCCTTGGCCACCAGCTGCAGCACCTGCTCGGGCGACAGCCGCGTGGTGAAGACCGCGCGGCCTTCGCGCGCGTCGCTCGCGAACGGGCGCCAGCGCAGCGTGGCCGCATCCTTCGCGCCGACGGCGCTGGCCCGGCCCAGCCGCGTGGCATCGGGCTGCTCGTCGGGCACCAGCGCGCCGAAGCCGTTGCGCTGGCCGGCGCGCATCCACGGTCCCAGGCCCTTGCGGAAGCGGTCGTCCTGCACCTCGAGCATCTGGCGCGCGATCGCCCGCACGCCGGGCGAGGTGTGGTCGAGCGCGGCCAGCACCGCCTCGCGGTCCTCGGGCGAGCCGATCTTGCCCAGCCTGCGCAGGCCCATCTCGGCCAGCATGGGGAAGCGGGCGCGCGCGGCGCTGCGCAGCACCTCGCGGTCGATCTCGCCGCGCGACTGCAGCATCTGCAGTTCGCCGTAGAGCGACAGTTCGAGTTCGGCGCGCAGGCCGGGGCAGGCGGCGTTCCAGCGGCCGTCGACGCACTGAGCCTCGAAGCGCGGCAGCACCTGCTCGGGTGGAATCTCGGTGCGCGGGCCGCCGATCAGCAGCGCGGCGCTCAGCAACAGGGCTTCGTTCATGGCGATGACTCCGGATGGGGGCTCACTGGGTGGCGCGGCGCATCGCGTTGCCCTTGGCCTTGACGTTCTTCGTCAGGGTGACGATCTCCTCGGGCGTCGGCACCACCATGCTGTTGTCGGGCTTGCGCACGTTGGTCGAGCCGGCCCACTGGCATTTGCGCGCCAGCGCCGCGATGTGGTCGCGCAGCACGCGCACGCCGGCGTCGTAGGCCTTGGCGTCGCTCTGCACGAACCATTCGACCGACTCGACCGACTTGTCGCCGGCCTTGTAGGCGGCCGCACAGGCCTTGATGTGCGTGTTCTCGTGCTCGATGGTGAATTCGGCCAGCGGCTTGCACAGCTTCTGCCGGATCTGCTGCTCGGTCACCGGCCGCGTGGTCGGCGACTGGCCCGGGCGCGGAACGTACTCCACCAGCTGGCAGCTGCCGCCGCTGATCACCGTGCCGAAGGAGGGCGCCGCGGCCCCGGCCGTGCCGGCGTCGCTGGCCGGCGGCGCGAGCACGCCGTACAGGTTGCCTTGCATCGCCGTGGTGAGCGCGCTGGTGGCCTGTGTCTGCATCGCATCGATGCTCAGGGGGTAGTAGGCCTGGGAGATCCAGGTCTGGAACTTGGCGCGCAGGAATTCCTGCTCGAGCATTTCGCGGTACAGCCGCGGCAGGTCCTGGCAGCGGTCGCAGTCGGGCGCGGCCTGGGCGGCGGCGCAGCCGAGCGCGAGCGCCAGCGCGGCCAGCCCGCGCGAGGGGCGTGGAAGCAGCTTCACGGTGAGGGGCTCCTGGAGGGAAGGGAGGGGGACGGTGCCTCGTCGTCGGCCGCCAGCGAGATCGCGAGCGCCAGTGCCTGGGTGCGCGGCGCGTTGGCATCGAGCGCAAGAGCCATGTCGATGCTTCGACGCGCATCGGCATCGCGGCCCGCGGCGGATTCGGCCAGCGCACGGTTGTGCCAGGCGCGGGCCGACAGCGGTGCGCGTTCGGTGGCTTCGCGCCAGAGCGCGGCCGGGTCGGCCCAGGTGGCGGCGCGCCAGGCGCAGGTGGCCGCGAGTGCCGCCAGCAGGACGAGTCCCGGAACTGCGCGACCGGGCCGGCGCAGCCAGGCCGCGAGCATGGCGCCCAGCGCGAGCGCCGGACCGATCCACGCGGGGTACAGCGGTTTTTCCACGACCCAGTCGAGCCGCGCGATCAGCGTGTGGGTCGGCGCGAGCATGGCCAGCGGCCACAGCAGTCCGAGCGTTGCGAGCGGCCAGCGCCGGCGCAGCGCGAGCGCGGCCAGCAGCAGACCCGCAAGTGCGAGCGCGCCCGGCAGCACCGCGTTCGCACCGGGCGCCGGATGCTCGACCGACAGCGCCCAGGGCCGCAGCCACAGCGCGAGCGACAGCGGCAGCGCGGCGGCATGCCGGGCCAGGGCCTCGAGCGGATCGGCCAGCGCGAGCGAGTAGCCGGCCAGTTCGCGCAGCCGGGGGCCGAAGGTCCAGAGCAGCGCGGCGCCGGCGAGCGCGGCGAACGCGGGCTCGGCCATGCGCCGCGCGATGCGGCCGGCCGTAGCGGCGGGTCGGGTGGACTCCCACACCATCAGCAGCAGCGGATAGACCAGCGCCACTTCTTTGGCCGACACCGCGAGCGCGAAGGCGACGAGCGACAGCGCCTCGAAGACGGCGCGGCGCGCGCGGACCAGGCCCTCGCGCCACGCATGTTCATGGGCCAGCAGCGCCAGCACCAGCCCCAGCGTCATCAGCCCGGTCGAGCGCCCGCTCGCGAAGCTCACCACCGCCGCGTGCGCGGGCTGCAGCGCGAACAGCGCGGCGGCCAGGAAGGCGGCCAGCGGATCGGCAAGCCGGCCGAGGGCGAGCCGCCACACGGCGAGCACCGTGGCCGCATGCAGCGCGAGGTTGGTGGCCAGGAAGCCGGTGCCGTCGAAGCCCCACAGCGCATGGTCGGCGACGTAGCTCAGCCGCAGCAGCGGCCGGAAGCCGTTGGCCAGCCGCTCGCGCAGGGCCTCGCCGCCGGCCGTGGCCGGGTCGAGGACGATGTTGGGCAGGTCGTCGTACTGAAAGCCGCCGGCCAGACCCGCGGCCCAGGCGGCGAGACAGAGCGCGAGCAGCGCGACCGCCGCCATGGGCTCGGTCGCGGGAAGAAGAAGAGGGATGCGGGAAGCCGGAAGGCGGGCTGCGGGCATGCGGCGATTCTGTCGAGCGCGCCGCGCGCCAGCCATTGGCCGAAGCGTCTATGTCAGCCGGGGTGCTGGCAGTCGTCGAAGGCGGGTCGGCTTCGTGCCGATTCGACAACCCGTGCGAGGTCGGCGGCACACAAGTTTTTTGCATTTTTATGCAAAAAAATCCTGTACTCCTGTTCTTATGCGACTATTTGTGTTTCTATGCGGCAATGAGACTGTTGGGAACCCTCGATGAGCTCCATTGAACACGTCGGCGGCAGCTGGCTCGTGGAGCATGTGAGCATCGGCCTCGTCCAGCCGCTCGCGGTCGAAAGCCGTATCGGAGGCCGGCGCTCCACGAACCATTCGGGAGGCATGCGGCAGGAGGTGTTCCAGCCCAACATGCGACCCGAGCCGACGCTGGCCGGACACCTCACGTTCCATCTCAAGCACGAGGTCGTGCACCTGGAGTTGCTCGCGCGCCTCTTCGCTGTCGTCGACCCCGCCGATCTTGCCGCCTGGATCACCGGTGAGCCCAGCGGCCAGTATGCGCGACGGGTCGGCTTTCTCTATGAGTGGATGACCGGCCGCCAGTTGCCGGTGACGCCCGTCGTGCAGGGCGGCTATCACGATGCGCTGGACGGCAAGCAGATGCTGGTCGCCACGACGACGGTCAACAACCAGCGCTGGCGCATCAGGGACAACATGCCGGGTTCGCCCGATTTCTGTCCGACCGTGCGCATGACCGAGGCGAGCCGGCCGGCGGCCGCGTTCGATGTGGGGGCCGCGCTGAGAAGGCAGGAAGCGGTTTTCGGTGCCGAGCTGCTTCGCCGCAGCGCGGTGTGGATGACGCTCAAGGAGAGCCGCTCGAGCTTCCTCATCGAGGGCGAGCAGGACCAGACGCTGAAGATTCAGCGCTTCGCGGCAGTCATGGAAACGCGTACCGGCCAGGGGCCCACGCCCCTGTTGCCCGACGAACTGGCCTCGCTGCAGGCGGCCATCCTCGGCGAGGACACCACGCTCGCCAGCTTCGGCCTGCGCAGGTCACCGGTCTTCGTGGGGCAGAACGTGCGCTATGAAAACATCGTGCACTACGTCGCGCCGCCATGGGAATCGGTCCCCAGGTTCGTGCAGGGGCTGGCGCACGCCTTGTCGCGCACCGAAGGCCAGATCGGCTTCGCGGCGGCGCGTGCCGCGATCGCCGCTTTCGGTTTCGTCTACATCCACCCGCTGGCCGATGGCAACGGCCGGTTGCACCGCTTCCTCATCAACGACACCTTGCGCCGCGACGGCGTCGTCCCCGCGCCGTTCATCCTGCCCGTTTCCGCGCTCATCACGGAAAGCACCAAGGAGCGGGCCGACTACGACCGCGCGCTCGAGGCCTTCTCGCGCCCGTTCATGCAGCACTACGGCGAGGCCGTGTCGTTCGGCAACGAAGAGCGCGACGAAGCCGACGGCATCCGGTCGAACTTCAATTTCTCGGCCTACGACGACGCGATGCCGGCCTGGCGCTTCCTGGATCTCACCAGCCACGTGACCTACCTCGGCCACGTCCTGCGATTCACCATCGAGCAGGAGATGCATCAGCAGGCCAGGTTCTTCCGCTCCAACGACCTGGCGCGCAGACTGGTCAAGGACGTGATCGAAGGGCCGGACACCGATATCGACGCGATCATCCGCAGCGCGCGCGAGAACGGCGGTGCACTGTCGGGCAAGCTGGCCAAGCGCTTCCCCATCCTCGAGAAGCCGGGGCGATGGGATCGCGTGATGGCGGCGATCAACACGGCCTTCGCCGATGGGCTGGATGACGAAGTCGACGATGGTGACCCGATCGACGAGCCTCGGGCGTAGCCGACAAGTCCGCCGCCAACGAAAAAGCCGGCACTTCGGCCGGCTTGTCGTCGGGGTGCGCCGCGAACGGCGCGCCGTCATCAGGCCGCGAGGGCCGCGACGCTCTGGTTCGCGGCTTCGGCGGTCGCCGTGCCGATGTCGCTGCGGGCCGAAGCCAGCGCGGCGTTCTTCACCGCGTCGCCCATGCCGAGGCCTTCGGCGCGCACGAAGCGCACGTCGGTGATGCCGAAGAAGCCGAAGATCACCTTCAGGTAGCTCTCCTGGTGCTCGGTGGCCTGGCCACCTTCGGTGGTCGAGTAGATGCCGCCGCGGCTCGAGGCCACGATCACGGTCTTGCCGCCGGCGAGGCCGACCGGGCCCTTGTCGGTGTACTTGAAGGTGCGGCCGGCCTGCGCGAGGCGGTCGATCCAGGCCTTGAGCTGGCTCGGAATGGTGAAGTTGTAGAGCGGGGCGCCCACGACCACCACGTCGGCGGCGAGGAACTGGCTCACCAGCTTTTCGGACAGCGCGTTCTCGCGCTGCTGGGCTTCGGTCGGCTGGGCCTGGACGCCGGTCTTGATGCCGAGTGCGTCGGCGCTGAAGTGGGAGGGGGTGTCGACCGCGAGGTCGAGGTACTCGACCGTGGTGTCGGGATGGGCGGCGCGCCAGGCGGCCACGGTTTCGGCGGTGAGCAGGCGCGAGGCCGAGTTGCCGCTGAGGATGCTGGAGTCGACGTGAAGCAGCTTCATGATGTTGATCGCTTTCTTTCTTTCGATGTCGGCGCTCAAAGGTGGCCGGCGTGGTCAGAATTCTATTTTTGGTGCGAGTGGGTGATAAGTAGGTAAAAATAAGCCACATCGTTTCAAAAACAGGACAGTAGAGCCATGCAGGACCTCAACGACATGGTGTTCTTCGCCGAAGTGGCCGAGCGTGGCGGCTTCGCGGCCGCGAGCCGGGCGCTGGGCATTCCGAAGTCGCGGCTGTCGCGGCGCGTGGCCGAGCTCGAGGAGCAGCTCGGCGTGCAGCTGATGCAGCGCAGCACGCGGCGGCTGTCGCTCACGCCGGCCGGCGAGATCTACCTGCGCCACGCGGCCTCGGTGCGCGACGCGGCGCGCGCAGCCTCCGAGGCCGTGGCGCAGGTGCAGACCGAGCCCAGCGGCCTGGTGCGGCTCAGTTGCCCGGTCACGATCTCGCACAGCGGGCTGGCGCAGGTGCTGCCGAGCTTCCTCGAGCGCTATCCGGCGGTGCGCATCGACATGCGGGTGATCAACCGGCCGGTCGACCTGATCGAGGAGGGCATCGACATCGCGCTGCGCGTGCGGCCGCAGATCGAGGACAGCGCGACCCTGGTGGCGCGCACCTTCGGCACCAGCCGCGGCGTGCTGGTGGCCACGCCCGAGCTGGTGCGGCGGCTGGGGCCGATCGAGGGGCCGGAGGATCTCGCGAAGCTGCCGACCGCGGCGATGTCGGTCAACGGGGAAGGGCGCAGCGAATGGCGGCTCGAGGGCCCCAAGGGCCGGATCCACGTGCATGCCCACACGCCGCGCTACGTGGCCGACGACCTCGCCACCCTGCAGTACGCGGTGCTCGGCGGCGTGGGCGCGACCCTTTTGCCCGACTACATGTGCCGCGCCGACCTCAACGAAGGGCGGCTGACCCGAGTGCTGTGCGACTGGGGGCCGACGCCGGTGGTCGCGCACATGGTGTTTCCGGCGCGGCGCGCGCTGGTGCCGGCGGTGCGGCGGCTGATCGATTTTCTGGTCGAGCACCTGGAACACGGGGCGCACCGCATGTTCTGACGGCGATTTCGGGGCGCCGGATCGCCTCGTTATGCAAAAAACGTCATAACCAAACAATCAGATATTCGTTTGGCATCCTTGGCGGGGTTCGGACAATCCAGGTCTTCCATTCCATCCAAGGAACGACCATGGCAACCCTCCGTCTCGGCGACAGCGCCCCCGATTTCACCCAGGATTCCAGCGAAGGCCCGATCAAATTCCATGAATGGGCTGGCGATTCGTGGGTCGTGTTCTTCTCGCACCCGGCCGACTTCACGCCCGTGTGCACCACCGAACTCGGCAAGACGGCGGCCCTGTCGGGCGAGTTCCAGAAGCGCGGCGTGAAGCCGATCGCGCTGAGCGTGGACCCGGCCGACAAGCACAAGGAATGGATCGGCGACATCAACGACACGCAGAACACCACGGTCAACTTCCCGATCGTGGCCGACGCCGACCGCAAGGTGTCGGACCTCTACGACCTGATCCACCCGAACGCCTCGGCCACGGCCACGGTGCGCAGCGTGTTCATCATCGATCCGAAGAAGACGATCCGCACCATCATCACCTACCCGGCCTCGACCGGCCGCAACTTCGACGAGATCCTGCGCGTCATCGACTCGCTGCAGCTCACCGACAGCCACAAGGTGGCGACGCCCGTGAACTGGAAGGATGGCGACGACGTGGTCATCATCCCGAGCCTGCAGGACCCGGCCGAGATCGCCCAGCGCTTCCCCAAGGGCTACAAGGCGGTGCGTCCCTACCTGCGCCTGACGCCGCAGCCGAACAAGTAAGCCGGCGGCATCGGCCCAGGCCCACCACCTTCGCATGCAGACCCGCATCGTCATCGTTCCCGGCTGGCGCGACTCCGGCCCCGGCCACTGGCAGAGCCTGTGGCAGGAGCGCATTCCGGGCGCCGCGCGCGTGCAGCAGGACGACTGGGCCTCGCCGCGGCGCGAGGCCTGGGTGTCGACGCTGGCGCGGCTGGTGCTCGAATCGCCGCAGCCGGTGGTGATCGCGGCGCACAGCCTGGGCTGCATCGCCACGGCGCATCTGCCGGCGGAGGCCGCGGCCCGGATCCAGGGCGCGCTGCTGGTGGCGCCGGCCGATCCGGAGCGCCGCGCCGTGCTGTCGGACTTCGCGCCCGTGCCCTACGCGGCGCTGCCGTACCGCAGCATCGTGGTGGCCAGCAGCAACGACCCGTACTGCCCGATCCGCCTGGCCGGCGCATACTCGCGCGCCTGGGGCAGCGAGTTCGTTCGCATGCAGAATGCGGGCCACATCAACGTCGACTCGGGGCACGGGGAATGGCCGCTCGGCCTGGCCCTGCTCCAGTCGCTGACCGACGAGCCCGCCCCCTGGGCGGCGGGCCGTGATTTTTCAGAAACCTTGGCAACCACATGACTTCCAGAATCAAGACCTTCGCCGCCGTGCTCGCGCTGGCGTCCTCCGCACTCGTCGGCAGCAGCGCCCTGGCCCAGGGCACCGGCCTGCTGAACGCCTCGTACGACGTGGCGCGCGAGTTCTACAAGGACTACAACGCGGCCTTCACGGCGCACTACAAGAAGGCCACCGGCAAGGACGTCAAGATCGACCAGTCGCACGGCGGCTCCAGCGCCCAGGCGCGCGCGGTGGCCGACGGCCTCGATGCCGACGTGGTGACCATGAACACCTCGACCGACATCGACTTCCTGGCCAACGCCGGCGTGGTCGCCAAGGACTGGACCAAGAAATTCCCCGAGAACGCATCGCCGACCACCTCGACCATGCTGTTCCTGGTGCGCAACGGCAATCCCAAGGGCATCAAGGACTGGGACGACCTGGTCAAGCCCGGCGTGCAGGTCGTGATCGTCAACCCCAAGACCGGCGGCAACGGCCGCTACGCCTACCTGGCGGCCTGGGGCTACGTCAAGAAGAAGGGCGGCACCGACGCCCAGGCGGCCGAGTTCGTCGGCAAGCTGTTCAAGAACACGCCGGTGCTGGCACGTGGCGGCCGCGATGCCACCACCGCCTTCCTGCAACGCAACATCGGCGACGCGCTGATCACCTTCGAATCCGAAGTGGTCTCGATCGACCGCGAATTCGGCACCGGCAAGGTCGACTCGGTCTACCCGTCGATCAGCATCGTGGCCGAGAACCCGGTGGCCGTGGTCGAGCGCACCGTCGCCAAGAAGGGCACCGGCGAACTCGCCAAGGCCTACCTCGACTGGCTCTATTCCGAAGAAGCGCAGGAAATCGCCGCCAAGCACGCGCTGCGCCCGCGTTCGCAGACCGTGCTCAAGAAGTACGCCGCGACCTTCAAGCCGCTGCAGCTGTTCACGGTGCAGGAACTGTTCGGCAGCCTCGGCGAAGCGCAGAAGGTGCACTTCAACGACGGCGGCCAGTTCGACAAGCTCTACACGCCCGGCGCCCGGTAAATGAGCGGGGCAACCTCCTCGGCGCTGTCCTCACCGGCAGCGCCGTTTTCGCGTGCGGTCGGCGGCGGTGGCGCCAAGCGCGTGCTGCCCGGCTTCTCGATGACGCTGGGCTTCGCGGTCTTCTACCTCTGCCTGATCGTGCTGATCCCGCTGTCGGCGCTGGTCTTCAAGACCTTCACGCTGAACTGGGACCAGTTCTGGGTCGCCGTGACCGCGCCGCGCGTGCTGGCCTCGTACCGGCTGACCTTCGGCGCCTCGCTGCTCGCGGCGCTGGTGAACCTGGTGTTCGGGCTGCTCGTGGCCTGGGTGCTGGTGCGCTACAAGTTCCCGGGCAAGCGCATCGTCGATGCGCTGGTCGACCTGCCGTTCGCGCTGCCCACGGCCGTGGCCGGCATCTCGCTGACCGCGCTGCTGGCCGGCAACGGCTGGGTCGGGCAGTACCTCGAGCCGCACGGCATCAAGCTCGCGTTCACGCCCGCGGGCGTGGTGATCGCGCTGATCTTCATCGGGCTGCCCTTCGTGGTGCGCACGGTGCAGCCGGTGCTCGAAGACGCCGAGAAGGAACTCGAGGAGGCCGCCACCTCGCTGGGCGCGACGCGGCTGCAGACCTTCACCAAGGTGATCTTCCCCTCGATCGCGCCGGCGCTGCTCACGGGCTTCGCCATGGCCTTCGCGCGCGCGATCGGCGAGTACGGCTCGGTGATCTTCATCGCCGGCAACATGCCGATGATCTCGGAGATCACGCCGCTGATCATCATCGGCAAGCTCGAGCAGTACGACTACGCGGGCGCCACGGCGGTCGCGCTGGTGATGCTGGTGATCTCGTTCCTGCTGCTCTTGGTCATCAACGGCCTGCAGGCATGGCAGCGTCGCCGGGCGGGGGGTTGAGATGAGCGCACCGTCCAAAGTCATCCGCCGCACCCAGGCCGGCACCACCGAAGCCGCCTGGGTCCGCTGGCTGCTGATCGGCCTCGCGCTGGTCTTCATGTTCTTGTTCCTCGTGCTGCCGCTGGCGGCCGTGGCCACCGAGGCACTGCGCAAGGGCCTCAACGCCTACCTCGAGGCGCTGAAGGAACCCGATGCCTGGAGCGCGATCCGCCTGACGCTGATCACGGCCGCCATCGCGGTGCCGCTGAACCTGGTGTTCGGCGTGGCCGCGGCCTGGGCCATCGCCAAGTTCGAGTTCCGCGGCAAGGCCTTCCTCACCACGCTGATCGACCTGCCGTTCGCGGTGTCGCCGGTGGTGGCGGGCCTGATCTACGTGCTGGTGTTCGGTGCCCAGGGCTGGTTCGGCCCGTGGCTGGCCGCGCACGACATCAAGATCATCTTTGCCGTGCCGGGCATCGTGCTGGCCACCGTGTTCGTGACCTTCCCGTTCATCGCGCGCGAGCTGATCCCGCTGATGCAGGCGCAGGGCACCGACGAGGAACAGGCCGCGATCGTGCTCGGCGCGAACGGCTGGCAGACCTTCTGGCGCGTGACCCTGCCCAACATCAAGTGGGGCCTGCTGTACGGGGTGATCCTGTGCAATGCACGCGCCATGGGCGAGTTCGGCGCGGTGTCGGTGGTCTCGGGCCACATCCGCGGCCAGACCAACACCATGCCGCTGCACGTGGAAGTGCTCTACAACGAATACCAGTCGGTGGCCGCCTTCGCGGTGGCCTCGCTGCTGGCGATCCTGGCGCTGGTGACGCTGGTGATCAAGTCGGTGATCGAATGGCGCCACGAGCGCGAGATGAAGGCGATCGCCGAGCTGCCGCCGGAACGGCCGACGGCGGCCTAGGAAGAAAGAATTTCATGAGCATCGAAATCCGCAACATCAGCAAGCAGTTCGGCACCTTCCGGGCCTTGAACGACGTCAACCTGAACGTCGAATCGGGCGAGCTCGTCGCGCTGCTCGGCCCCTCGGGCTGCGGCAAGACCACGCTGCTGCGCATCATCGCCGGGCTGGAAACGGCCGACGCCGGCAGCATCCTGTTCTCGGGCGAGGACACCACCGACGTGCACGTGCGCGAGCGCCAGGTCGGCTTCGTGTTCCAGCACTACGCGCTGTTCCGCCACATGACCGTGTTCGAGAACGTGGCCTTCGGCCTGCGCGTGAAGCCGCGCAAGGAGCGCCCGAGCGAAGCCCAGATCAAGGCCAAGGTGACCGAGCTGCTCAAGCTCGTGCAGCTCGACTGGCTGGCCGACCGCTATCCGCCGCAGCTCTCGGGCGGCCAGCGCCAGCGCATCGCGCTGGCCCGCGCGCTCGCGGTCGAGCCCAAGGTGCTGCTGCTCGACGAGCCCTTCGGCGCGCTCGACGCCAAGGTGCGCAAGGAACTGCGCCGCTGGCTGCGCCGGCTGCACGACGAGCTGCATGTCACCTCGATCTTCGTCACCCACGACCAGGAAGAGGCGCTGGAAGTGGCCGACCGCGTGGTGGTCATCAACAAGGGCCACATCGAGCAGGTCGGCTCGCCGCAGGAGGTCTGGGACCAGCCCGCGAGCCCCTTCGTTTACGGCTTCCTCGGCGACGTCAACCTGTTCCACGGCCGCGCCGACAACGGCTCGGTGCAACTGGGCGACGTGCGCCTCGATTCGCCCGAGCACAGCGGCGCGCGCGACGCCAAGGCGCTGGCTTATGTCCGTCCGCATGACCTGGAGGTGACAGCCCACGTGCCGGGCGCGACGAGCGGCATCGTCGCCACGCTGGCGCGCGCGATCGTCGTCGGTCCGATCGCGCGGCTGGAACTTGAACCGGTCGACACGAATCCAGACAATCCGGGCTCCGGAACCATCATCGAGGCGCAACTCCCTGCGCAACAGTTCCGTGACCTGGGCTTGAAGGAGGGCGACACCGTCGTCGCCACGCCACGCAAGGCCAGGGTGTTCGTAGAAGAGGATTGGGTGTCTCCTTGATCGATTGGTACTTCGGCGCGCCGCGCCGCGCTTACGGCCTGATCTGCCTGGCCTGTGTGCTCATGCTGGCCTTCGGGCTCTACCTGCAGCACGTGGTGGGGCTCGAGCCCTGTCCGATGTGCATCGTCCAGCGCTATGCGCTGGTGCTGGTGGCGGTGTTCACGGGGCTGGCCGGGGCTTTCCGCGGCCGCGCGCTGCAGGTCGGCGGCGGCCTGCTGGCTCTGCTGTCGGCCCTCGGCGGCGCCTACACGGCGGCCTCGCAGAGCTGGCTGCAGTGGTATCCGCCCGAGGTGGTGTCGTGCGGCCGCGATCTCTACGGCATGATCGAGACCTTCCCGCTCAAGCGGGCGCTGCCGATGATCTTCCGCGGCGGCGGCGACTGCTCCAAGATCGACTGGACGCTGTTCGGCCTGACGCTGGCGAACTGGTCCTTCATCGCCTTCGCGGTGCTGACGGTCCTGCTGCTGGTGCTGCTGTTCCGCCGGCGTCCGGCGCGCTGAGCGCGGCGTTCGCCGCATCGGCTTTCCAAGGCGGACCGCGGGTCCGCCTTTCGTCTTTGTGGCGCCCGTCACGGTGATGTGGGCGATGAGGGCGGAGTAACCCCGCCGCGGAACTCCGTCTTTAGGAACGCTTCAGACAGCGGGACTAGGATGCCCCCATCCCCCTTGCATGGCGACCCGGCCGCAGAGCCCGGCGAATGCATCCCCCGCCCGTTCCACTTCCTTCCCGCTGCATGCCCCAGACTCCCCCCCGGCGTTCGCGCAAGCTCCTCTACGGCATCCTGGCCCTCGTCGTGCTCGGCATCGCGGCCGCGATCGTGCTCACGCCGGCCAAGAAACCCGAGTACCTGACGGCGACGGTGCAGCGCGCCGACCTCGAGAACGCGGTGCTGGCCACCGGCGTGCTGCAGGCGCTGCGGCAGGTGGAGGTGGGCGCGCAGGTCACGGGCCAGCTCAAGTCGCTCAAGGTGTCGCTGGGCCAGACCGTGAAGAAGGGCGACTGGCTGGCCGAGATCGATCCCGCGATCTCGCAGAACACGCTGGCGCAGGAACAGGCCCGGCTCGACAACCTGCAGGCCCAGAAGGTGGCGAAGGAAGTGCGCGTCAAGCAGGCCGAGCTGGCCTGGGCGCGCCAGCGCGAGATGTTGGCGCAGGACGCCTCGGCGCGGCAGGACATGGAGAGCGCCGACGCCGAACTGCGCGCGCTGCGCGCCGACGCGGTGTCGCTCGACGCGCAGATCCGCCAGCAGCGCCTGGCCGTGTCCTCGGCCCAGACCAACCTCTCGTACACCCGGATCATCGCGCCCATCGACGGCGACGTGATCTCGATCAAGACGCTCGAGGGCCAGACCGTGGTCGCGTCGTTCCAGGTGCCCACGCTGATGACCCTGGCCGACCTGTCGACGATGACGATCAAGGCCCAGGTGTCCGAAGCCGACGTGGTGCGCGTGCGCGCCGGGCTGCCGGTCTACTTCACCATCCTCGGCGACCCCGACAAGCGCTACCACGGCACCCTGCGCGCGGTGCAGCCCTCGCCCGAGAAGATCAACAACGCGGTGTTTTTCAACGCGCTGTTCGACGTGCCGAACCCCGACCGCACCTTGCGCGTGGACATGACGGCCCAGGTCGCGATCATGCTCGGCGAGGCCAAGCAGGCGCTGACCGTGCCGCTGACCGCGCTCGGCAACCGCGACAAGGAGGGCCGCTACGAGGTGCGCGTGCTCAAGGCCGACCACACGCCCGAGACGCGCAAGGTGCGCACCGGCATCACCAACAACTTCCAGGCCCAGGTGCTCGAGGGGCTGAAGGAGGGCGACCAGGTCATCACCGGCGACGCCTCGGCCGTGGAGCCGCGCGAGGGCGAGGCCAACGGCGGCGAGCGCCGCGGCAAGGGCCCATGACGCAGCCGCCACGGCAGGCCCTGCTGTCGGTGCGCGGCATCGGGCGCAGCTTCCCCTCGGGCGAGACGCGGGTGCAGGTGCTCGAGGACGTGAACCTCGACATCGGCCACGGCGAGATGCTCGCGATCGTCGGCGCTTCGGGCTCGGGCAAGTCGACGCTGATGAACATCCTGGGCTGCCTCGACCGGCCCAGCAGCGGCAGCTACACGGTCTCGGGCCACGACGTGGGCACGCTCGACAGCGACGCGCTGGCCGAGTTGCGGCGCGAGCACTTCGGCTTCATCTTCCAGCGCTACCACCTGATGCAGCACCTGACGGCCACCGGCAACGTCGAGGTGCCGGCGGTGTACGCGGGCACCGACGGCGCGGCGCGCGAGGCGAGGGCGCGGCAGCTGCTCGCGCGGCTGGGGCTCGACGATCGCGGCGATCACCGACCGAGCCAGCTCTCGGGCGGCCAGCAGCAACGCGTGAGCATCGCGCGCGCGCTGATGAACGGCGGCCAGGTGATCCTGGCCGACGAGCCCACGGGCGCGCTCGACAGCCGCAGCGGCCAGGAGGTGATCGCGATCCTGCGCGAGCTGCATGCGCAGGGCCACACCATCATCATCGTGACCCACGACATGCAGGTGGCGAGCTGCACCGAGCGCATCATCGAGATCGCCGACGGCCGCATCGTGGGCGACCGGCCCAACGTGCCGACCGTGCCCGCGCCCGAAGCCACCGGTGCCGGCGAGGCACCGCAGCCCGTGACCCGGCCCGCCACGGGCGGCCGGCTGAGCACCGGCTGGTCGCGCTTCGCCGAGGCCTTCCGCATGGCCTGGCGCTCGATGATGTCGCACCGCATGCGCACCGCGCTCACCATGCTGGGCATCGTGATCGGCATCACCTCGGTGGTCTCGATCGTGGCGATCGGGGAGGGCGCCAAGCGCTTCGTGCTGTCCGACATCCGCGCCATCGGCACCAACACGCTCGACATCTACCCGGGCCGCGACTTCGGCGACGACAAGGCGCAGAGCATCCGCACGCTGGTGCCGGCCGACCTGCAGGCGATCGCGGCGCAGCCCTTCGTGCACAGCGTGACGCCGGCCACCATGCGCAGCCTGCGGCTGCGCTACCGCAGCATCGACATCAACGGCAACGTCAACGGCGTGAGCGACAACTACTTCGCCGTGCGCGACGTGCAGATGGCCAGCGGCATCCCCTTCAACGCCAACGACGTGCGGCACCAGTCGCAGGTGGTGGTGATCGACCAGAACACGCGCCGCAAGCTGTTCCCCGAGGGCGTGGATCCGCTCGGCAAGATCATCCTGGTCGGCAGCCTGCCGTGCACCGTGATCGGCGTGGCGCAGGAGAAGAAGAGCATGTTCGGCGAGAACAAGCAGCTCAATATCTGGCTGCCCTACAGCACGGCGGCGAGCCGGCTGTTCGGCCAGCAGCACTTCGACGGCATCACGGTGCGCATCCGCGACGAGCAGCCGACCAAGGCGGCCGAGGACGGCATCGTGAAGCTGCTGACCCTGCGCCACGGCGGCAAGGACTTCTTCACCTTCAACATGGACAGCATCGTGAAGACGGCCGAGCGCACCAGCCAGTCGCTGACCCTGCTGCTGTCGCTGATCGCGGTGATCTCGCTGGTGGTGGGCGGCATCGGCGTGATGAACATCATGCTGGTGTCGGTGACCGAGCGCACGCGCGAGATCGGCATCCGCATGGCGGTGGGGGCGCGCCAGAGCGACGTGTTGCAGCAGTTCCTGACCGAGGCTGTGCTGGTGTGCCTGGTCGGCGGGCTGATCGGCGTGCTGCTGTCCTATGGCATCAGCTTCCTGTTCTCCCTGTTCGTGAAGCAATGGCAGATGATCTTCTCGCTCGGTGCCGTGCTGTCGGCCTTCTTCTGCGCCTCGCTGATCGGCGTGCTGTTCGGCTACCTGCCGGCACGCAACGCGGCGCGGCTCGACCCCATCGAGGCACTGGCCCGTGAGTAAGGCGCGCCTGCTCCCCCTGGCCCTCGTGGCCGCGTTGCTCGCGGCCGGCTGCACCGCGTTCCAGCCCGAGCGCCGGCCCGAGAAGCCGCTCGAGCTGCCCTCGGCCTGGCAGCAGCCGCAGCCGGGCACGGCCAGCGCGGCGGCGGTGTTCCCCGCGAAGTGGTGGTCGGCCTTCGGCGATCCGCGGCTCGACGCGCTGGTCGACCAGGCGCTGCAGGTCAACAACGACCTCGCGGCAGCAGGCATCCGGGTGCAGCGCGCGCAGCTGCAGGCCGGCCTCGCCGATACGAATCTCACGCCCGGCGTGGTCGGGCAGGCGGCCACCAGCCGCGGCTACGACCTCAAGCGCGGCGGTGTCGCGGGCTCGAGTTCGAGTTCGCTGGTGACGCTGAGCTACGAGCTCGACCTCTGGGGCCGTCTTGCGGCGGTGCGCAGCGCGGCCGACTGGGAGCTCAAGGCCACCCAGTCCGACCGGCAGGTGGCGGCGCTGGCGCTGGTCGCCACCACCGCCAATCTGTATTGGCAGACTGGCTACCTGAACCAGCGCATCGCACTGAGCGAGGCCGGCATGGAAGACGCGCGGCGCATCGTGGCGCTGGTGCGCGCGCGCTACGAGGCCGGCGCGGTCTCGGGCCTCGACGTGGCGCAGGCCGGCCAGAACCTCGCGAGCCAGGAGGCGGCGCACACGCAGCTGCTGCAGCAGCGCGTGGAAACGCGCAATGCGCTCGCGATCCTGTTCGACCGTCCGCCCGAGGTGGCGGCCGAGGAGCCCGCGAGCCTGCCCGACGCGGCGCTGCCCGCGATCGACGCGGGCCTGCCCGCCAGCCTGCTGGGCCGGCGCCCCGATCTGCGCGCCGCCGAGCAGCGGCTGCGCGGCGCGCTCGCCAATGTCGACGCGACGCGCACCGGCTTCTATCCGGCGCTGAGCCTCACGGGCTCGCTCGGCACCTCGAGCACGGCGCTGGGTCAACTGCTGCGCAACCCGGTCGCGACGCTGGGCGCGGGCCTCGCATTGCCGTTCCTGCAATGGAACACGGCGCGGCTGACGGTGGCGGTGTCGCAGAGCCAGTACGAGGAAGCGGTGGTGGGCTTCCGCCAAGCGCTGTATACGTCGCTGTCGGAAGTGGAGAACGCGTTGTCGTCGCGCACCCAGTTGCGCGACGAGAGCGCGAAGCTGGTGGTGGCGCTGGAGCTGGCGCAGCGCGCCGAGCGGCTGTCGGAGGTGCGCTACCGCGCGGGGGCGACGGCGCTGCAGCCGGTGCTCGACGCGAAGGACCGGCGGCGCGCGGCCGAGGTGTCGCTGGCGCAGAACCGGGTCAACCAGCTCAACGCGACGATGACGCTCTACAAGGCACTCGGCGGCGGAGCCGTCGAATAGCGGGCGCGGTGGATCAGGCCTGGAACGGCGGCGCGCCGCGCAGCTTGCGCCAGAGCAGGCCCGGCAGCCGCAGCACGAACTCCACCATCAGCCGCGTGTGCATCCAGGTCAGCAGCACGTTGTCGCGCCCGTAGCGGAAGTGCGAGACCCCGCCTTCCTCGGCCGTCAGGTACTTGACCGGCGCATCGATGTTGACCGGCTTCACGCCGCGCCAGGCCAGCCGCACCACGGCCTCGGTGTCGAAGTCGAAGCGGCGCATCCAGGGCTGGCGCTGCATCACCGCGATCAGGTCCTGCACCGGGTAGACGCGAAAGCCGTAGAGCGAATCGCCGACGCCGGCAAACAGTGTCTCGAGCTGGGTCCAGCCGTTGGAGACGCGGCGCCCGCGCACGCGCAGCAGCGGCGCGCTGGCGTCGAACACCGGGCGGCCCAGCACCATGGTCTCGGGCCGCGCCAGCGAGGCCTGCATGAAGGCCGGGATCAGCGGGGCCGGATGCTGGCCGTCGGAATCCATGGTGAGCGCATGCGTGAAACCGGCGTCGCGCGCCGCGCGCAGCCCGTGCAGCACCGCCGCGCCCTTGCCCTGGTTTTCGGGCAGCAGCCACACGCGCAGGCCGGGGCGGTCGGCGGCCATCTGTTGCAGCCGCTCGCCGGTGCCGTCGTCGCTGCCGTCGACCACCACCCACACCGGGCTCCATTGCGCGAGCGCCGCCTCGACGGTGGAGAACAGGCGCTCGCCCGTGTTGTAGCTCGGGATCAGGACAAGGTGGGTGCGCGAGGCGTCTGGCATTCGGGAGAGTCGGCGTCGGCGGCGCGCCGTTCCAGGTGGTGGCGGAAATATTGTTCGAGTTCGGATTGCAGCACGTCGCTGTCCTGCGTCGGCGCGAAGCGCTGGCCCAGGCGCAGCTTGAAGACGATCGGCAGCGGCGGCACGCGCCAGATCGGCCAGCCCTTGCCGAGGTACGGCGAGTCGGTGTCGATGAACACGGTCTGGATCGGCGCCTGCGCGAGCTTGGCGATCAGCGTGACGCCGGGGCGGAACGGATTGAGCGGCGGCGTGACGGTGCGCGTGCCCTCGGGAAAGATCACCAGCTGGCCGCCTTCGCGCAGATCGGCCACCGCCAGCCGTACCATGGTGCGCGCCGATTCGTTGCTGATGTAGCGTGCCAGCCGCGCGCCCGCGCCCAGGAAGATGTTGTGCAGCAGCTCGGCCTTCATGATGCAGGCGCTGCGCGGCAGCCGCGCCACCAGCAGCAGCGCGTCGAGCATGGTCGGGTGGTTGGCCACGAAGATCACGCCGGGCTCGTCGCGCAGCGCGTCGAGGCAGCTCGCGTCGATGCGCATCATGCCGGTGACCGAGGCCAGGCCCCAGAAGGTGCGGTAGGCGAAGGCGATGGTGGCGCGGCCCAGCGCGCGCGCCGGCTTCACCGGCATCACCGGATGAATCAGCATCGCGAAGGCGTTCCAGACCAGCGAAATCACGCCGAGGAACAGCAGCAGCGCATAGAGCATCAGCGCCAGGGGAACGGCCGTGAGAATGCGCAGCACGCGGAGGATCATCGGGAAAGGTGGGGCTGCCGTTCGAGCGTCAGTCCCGCCGCCGCCCGGGGGCGGTGGCATGGGCTTCGATCTCGACCAGCAGGTCGCCGCGGCAGATGTCGGCCTCGAGATATACCGCGCCGCGCACCATCGGCGCGTCGGACCCGAGCGCGTCTTCGAGCACGCCGCGCACGGCTTCGAGATCGGCCGGGTGGCGCACGTAGACCACGCCGTCGAGCGCCGCGACCGAGAAGCGCGCCGATCCCTGCGCGTTGGCGGCACTCACCACGGCCTCGAGGTTGCGCAACGTCTCGCGGGTCTGCTCGCGCACGTCGCCGCGGTGCACGGTCTCGTGGCCGACGATGCTCGCGGTGCCCGAGATGAACAGCGCGCAGCGTTCGTCGCCGATGTCGGCCAGCGCCGCGCGCGAGAAGGTCGGGGCGCGCGGCCCGTAGGTCGAGGGATAGCGGTAGGCCGAGACCTGGCGCGGGTTCTCGATCGGCAGCGGGGCGCGGCGCCCGGCCAGGAAGCGCACCGACAGCGCGCCGCGGTGGATGCCGAGCGCGCAGGCGGCCGGCGCGCCTTCGAAGGCGGCGCGGCCGGCTTCGAGGAAGGCATCCTGGCGGCCCAGGTTGAACTGGCGGTAGCGCTCGAGCCCGCCGCCGTCGCCGTTGATCTGCGGCAGGTAGTTCCAGATCCGCAGCGGATGGGCGATGCCGCTCTGGTCGAGCGTGGCGAACAGGTCGCGGTAGGCGCGGTGCGCCAGCTCGGCCAGACCCTGTTTCTCGACGCTTTCGTCGAGGTCGATCGCGCCGAGCAGCCAGTGGTCGTCGGCGCGCCAGCGCACGAGGCCGGTGCGGCCGGTCTGGACCGCCGGGCCGGCAGCATGCCAGACGTCGGCCACCGCACCGCGCTCCGACAGCACGCTGGCGTCGACCGGCGGCATCCAGTCGAGCCGCTCGGGCGTGCCGTAGCCGATGGCGGCGAAGGGCGCCGGTCCGTCGGCGGCCAGCGCCAGGCTGTCCGCGAGGGAAAGGCGCTCCACGCGCAACGAGGAAGAGGAGGGTGTTTCGCCCTGGAAGCGCACGATCAGGAAGCCTTTGCGAGGGGATCGGGGCCTGCCTGCGGGGTGTCCGCCCGGCTCGCACGGCGTGCGTGGCGGGTGGGCGGCAGCGTCGGATGTCCCGACCCGGCGAAAGGCAATGGCGTCATCGAGGGATTATCACCAAAAGGTTTGACCGGCCCGCCCGCCCGCGGCGCCGGTCCGTTGTGCGCGCCGGACAGTAAACTCGCAGCCTGCTTCGAAAACACAGGACAGCGAGAGAAAAGCCATGGCCGGACACAGCAAATGGGCAAATATTCAGCACCGGAAGGGCCGGCAGGACGAAAAACGAGGGAAGCTCTGGACCCGCGCCATCCGTGAAATCATGGTGGCGGCCCGGGCCGGCGGCGGCGACCTGAGCGCCAACCCCCGCCTGCGGCTGGCGGTCGAAAAGGCCAAGGCGGTCAATCTGCCGGCCGACACCGTCAAGCGCAACATCGACAAGGCCACGGGCAACCTCGAAGGCGTCAATTACGAAGAAATTCGTTACGAAGGGTACGGCATCGGCGGCGCGGCGATCATCGTCGACACCATGACCGACAACCGCGTGCGCACCGTGGCCGAAGTGCGCCACGCCTTCGCCAAGCACGGCGGCAACATGGGCACCGAGGGCTCGGTGGCCTTCCAGTTCAAGCATTGCGGACAGTTCGTCTTCGCCCCGGGCACGGACGAGGACAAGGTGATGGAAGTGGCGCTCGAGGCCGGTGCGGAAGACGTCGTGACCGACGACGACGGCGCCATCGAGGTGATCACCGCGCCCGGCGATTTCGAGGCGGTGAAGAACGCGCTCGAGGCGGCGGGCCTGAAGTCCGAGGTGGCCGAGGTCACGATGCGGGCCGAGAACACCATCGACGTCGTCGGCGAGGACGCCGCGAAGATGCAGCGGCTGCTCGACGTGCTCGAGGACCTGGACGACGTGCAGGAGGTCTATCACAACGCCTCGCTGTCCGAATGAGGGCCGGCACCCGGCAGCAGCAATGATGGAAAGAACACAGCGTATGAAGGCCCGAGAATGAAGGTACTGGTGATTGGGGGAGGGGGCCGCGAACATGCCCTGGCATGGCGGCTGGCGCAGGCCACCCGGGTCAGCCGCATCTACGTGGCACCCGGCAACGGCGGAACGGTCACCGACCCGCGCTACGACAGCATCGACATCACCGAGCCCGCCGCGCTGCGCGAGTGGGCGCTCAAGGAAAAGATCGCGCTGACGGTGGTCGGCCCCGAGGCCCCGCTGGCCGCGGGCGTGGTCGACGAATTCCGCGCGCACGGCCTGCGCATCTTCGGCCCGACCAAGGCCGCCGCCCAGCTCGAGAGCTCGAAGGCCTTCTCCAAGGCCTTCATGAAGCGCCACAAGATCCCGACGGCCGAGTACGAGGCCTTCACCGACGCCGCCGCGGCCCATGCCTACATCGACGCCAAGGGCGCGCCGATCGTGGTCAAGGCCGACGGCCTGGCCGCCGGCAAGGGCGTGGTCGTGGCCATGACCGCGCAGGAAGCGCACGATGCGGTCGACTTCATGCTGGTCGACAACAAGTTCGGCGTCTCGCACAACGAGGGCGGCGCGCGCGTCGTGATCGAGGAGTTCCTGCAGGGCGAGGAAGCCAGCTTCATCGTGCTGTGCGACGGCAAGAACGTGACCGCGCTGGCCACCAGCCAGGACCACAAGCGCCTGCTCGACAACGACGAAGGCCCCAACACCGGCGGCATGGGCGCCTACTCGCCCGCGCCCGTGGTCACGGCCGAGGTGCATGCGCGCGCCATGCGCGAGATCATCCTGCCGACCATCCGCGGCATGGAGAAGGACGGCATTCCCTACACCGGCTTCCTCTATGCCGGCCTGATGATCGACGCCCAGGGCCATCCCAAGACGCTCGAGTTCAACTGCCGCATGGGCGACCCCGAGACCCAGCCGATCATGATGCGGCTGAAGTCCGACCTGTTCGAGGTGTTCTGGCACGCCACCGACGGCACGCTCGACCAGGTCGAGCTGCAGTGGGACCGCCGCGTCGCGCTCGGCGTGGTGATGGCCGCGCACGGCTACCCGCTCTCGCCGCGCAAGGGCGACCGCATCGACGGCATTCCCGCCGAGGCGCCCGATGCCGTGGTGTTCCACGCCGGCACCACCGTCAAGGACGGCGAGCTCCAGACCAGCGGCGGCCGCGTGCTTTGCGTGACCGTGCTGGCCGACAGCGTGAAGCTCGCGCAGCAGCGCGCCTACGAGGTGGCGGCGCGGGTGCGCTTCGACGGCGCCCAGTACCGCCGCGACATCGGCTTCCGTGCCGTGCAGGCGCGCAGCCACGGCACCAACGGTTGATGCAGCGGCAACCCTCCGATCCCCAGGCGGTCGGCGACTATCTGCGCGGGCTGCAGCAGTCCATCGTCGCCGCGATCGAGGCGGCCGATGGCGGCACCGCGGTGCGCGATGCCTGGCACAAGGCGCCCGACGAGCCGCTGCAGGGCAGCGGGCTCACCTGCATCCTCGAAGGCGGCGAGCTGTTCGAGCGCGCGGGCTGCGGCTTCTCGCAGGTGCGCGGCCCGAAGCTGCCGCCCTCGGCCACGCAGAACCGGCCCGAGCTGGCCGGCGCGCCCTTCGAGGCGATGGGCGTGTCGCTGGTGTTCCATCCGCGCAACCCCTACGTGCCGATCGTCCACATGAACGTGCGCATGCTGGCCGCGCTGCCGGCCGGCGGCGAGCCGGTCTGCTGGTTCGGCGGCGGCATGGACCTCACGCCCTGCTACGGCTTCGAAGAAGACGCGGTGCACTTCCACACCGTCTGCCGCGATGCGCTCGCGCCCTTCGGCGAGGACAAGTACCCGCGCTTCAAGACCTGGTGCGACGAGTATTTCTTCCTCAAGCACCGCAACGAGCAGCGCGGCATCGGCGGCATCTTCTTCGACGACTTCGCCGAGGGTGGGGTCGACAACGGCTTCGCGCTGATCCGCTCGGTCGGCGATGCCTTCCTGCCGGCCTACCTGCCGCTGGTGGAACGCCGCCGCGGCATGGCCTGGGGCGAGCGCGAGCGCGCGTTCCAGCTCTACCGGCGCGGGCGCTACGTCGAGTTCAACCTCGTGTGGGACCGCGGCACGCACTTCGGGCTGCAGTCGGGCGGCCGTACCGAATCGATCCTGCTGTCGATGCCGCCGCAGGCGAGCTGGGCCTACCGCCGCGAGCCCGAGCCGGGGTCGCCCGAGGCGGCGCTCTACAGCGACTTCATCGTGCGCCGCGCGTGGCTGCCATGAACGCTTCGAAGAACGCGCCGCGCATCGGCGTGTTCGGCGGCGCCTTCGATCCGCCGCACCACGCCCACGTGGCGCTGGCGCGGGCGGCGCTCGAGCAGTTGGGCCTCACGGCGCTCTATGTCTTTCCGACCGGGCATGCCTGGCACAAGGTGCGCGAGCTCACGCCCGCGAAAGACCGCCTCGCGATGGCGCAGCTGGCGTTCGGAGACATCCCGGGCGTGGTGGTCGATTCGCGCGAGATGCTGCGCGACGGCCCCACCTACACCATCGACACCCTGCACGAACTGCAGCAGGCGCAGCCCGACGCCGAGCTGGTGCTGGTCATGGGCGCCGACCAGGCGCGGGCCCTGCCGAGCTGGCACGGCTGGCAGGATATACTCGCGGTCGCTACTATTTCTGTAGCGTATCGCGCACTATCGACGGCCGACACCGCCCGTTTTGATCCGAATACGCTGCCCGGCCTCCCGGCCGGCGCGCGTTTCGAGGCGCTCGAACTGCCTGCCATGGACATCAGCGCCACCGACATCCGGCGGCGTGCGTCGCTGGGCGAGGAGATTTCCTCACTGGTTCCGTCCACGGTTGCACGCTATATTGACCAACACTTCCTCTATCGCTCTGCCTGATGACCACTGAAGCCGCCGCCAAGAAAGACACCCAGAAACTCCAGCGAGCCATCATCGATGGGCTCGAAGACGTCAAGGCGCAGGACATCCAGGTATTCGACACCGAGCATCTCTCGCCGCTGTTCGAGCGCGTGATCGTGGCCTCGGGCACCTCGAACCGCCAGACCAAGGCGCTGGCCGCGAGCGTGCGCGACGCAGTGCGCGATGCCGGCTTCGGCAAGCCGCGCGTGGAAGGCGAGGAAAACGGCGAGTGGATCATCGTGGACTGCGGACAGGCCGTCGCGCACATCATGCAGCCGGCGATCCGCCAGTACTACCACCTCGAGGAAATCTGGGGCGACAAGCCCGTGCGCCTGAAGCTCGGCGCCAGCAAGCCGGCCCGCGCCTCCGAGGATAAGGAAGCCAAGCCCGCGGCCGCCAAGGCGCCGACCTCGCTGCGCCGCGCGAGCGCCGCCAAGACCGCGATCCGTGCCGCCGAGCGCGAGGCCAAGGAAGCCAAGGCCGCGCCGAAGAAGGCGGCGGGCAAGACCGGCGCCAAGACCGCAGCGAAGAAGGCCCCGGCCAAGAAGGCCCCGGTGGTGGTGGTCGGCAAGCCGGTGGCCAAGAAGGCCGCCGCCAAGACGGGCGCGAAGCCGGCGGCCAAGCCCGCGGCGAAGAAGGCGCCCGCGCGCAAGACCGCTTCGCGCAGCGCATGAAGCTGCTGGTGGTCGCAGTCGGGCAGCGCATGCCCGACTGGGCACAGACTGCCTGGGACGACTACGCCAAGCGCTTCCCGCCCGAACTCAAGCTCGAACTGCGCGCGGTCAAGACCGAGCCGCGCGGTTCCAAGTCGCTCGAGACCCTCTACGCCGCCGAACGCGAACGCATCGAGGCCGCCATCGCGCGCGGCATGCGCATCGTGGTGCTCGACGAGCGCGGCACCGCGCTGACCACCAAGGCGCTGGCCGCGCGGCTGCAGAGCTGGCAGGGCGAGGGCGACGACGTCGCGCTGGTGATCGGCGGCCCCGACGGGCTCGACCCGGCCTTCAAGGCCGCGGCCCACGAGCGCATCCGCCTGTCCGACCTCACGCTGCCGCATGCGATGGCGCGCGTGCTGCTGGTGGAGCAGCTCTACCGCGCATGGTCGGTCAACGCGGGCCATCCCTACCACCGCGAATGAGCGGCCCGTCGGGCCGCCGCGCGACGAGGACCTCGCCGCGTTCCTCCATCGACCCCGTCTTTTCTTCCGCTTCACAGAGACGACCGCCGTGCCGACCACCCCGACCTTCCTCTACCTCGCCTCGCAGAGCCCGCGCCGCGCCCAGTTGCTCGGCCAGCTCGGCGTGCGCCATGAACTGCTGCTGGCCGCCGACGACGAAGACGCCGAGGCGCTCGAGACCGTGCTGCCCGGCGAATCGCCCACTGCCTACGTGCAGCGCGTGACCGCGCTCAAGCTCGATGCCGCCGTGGCGCGCCTGCGTCGCCGCGGCCTGGCCGATGCGCCCGTGCTGTGCGCCGACACCACCGTGGCGCTGGGCCGCACCATCCTCGGCAAGCCCGAGGACGCGCGCGATGCCGAGCGCATGCTCGCGCTGCTGTCGGGCGCCACGCACCGCGTGCTGACCGCCGTGGCGCTGCAGCAGGGCCGTCGCCGGCAGGCCGCGCTGAGCGTGTCGCGCGTGCGCTTCGCAGCGATGACCCGTGCGCAGATCCGCCGCTACGTAGAAGGCGGCGAGCCGCTGGGCAAGGCCGGCGCCTATGGCATCCAGGGCGCGGCGGCCGCCTTCGTCGAGCACATCAGCGGCTCCTATTCGGGCATCATGGGCCTCCCCATGTTCGAGACCGCGCAACTGCTGCGGCGCGCCGGTTTCCCCATTTGAGACAACCGAGACAACCGAGAACTCCATGCAAGACATCCTGATCAACTGGTCCCCGCAGGAGACCCGCGTGGCGGTGGTCGAGCACGGCGCGGTGCAGGAGCTGCACGTCGAGCGCACGCTCGAGCGCGGACTGGTCGGCAACATCTACCTGGGCAAGGTCTCGCGCGTGCTGCCGGGCATGCAGTCGGCCTTCATCGACATCGGGCTCGAACGCACCGCCTTCCTGCACGTGGCCGACATCGTGGCCCCGTTCACGCCGGGCTCGCGGCCCAGCGCCGCGCCGGCCGAACGCGACCACCGCAACGGCGGCACCATGGTGCCGATCGAGAAGCAGGTGTTCGAGGGCCAGTCGCTGCTGGTGCAGGTCATCAAGGACCCGATCGGCACCAAGGGCGCACGGCTGTCGACGCAGATCAGCATCGCGGGCCGGCTGCTCGTGTTCCTGCCGCAGGACAACCACATCGGCGTGTCGCAGAAGATCCCGGCCGACCTGCGCGACGCGCTGCGCTCGCGCATGCTCGCGCTGATCGAGGCCGCCGCGGCCGCCGACAGCGGCGGCGTGGTGCCCGAGAACACCGGCGGCTTCATCCTGCGCACCAACGGCGAGGACTCGACCGACGCGGAGCTCGCCGACGATATCGCCTACCTGCGCAAGACCTGGTCGCGCATCCGCGAGGCCTCGACGCGGCTGCCGCCAATGTCGCTGCTGCACCAGGACCTGAGCCTGCTGCAGCGCGTGCTGCGCGACCTCACCACCGAGGACACGCAGACCATCCGCATCGATTCGCGCGAGCAGTTCGAGCTGCTGCTGAAGTTCGGCCTGGAGTTCATGCCCAAGGCGTCCGGCAAGCTGCAGCACTACCGCGGCGAGCGGCCGATCTTCGACCTCTATTCGGTCGACGAGGAGATCGCGCGCGCGCTCGGGCGCCGGGTCGATCTCAAGTCGGGCGGCTACCTCGTGGTCGACCAGACCGAGGCGCTGACCACCATCGACGTGAACACCGGCGGCTTCGTCGGCGCGCGCAACTTCGACGACACCATCTTCAAGACCAACCTCGAGGCGGCGCAGGCCATCGCGCGCCAGCTGCGGCTGCGCAACCTGGGCGGGATCATCATCGTCGACTTCATCGACATGGCGCGCGACGACCACCGCGAGCAGGTGCTCGGCGAGTTCCGCAAGCAGCTCGCGCGCGACCGCGTGAAGACCACGGCCGGCGGCTTCTCGCAGCTCGGCCTGGTCGAGATGACGCGCAAGCGCACGCGCGAATCGCTGGCCCACATGCTGTGCGAGCCCTGCGTGGCCTGCGGCGGCCAGGGCATCGTGAAGACCGCGCGCAGCGTGGCCTACGACGTGATGCGCGAGATCCTGCGCGAGGCGCGGCAGTTCACGCCGCGCGAGTTCCGCATCGTCTCGTCGCCGCAGGTGATCGAGCTGTTCCTCGACGAGGAGAGCCAGCACCTGGCCGGGCTCAGCGACTTCATCGGCAAGCCGATCTCGCTGCAGGCCGAGCCGGCGATCGGGCAGGGGCAGTACGACATCGTGCTGCTCTGAGCCTCGGAACCCGTTCTCGGTTTTTCAACGACGCGATTCGCGCCCCTGGCGCATCCCGATGCTGGCCAGTGCGGCCAGCACCAGCAGCACGGCCATCGCGAGCAAGCCATTGGTCGTGCGGCCCGTGCTCTGCTCGATCCATCCCATCACCGACGGCCCGATGAAGCCGCCCACGAGGCCGCAGGTGTTGACCAGCGCCAGCCCGCCCGCGAGCGCCACGCCGGCCAGGCGCGAGGAAGCGAACAGGAAGATCACCGACTGCACCACGAAGAACATCGAGCCCGTGAGGCAGAAGCCCGCGAGCGCGACGGCCGGGCTCGCGAAGGCCGCGATGCCCAGCCCCACGGCCATGGCGACCAGCCCGATCAGCAGCAGCAGCCGGCCGCGCTGCGGCGTGACCGCGAGCCGCGGCAGCGCGATCGCGCCGACCGCGGCGGCGACCCAGGGCAGCGAGTTGAGCGCGCCGATCTGCAGCGGCGTGAGCTTGCCGTAGGTGCCGATGATGCTCGGCAGGAAGAAGATCACCGTGTAGATGCTGATCTGGTGGCAGAAGTAGACGAAGATCGCGAGCCAGATCTGCTTGTCGACCAGGCAGGCGCGGAACGATTCGCCGACTTGGCCATGGGCCGCGTCCTCGGCGCGTTCGGCGGCGAGGCCTTGCTCGATGGCGCGCGCCTGCGCCGGCGTGAGCCAACGGGCATCGGCCGGCCCGTCGGGCAGCTTGCGCCAGACCACGAAGGCCAGCGCCACGGCCGGCAGGCCCTCGATCACGAACATCCATTGCCAGCCGTGCCAGCCCAGCAGGCCGTCCATCTGCAGCAGCGCGCCGCCGACCGGGCCGCTGAGGATGTTGGCGATGCACACGCCGAGCAAGAAGTAGCCGGTGGCGCGCGCCCGGTCCTTGCGGCCGAACCAGTAGTTCAGGTAGAGCATCACGCCCGGGAACAGGCCGGCCTCGGACGCGCCGAGCAGCACGCGCATCACGTAGAACGAGGTCTCGCCGGTGACGAAGGCCATGCCGGCCGACAGCAGGCCCCAGGTGATCATGATGCGGGCGATCCACCAGCGCGCGCCCACGCGGTGCATCACCAGGTTGCTCGGCACCTCGAGCAGCGCGTAGCTCAGGAAGAACAGGCCCGCGCCCAGGCCGTAGGCCGCGGCCGAGATGCCGATGTCGACCGCCATGTGGCTCTTGGCGAGCGCGATGTTCGTGCGGTCGATGAAGCTGATCACGTAGGCCAGCACCAGCAGCGGCATCAGCTTGCGGAAGATCAGCGCATTGAGCGAGGTCTGCTCGTCGGTGGTGGCCGTGTCGGCCGCGGGCCCGAGACGGGCGCCGGGGATGGAGGTGTGTGCCATCGGTGTCTCTCTCTGAAGTCTTGTTCTGGTGAAGGAATGCAGCGGCGCGCCGTGCGATGCGGCGGCGCTGCGGACGATGGGGATGCGAGGGCTAGAAGTCGACCTTCGCCGCGCCCTTGAGGCCGAGGATCTCGCGCGCCTCGTCGGGTGTCGCGATGTCGATGTTCAGCGCCTCGAGCACGGCGCGGATGCGCAGCACCTGTTCGGCGCTCGAGGCGGCGAGCCGGCCCGGGCCGATCCACAGCGAGTCCTCGAGGCCGACGCGCACGTGCGAGCCCATGGCCGCGCCGATGGTGGCCAGCGGCAGCTGGTTGCGGCCGGTGCCGAGGATCGACCACTGGAAGCGGTCGCCGAACAAGCGCGTCGCGGTGCGGTGCATGTGCATCAGGTCCTCGGGGTCGGCGCCGATGCCGCCGAGGATGCCGAACACCGTCTGCACGAACACCGGCGCGCGCACCAGGCCGCGGTCCATGAAGTGGCGCAGGTTGTTGAGGTGGCTGACGTCGTAGCACTCGAACTCGAAGCGCGTGCCGTTGGCTTCGCCCAGGCGCAGGATGTTCTCGATGTCGGCGAAGGTGTTCTTGAAGATCAGGTTGCGGCTGTTCTCGAGGTGCTCGCGCTCCCAGTCGTGCTCGAAGGACTTGAAGCGCTCGAGCATCGGGAACAGGCCGAAATTCATCGAGCCCATGTTCAGCGAGGCCAGCTCGGGCTTGAAGGTGGTGGCCGGGCGCATGCGTTCCTCGACGCTCATGTGTGGGCTGCCGCCGGTGGTGATGTTGATCACCGCGTCGGTGGCGGCCTTGATCTTCGAGAGGAAGGGACGGAACAGCGCCGGATCCTGCGAGGGGCGGCCGTCCTTCGGATCGCGCGCATGCAGGTGCAGGATCGCGGCGCCGGCGCGGGCCGCCTCGATCGAGGCGGCGGCGATCTCGTCGGCCGTCACCGGCAGGTGCGGCGACATGCTCGGCGTGTGGATCGCGCCGGTGGGGGCGCAGGTGATGATGGCTTTGGTGCGGGTGGCCATGGATGGGGTTCGGGTGAGGTCGGGAAGAGAAGAAGAGGGCGGGGTCAGCTCAGCGCCTGGGTGTGGCCGTCGACCACGAGCTCCTGGCCGGTGACGCTGGCCGCCAGGTCACTGGCGGCGAACAGCACCATGTTCGCGATGTCGCCGGCCGTCACCATGCGGTTGAGCGCCGACTGCGAGGTGTAGATGCGCGTGACTTCCTCGATGGGCTTGCCGAGCGCCTGGGCCTTGGCGGCGATCACGGCGCGGATGCGCGGCCCGTCGACCGCGCCCGGCAGGATCGCGTTGACGCGGATGCCGTCATGGCCGAGTTCGAGCGCGAGCGTCTTGGTGAAGCCGATCACCGCCCATTTCGAAGCCGAGTAGGGCGAGCGGCCCGGCATGCCCAGGTGGCCGGCGGCCGAGGACAGGTTGACGATCGAGGGATTGCGGCCCTGGCGCAGCCGCGGCACTGCGAGCCGGGCGCAGAGGAACTGGCCCGTGATGTTGACGGCCAGCGTGCGGTTCCAGTCGTCGAGCGAGAGGGTCTCGATGCCACCGGTCGGGCCGGCCACGCCGGCGTTGTTGACCAGCACGTCGAGGCCGCCGAGCTCGCGGTCCGTGGCTTCGAACAGCCGGGCCACCTGTTCCTCGCTCGAGACGTCGGCGAGGCAGCTGCCGACCTCGGGCAGCTCTGCCGACAGCCGGTCCAGGCCCTCGGCCTGCACGTCGCAGGCGAAGACACGGGCGCCGGCCGCGGCGAAGGCACGCACGATCTCGAGGCCGATGCCGCTGGCGCCCGCGGTGACGAGCACGCGTCGGCCGGCGAGGGAATTTCCGTTCCACATTCTGAATAGCTCCTTGGGGTGTGACAGTGAACGGTCGGCATCGTAGATCTGTGATCACAGATATCGCATAGGGTATACCCCGAACCGTATACTTCCCGGCATGGAGCTCTCCGACCTCGTCACCCCGCTCAAGCGCCAGACGCTCAGCGCCAACGTCTACGACCAGTTGCGCGACCTGGTGATGAGCGGGCAGATGATGCCGGGCGAGCAGATCTCGCTGCGCAGCGCCGCCGCGGCGCTGGGCGTGAGCGTGATGCCGGTGCGCGAGGCGATGCAGCGGCTGGTGGCCGAGCAGGCGCTCGAGCTGACGCCCAGCCGCACCCTGCGCGTGCCGCGCATGACGGCCGCGCAGTTCAAGGAAATCACGGTGATCCGCACCAACCTCGAGGGGCTGGCGACCGAGGCGGCGGCCGCGGCGGCCGCGGCGGTCGGCACCGTGGCGCTGCGCGAGATCGCCGAGCGCCACGATGCCTTCGTCGCCGAGATGAAGGCGGCGAGTCCCGATGGCTCGAGGCTGGTCACCTTCAACAAGGAATTCCACTTCGCGGTCTATGCCGCGGCCGACATGCCGATGCTGCTGCAGATGATCGAGGCGCTGTGGCTGCGCATCGGGCCGATCCTCAACTACGACCTGCGCGCCGGCTCGCGCCGCGTGGGCGAGAAGACGGGGGTGGTGCACCATGCGGCGCTGCTCGCGGCGCTGAAGCGGCGCGACGGCGCCAAGGCCCGGGCCGCGCTCGAGGGCGACATCCGCAGCGCGGCCGAGTTCATCCTCTCGGCGGGCGTGCTGGTGACGGAGGGGGTCTCAAGGCCGGCGCCGCCCGGCGGCCGGGATCAGAGCGTCGGGTCCTGACCCGCGGCGGCGCTGCGCACCGCGTTCGTCTGCAGCCGCGCATAGAGGCCGTCGAGCGCCATCAGCTGCGCGTGCGACCCCTGCTCGGCCACGCGGCCCTGTTCCATCACGATGATGCGGTCGGCATGCTGGATGGTCGACAGGCGGTGCGCCACGATCAGCGTGGTGCGGTTCTGCATCAGGCGCTGCAGGGCGTCCTGCACCAGGCGCTCGGATTCGGTGTCGAGGGCCGAGGTGGCCTCGTCGAGCAGCAGCACCGGCGCATCCTTGTAGAGCGCGCGCGCGATCGCGAGGCGCTGGCGCTGGCCGCCCGAGAGCTGGGTGGCGTTGTGGCCCAGCACGGTGTCGATGCCCTGGGGCAGGCCCTCGACGTGGGTGCTGAGGTTGGCGGCCGCGATGCAGGCCAGCACGCGGTCGCGGTCGATCTCGGCGTCGGCGCCCAGCGCCACGTTGGCCGCCAGGGTGTCGTTGAGCATCACCACGTCCTGGCTCACCATGGCGAACTGCGAGCGCAGGCTCTTGAGCTCCCATTCCGAGATGTCGTGGCCGTCGAGCAGCACCTGGCCGCCGCTGGGCAGCACGAAGCGCGGCAGCAGGTTCATCAGCGTGGTCTTGCCCGAACCCGAGGGGCCGACGAAGGCCACGTTCTGGCCCGGCTCGATGGCGATGCTCACGCCGTCGAGGGCGGGGCGCTCGTCGTCGCCGCGGTAGTTCACGCGCGTGTCGCGGAACTCGATACGGCCCTGGGCATGCGCCATGCCGAAGCTGCCCTGCGGCTCGGTCGGCACCTCGTCGACCAGCGCCAGGCCGCGTTCGAGGGCCGCCAGGCCGCGCGTGATCGGGCCGGCCACTTCGGCGAGGCGCCGGATCGGCGCGATCAGCATCAGCATCGCGGTGATGTAGGCGACGAAACCGCCGACGGTGAAGCCCTGCTTGCCGCTCTGCCAGAGCGCGATCATCACCACCACCGACAGCGCCAGCGAGGCCATCATCTGCGTGAGCGGGGTGGTCGCGGCCTGGGCGATGGTGGACTTCACGGCCAGCCGGTTGAGCTTCTGGCTCAGCTGCTCGAAGCGTTGGGCCTGGGCCGTTTCGGCGCCATGCAGGCGCACCATGCGGTGGGCGAGCACGTTCTCTTCCACCACGTAGGCCAGCTCGTCGGTGGCCTGCTGGCCCTGCTGCGTCAGCTTGTAGAGGCGCTTGGAGAACACCTTCATGATCCAGGAGATGCTCGGCACCAGGAAGGCCACGATCAGCGTGAGCTTCCAGTTCAGGTAGACCAGGTAGCCCAGCAGCGCCACCAGCGTGAAGCCGTCGCGCGACAGCCCCAGCAGCGCCTGCACCAGCAGCATCGCGCCGGTCTGCACTTCATAGACCACGGTGTTCGACAGCGTGCTGGCCGACTGGCGCGCGAACAGCGCCAGTTCGGCGCCCAGCAGCCGGTCGAACAGCACCTTGCGCAGCCGCTGCATGCCTTCGTTGGCGATGCGCGAGAGCGCGTACTGCGAGATGAACTGGGCGATGCCGCGGACCGCGAACAGCAGCAGCACGGCCGCCGGCACGAACCACAGCGGCATTTCGCCGCGCGTGAAGCCGCGGTCGAGCAGCGGCTTGAGGAGGGCCGCCATCAGCGGCTCGGTGATGGCGGCCAGCATCGCGCCGCTCAGTCCCAGCGCCCACCACTGGCGCGAGCCGCCGAACCAGGTCATGAGCCGCGCCAGCCGGCGCATCAGGGGAGGGCGTGCGGCTTCGCTGCCGGGGGGTGTCTGCATGGCGGCGGATTCTACGGGGCGGGTCGGAACACCCTTTCAGCCGCCCGGGCCGGTGCTTCGGACCGCTTTCCTGAAGCATTTTGAATGTAGGACCCGGCCCCGCATGGAACGTTTTGCAATGGCGCCATCAAAGCAATGTGTACCATGTGGCCCCGTTACAAGGGGAGAAACTTTTTCAACCCGAGATCTCTCCGAAACCGCATGAACAAGCCGTTGCAAGCCCTCTCTCCAACTCCTTCTTCATCGCTTTTGGGTCGCCGCACGGTCATTGCGGCCCTGGCTGCCTCCCCCGTTTTGCCCGCACTCGCCCAGTTCAAGGTCGAGGTGTCGGGCGTGGGGCTGACCCAGTTGCCCATCGCGCTCGTGCCGTTCCGCGGCCAGGATTCCTCGCCGCAGAAGATCTCCGAGATCGTCCAGGCCGACCTCGAGCGCAGCGGCCAGTTCCGCGGCGTCGATGCCTCGGGCCAGGCGCTCGACGAGGGCTCGCGTCCTGATTTCTCCGTCTGGCGCCAGCGCACCGCCGACTCGCTCGTGGTCGGCAGCGTCACGCGCCTGGCGGACGGCCGCTACGACGTGCGCTTCCGCCTCTGGGACGTGGTGCGCGGACCGAACGGCGGCGATCTCGGCGGCCAGAGCTACATCGTTCCCCAGGGCGACCTGCGGCTCGCCTCGCACCGCATCGCCGATTACGTCTACGAGAAGCTCACGGGCGACAAGGGCATCTTCTCGACCCGCATCGCCTACGTGACCAAGGGCGGCAGCCGCTACTCGCTGTGGGTGGCCGATGCCGACGGCGAGAACGCGCAGGCCGCGCTGGCCAGCCCCGAGCCGATCATCTCGCCGGTCTGGTCGTCCAACGGCCAGCAACTGGCCTACGTGTCCTTCGAGTCGCGCAAGCCCGTGGTCTACGTGCACAACGTGGCCAGCGGCCAGCGCCGGCTGGTCGCCAACTTCCGCGGCTCCAACAGCGCGCCGGCCTGGGCGCCCGACGGCAGCACGCTCGCCGTCACCCTGAGCCGCGACGGCGGCTCGCAGCTCTACACCATCCCGGCCAGCGGCGGCGAGCCGCGCCGGCTGACCCAGAGCGCGAGCATCGACACCGAACCGGTCTACTCGGCCGACGGCAGCACCATCTATTTCGTGAGCGACCGCGGCGGCGCGCCGCAGATCTACAAGATGGGTGCCAACGGCGGCAACCCGACCCGGGTCACCTTCAGCGGTACCTACAACATTTCTCCTTCCGTCAGCGCCGACGGCCGGTGGTTGGCCTACATCTCCCGCGTGGGAGGGGCCTTCAAACTCCATGTGATGGAGTTGGCCAGCGGCAATGTCACCGCCATCACCGACACCTCGGCGGACGAGAGTCCGAGTTTTGCCCCCAATAGCAAGCTGATCGTCTACGCCACGCAACTGCAAGGTCGCGAAGCCCTCATGACGACCACGCTGGACGGAAAAATAAAGGCACGGCTGGCGGGTCAGGCAGGAGACATCAGGGAACCGGACTGGGGTCCGTTTCAAAAGCAATGATTAGGTTTATCTGAGGAGTTCGAAATGTTGAAACGTACGATTTATTCGCTGGCCATCGTGGCGCTGATCGCAGGCTGCTCGTCGGGCACCAAGCTCAACGAAACGCCCGTGACCGACCGCACCGGCACCACCGGTGGCGCCGGCAACCAGGGCGCTACCACTTCCGTGGCGCCCGTCACGATCGATCCCAACGCCGGCACCGCGCAAGGCCCGGTGGGCGTCGAGCGCATCGTGTTTTTCGACTACGACAGCTACACGGTGAAGCCCGAGTTCCAGTCGCTGATCGACGGCCATGCCCGTTTCCTCAAGGCCAACGCACAACGCCGCATCTCGATCGAAGGCCACACCGACGAGCGCGGCGGCCGCGAGTACAACCTCGCGCTGGGCCAGAAGCGTTCGGAAGCCGTGCGCCGCGCGCTCACGCTGCTGGGCGTGAACGACAGCCAGATCGAAGCCGTGAGCTTCGGCAAGGAAAAGCCCGCCGTGACCGGCGCGGGTGAAGAAGTCTGGGCGCAGAACCGTCGCGCCGAAATCCGCTACACCCGGTGATGCGACCCGCCCAACGCGCTCTGTGGCGTGGCGCGGCCCTGGCGGCCGCCCTGTTGTGCGCCTCGGCCGGATCGCAGGCCGCGCTGTTCGAGGATGACGAGGCCCGCAAGGCCATCCTCGACCTGCGCCAGCGCGTGGAGGCCGTGCGCCAGCAGACCGATCAGCGTCTGAGCGACGAGAACGGCCAGTTGCGGCGCAGCCTGCTCGACCTGCAGACGCAGATCGAGCAGATGCGCGGCGACCTGGCGCGCATGACCGGCCAGAACGAACAGCTCACGCGCGCCGTGAGCGACCTGCAGTCCAAGCAGACCACCATCGACGACCGGCTCAAGCAGAACGAGCCCTCGAAGGTCACGGTCGATGGCCGCGAGTTCAATGCCGATCCGCGCGAGAAGGCCGACTTCGAAGCCGCGCTCGGCGTGTTCCGCGCCGGCCAGTTCGCCCAGGCCCAGACGGCCTTCGCAGAGTTCGTCAAGCGCTACCCGCAAAGCGGCTACAACGCCTCGGCCCTGTTCTGGCTCGGCAACGCCCAGTACGCCACGCGCAACTACAACGAGGCCATCGCCAACTTCCGTTCGATGCTCTCGCTCGCGCCCGACCATGCCAAGGCCCCCGAGGCCGTGCTGTCGATCGCGAACTGCCAGATCGAACTGAAGGACACGCGCGCCGCGCGCCGCACGCTGGAAGACCTGACCAAGGCCTACCCGCAGTCGGAAGCCGCGCAGGCCGGCCGCGAGCGTCTCTCGCGCCTGCGCTAGTGCCGGCAGAGCCCTCCGCTTGAGCGCCGTTCACGAGCCCGTCTCCACGACCGAACCGGCGACTGCCCCCGAGGCAGCCGCCGGTTTTGTCGCGTCTGGCGACGAAGCCATGGCACCCGATTTCGCGCGCCGCTTCGGCGGCCTCGAGCGCCTGTACGGCGTGAGCGGTGCCGCGCGCATCCGCAACGCGCACGTGCTCGTCGTGGGCATCGGCGGCGTCGGATCGTGGGCCGTCGAGGCGCTGGCGCGCAGCGGGGTGGGGCGGCTCACGCTGATCGATCTCGATCACGTGTCCGAGTCGAACATCAATCGCCAGATCCACGCGCTCGACAGCACCGTGGGCCAGGCCAAGGTCGAGGCCATGCGCGAGCGCATCGCGCAGATCAATGCCGAGTGCCGCGTGCTGCCGATCGACGAGTTCGTCGAGCCCGACAACTGGCCCGCGCTGCTCGAAGCCGCGCAGGTCGCCAACGGCCCCGTGCATGCCGTCATCGATGCCTGCGACCAGGTGAAGGCCAAGCTCGCGATGGCTGCCTGGGCCCGCGGCGTCGCGCGCGGCACCGACTTCATCACCGTCGGCGCGGCGGGCGGCAAGCGGCTCGCCCACAAGGTCGACATCGACGACCTCTCGCAGGTCACGCACGACCCGCTGCTCGCGCAACTGCGGCAACGCCTGCGCAAGTCGCACGGCGCGCCGCGCGAGGGTCGCAAGATCGGCGTCACGTGTGTCTTCAGCCGCGAGAGCGTGGCCCCGCCCGATGCTTCGTGCGCCATCGAGAGCGGCGACGGTTCGCTCAACTGCCATGGCTACGGATCGGTGGTCAGCGTGACCGCGACCTTCGGCCAGTGCGCGGCGGGGTGGGTTCTCGATCGGGTGGCTGCAAATACCACGCTATAATCTCGGGCTTTGCCGCGTTTGACACAGCGGCGAAGCACCAAGAAGAACAAGAACGAGGAACTCCCTTCCAAGGGAAACCGAATTCGGGACGTTAGCTCAGTTGGTAGAGCAGCGGACTTTTAATCCGTTGGTCACTGGTTCGAATCCAGTACGTCCTACCACCATTGCAGAGCGCACAGGCATTAGCTTGTGCGCTCTTTTTCTTGTAGCGTCAATTGCTCAAGAATTAGGCGCTTTGCGGAACAGACTTCCGCAAATTACTATCCGCTGATGAATTCCAGCATTCAAGATGCGCTAGCGCTCGCGGACGAAACATTGACTCTCGCCGCGCGCATTTTTGATCAGCGTTCCATTGCGGATGATCTTGAAACGGTCGTGCAGGCCGGGCATTGCCTTCGCATGTCAGTGTTTGCGAGTGCTGTATGCGACTTAATCCGAGCGGGCCATTTTGAGCCAGCGTGTGCCCTGTCGCGCACAGTACTTGAGGCTGGCTGGGTGCTGTTGGCTATTCGAGCCCACCCTGAAAAATTCGAGGAGTGGTTGTCACACGCCAACTCCGAGGGGCGCAAGACAATTGGCAGATTGAGAGTCCTCGCGGAGCATGAACGTGGACCCGGGATGAACGACGCTGAAATCGAAGCCGCAATCGCATCGATACCTTCTGGCAAATCGCACTCAGTCAAGGACTGGGCGGCCGCAGCTGGAACGCCCCAGGCATACGCAACCATCTATCAGACGCTTTCGGGGTATAGCCATGCCGAAATGTCAGCTGCTGTGAGCTACGTAGAGTGGGATGAGCTCCGGCCGGTTCGAGTGCGCTCCCCTGATCTTGGGTTGCAGCCCGCCGATTGTCTCGATATCTGCACAGCACTCATGTTGGATGCTTGCCGCGCTGTGGCCGGTGATGAGCTCTCACAGGATCAGGAGGTCGCACTCTCCGTGTTGGAGGCCCGGCGGCAACAACAAACTCGTCGATTAGACGCTCTCCGAATGGATGAGGTTGCTCTCTAGCGCAGCGGCCGCACGTTCTTCCCAAGCTTGTGCTGGATGCAATTCACGGTCACGCGTTCCGTCGTGTGGGTCAACAGTGATTGCGCGTAGCGCATGCTGCGCTCTTCGTCTATTTCGGTTGCGGCCTTCGGGCGCATGTCTCGGAATTGGAAGTCCGCCTTCGGCAGCGCGGCCGCCTCGCGCGCATCGTAAAAGCGGTCGCGCAACATGGGCTTCGTCAGCGGCTTGCCCACCTCGTTGACCAGGAGGACCATCGCATAGACCTTGCGCTCGGACTTGATCGCCTTCTTGTACGCGCGGTTCTCGAGGATCAGCCCGGCCAGCAGGCTCTCGGTGACGATGCGCAGCTTCTCCTTCGTCTCGCCCTGGCGCTGGCACAGCACGCTACCAGGACCGTTCTCCTTGCTTGATTGAAACAGCAAATGGGCGAAGCGATGCTTATAGACATCTCCTCGGTGGAAAGCTTAGGCCTCGCCGGGCTGGACGGGTCGCAAGTGGCCTGAAACATATTCAAGAATTGCACTCCAATGCGCCCCAACGTTCGGCAGGCTGGCTAGCGAAGCGAGGCCGGAACCAAGCGGATAGACCAAACCAGTTTCCTTTTCCACGACGAAACCTATCATCCCGATCCACTTTTCCGGAAGAAACCACCAACTGTTCGCTTCCAGGGCACTTGCACAATCAAAGCTCAGTGGCCTTCCGAGATAACTTTCTAAGCTGGCGCAAGCCCGAGTGAAAGACTCCGTGGACTTTGGGCCGTGAATCCCATATGCACCGTGCTCTGCGTATTTCCGAAGAAGCTCTGCATCGGCCTTCTGGTGGCGAAGTACGGCTTCGGCTACCGCTTGCTCGCACTCTGGGTGCTCGCCACTGCGACCGCAGTATTCGCATATCCCGGAGGGAAACAGCTTCATGAGAGGGCTAACGTGTTTTAAAGAGACAACCACTGCGCCCTAGCATTGGCACTATCCTGACAACACGGCCGCGCTCTGCGCGTGTAAGGCGTTGAAATCGCCGTCTTTGCTGCCTGTTGGTTACTGTGGGCATGGTTGCAAGAAAATATCGGCAAAGCGGCATGGGTTGCAACCGTCTTCGCGAGTCGAAAACCCCAGCACAGGCGGAATCAGTGCGAGCGATAGTCTAAACCGGTCACCGCGAGCGACGGTTCGTGGCCGCCCGCAAGGCCGGAGGCTCGTTCCTAAGCGTCGAGGACCTGACGTGGCGAGTCGAGCTCGATGCGCACGACCTCGAACGCTTAGCAAGCGCAGACGCGCTGCGCAGCCCGTTGGGCCATAGGCTTGATGTCATCTGGGCGGCCACGGGGCCACCAAGGCCTCTTAACTAGAAAATGGAGCTTCGAGATGTTCGAATCAATCGGTGACTCCCCGATCTCAGGTGAAGCTGTTGCAGCGGAACTCGCAGCGCAGTTTGGACAAGATGAGCGTTGGCTGCTATTTGACATTGAGACGCTGACCGACGTTGATGCCCTTGCGCTCGGTGATCTTTGGCGCAATACACGACAAGGACCAGTCGCGATCACGACAGGAGCCCTTTGCTCTGCGTTGGCTTTGGCCAGCCAGGTCGTAAGCCTTGATATGCAGCTGGATTCAGACTCTGCGGTCCAGCTTCTGATCGAAGACGGATCGCGGGTGATCCCATGAAAACGGATCACCGAATCAATGACGCCAAGATGTTGCTCGCGTCGGTAATCTGACTGAGATTGAGGACCGCACCCGAGATAGGGTTGATCAATATGTGTCCAGCATCCGATACTTGCTCAGGCTGTCTGTGGACTAAATTTTTACGTAACGCCGGGCATTGAGGCCCAGAGCAAGTGCGACCTGTTTTGCTGCTGCCTTGTCGGGGAAGCATGGCACCTGCTTTAGATCAAGAACTTCCAGTAATTCGAAAGAGCCGGCCTTGGTGTTCGGCCCAACGGCGAAGGTGTACCAGCGAACCCTGGATTCCGTCGTGGCCAAAACATAGCTCATCCACCGTTCTCCTCTGTGTGCATCAGGCTTGGTTGGACTGCTCTCTTGCATCCATCTCTTGCAATCTACGCCAGACGATGGCTTTCTGCGATGAAAGCCATGAGGCGGCCAGCAATCGCGCGCGCTTTACCCGGAAGCGCTCGGATCGGTTCCGTACCGCTGGAGAACCCGTAGTAGCGGACTTCCATGAAGTGCGCGAAACCGTCTGGGACAGCGCTGGACTCGCCCGCGATCGCTGCTTCGATGGAGTTGTAGTCGGCGGGTTCGGTCACGAGTACGCCGCTGCTTTCGACCCGCGCGATGTAGACGCCGGGTGCTTCCTTGTGGATGTCGAGGGTCAGGATCATTGGATTCTGGTCTAAACGCAATGCGGCCGCGAGCACGCAAGCACGGGTTTTCGCTGGGCGGCTTGCATCGGGCGGGGCGGATACTGTCTCGCGTTGCCACTGACCATCAAGTCATGGCTCGACTTTGTCTGCAGCCTTGTATCCCAGATTGGTGACCGAGAACAACTCTCCTTTGTTGCCGACGGGCTCGATCAGCTCGGCATCAAGCAGTTCGCTGACCGCCGCGCGCCATCGCGCTTCTTCTCGTGCGTGTTTAGGTTCGACCAAATCGACGCCGCCGACTTGGACTGTCCAGCCAGCCAAGCTCTGCGTGACGATGATCGTGCCGTGTTGATCGTTGGCTGCGTCTCGAAGCAGCCGCCGCGCTTCGTCGCTAAGTTCTACTGAGGGCGCCAATGGCGCCGGGACTTGCCCTGGTCCTCCTAGCCCGTTCATAGTCTTCGCAAGATGCCGCTGAAAGAGTTGCTGAAACTCACTCTGGCTCGAGTATTGCTGGATCAGGCCCCTATCCCTGCAGCTTGCTTTGAACGCTTTGAGACGGCTGTAGCTGTCGGGGTCAACGCTGTCGAGCTGAACGGGAGCCAACGAGAAGTAGAGGAGGGCGGGCCGATCTGCAGCCAGATGTCGTTCGATCTCTTCTATTGTCCCGCTGGCATACCCGCCAGTGGGTGTGCCGACCCGCGTCCAGAAAATTCCGACCAGGATGTCGCAACCATCCGCCATCTGCCGAGAGATGATCGCCTGTGCCCGGTCGCCCATTTCTGGGGCGGAGTCGGTCTCCCAGCCGACGGGAAGCAGGACAATGGAGCGCGACTCCGCATGCGTAGCGTTCCATTCGTGAACAGCGGTTCGTACCAGCTGCCTTTCGTGGGCTACGTCTCCCGGAGAGGCGATCAGGACGCGGAGTAGGGTGGCTTGCTGGGGCATGCGGGCGTGACTCCTTGCGTTTGTGATTCTGATCTATGCGCCCCGCAGCCGATCTTTCCGATGCAGTACGTCCTACCATTTCTTCGTTCGCAGCAAGTGCAGAAGCCTGAAGTGAGTAGTCAACCACAACGGCTTTCACTGAAGAGGTGGCCGCTTGGATTTGGCGCCCTTCGCTGCTTCCCTTCCATCATCCGATCGCTGCCCCGCGGCCGTGCCATGGCGAGTGCCTTCGGCGCGTCAACGCGCATACGCTCTTTTCACCATTCAGATCGATCGCCCCCGCCGCGAATCGATGTCGCGGCCGCCACCTTCCGCATGTGATGAGCAATCCGCATGAAGTAGATGATGGTGTAGGCAAGCGACGCGACGAACACAAGCAGGCGATAAACGAAAGCCGGATCCCGAAACGTTTCGTTCGTCAGCACATGCGGCAGTCCAAAGTGCATGAGCGTCGCCACCAGAAGATTGAGGGCCAGGACCTTGAATCCGATGGGAACCGCAATGACGCAATAGCGACGAACGAAGTCGCGCCCGGAAGCCGCACCGTTCGCGACAAATGCTTCGTGCGTGCCCACGAAGCTGATGGCGAGGGTGAGGGCGGCCTCGAACAGCAAGGTCCAGTTTCGGTAGCCACCGAACCAGAGCGCCGAATAGTTCAGGATCACATAGAGCAGCGCCGCTGCCAGCATGTACTTGAGGCCATCGGTTTCATCGAGCCTGTCGTGGACCAGATCGTCTCTGAGTTTTCGGGTGTTCCAGATGTGCATGCTCATGGGGATTTCGATGGCTGGGTTGAATCCAGATGTACACCCATAAGCATGCCGGATCCACCTTTGTCCGCCGGATCCAGATGGTCAACAAGCGGATGAAGTCCGGGTGCTCCCGGAACCACCGGGTCGGTTCACGTCGCGGGCCGACTCTTCCGCGGCCAAAGCAACTCCTTCCCCGCCGGCGTCAACTGATAAGCAAACCGCCGCGCCGGCCTCGCCTGAGTCCGCACTGAAGGCGTCTCCACCGCCGCAATCAACCCCGCCGTCTGCAGCACCTCGAGGTGATGCCCCTCGACCTCCGGCCACGCCCCCGCGCTGACCCGCGCAAGGCAGGCAGTGACGAGCGTCTTGTTCTCGAGCATCGATGACTCCTTCTGGCTGGCCGCGATTCTGTGCCTGCCATGGAGTTCGATCCCTCCTCCGTTGGGAGGAGGAGGAAGGGCGCACGCGGAGCAACGTCCGAAGCGCGTGCAGCTAGTCGATGAACCGCGCCGCGATGTCCCCGAGCGAAGGGATATCCATCTGCGTGTGCCCGCCCGCATACCCCTTCAGGCTCAGCTTCAGGCCCTTGTAGTTGCGGCTGGCGATGGTGTCGTGCATCGCGGTGATCGTGGGGCCGCCGCTGTTGTTGAGGGCATAGGCCAGCAGCAGCGTCACGGGAACATCGCGGGTAGCGGCGTTGGCATACATCTGCTTCTCGAGCTGATCCATCGGCGCGGCCAGCGGGCCGTTGAAGGGGGCTTCGGAAGAGAAGAAGTACTGAAAGGTGAATTGGCCCGCCCCCTCCATGAAGAAGGCGCTCGCGACGAAGATGCCGCCGTTCGACAGGCCCGAGAGCATGCGCTTGGCCGGGTTGGCGCGGTAGTTCGATTCGACGTAAGGCACGAGTTCGCGCGTGACGAAGTCGTGATACGCCGTGGAGCCGGGCGGCAGGTAGTCGGTGTTGCGGTGCGCGGTGCCGCCGATGCCGACGACGATGGCCTTCTTGCCCTGCTGCTCGAGGATGTCGACGAAGTTCTGGAAGCGCGACGTGCCGAAATTGAATTTCGCATCGCCGTCCGTCAGGTACATCGCGGGATAGGTCGATGTCCCGCCATCGTAGGCGGCGGGCAGGTAGATCTGGATCGGATAGGTGTCGCCGTTCGCATTCGACTTCAGCGTGGCATTGATCACCCGGCTCGTGCTGGACGGCGGCGGCGCGGGCGGCGGTTCACCGGCCACCGGCGGAAGCAGCGGCAGCCCGCCACCGCCGCCGCCTCCACCCCCGCCACAGGCGGCGAGGCCGAGCACGAATGCGGCGGCCAGGGCCACCGTGAATCGGCGGAACGTCCGATGAACCTGCATGCTGAATCTCCTCGTGCTGCGGATGCGCGGGGCATCCTGCTTGTGCTCGCCGATGCGGGATGGCATCGCGCGGCCAATGGCTTGCGCATTGGTGGAGAGCGATTGGGTCAGAAGATGTCGTCGAATGGAAGTTACGAAGATGGTTGTAGTCGGCAGGGGCGCGAGCGACGCGGGCGCACGAAGATCGGGGGTATGGCCGCGCGCTACAGTGGTCCACCTCCGGAACCACAGACCAGGGACGATCCATGACCACCCGAAGAAGCCGCCCGGCCTGCCTGCTGCTGGCACTGGCGGCCTCCTGCACGGCCGCATCGGCCGCCACCATCGTTTGCACGCCGGGGCCGGCCGCGGGCAATGCGCCGTTCAACGCGGTGCGCAGGATCGCGATCGACGAGTTCTCGCGCACGGTCAATCTCGATGTGGTGCGATCGAAGACGCGCGAAACCGAGACGCTGGGCAAGATGCGCGCGGACCTGGTCGGCATGGACGAATCGTCCGGCGAGCCGGTCTACGTGTTCAATTCGATCCCGACCTCCGAGGTGGAGACCACCACGCTGTTCAAGCTGTTCAAGGCCGGCGAATGGCGGCTGACCAGCGCCACGCTGAGCTTCGTGGGCAAGGTGCCCATGCTGCGCACGGCGGACAGCGGCACGGTGTTCAACTGCAAGCGCTCGAGCCTCGGTTGACGAGGCCGCGCGCGAACGAGAGGGGCGGGCTCAGGGCTGGGTGCGTGCCTTGATGAACTGGCCACCGCGCAGCCGCACGCGCTCGACGGCCGCTTCCAGCGAAGGTTGGCGCATCACGACGAGGTCGCCCTTGGGGATGCCGTGCCAGGTGATCCGGGCCACGCCCGAATAGCTGCCGCGCACCGTCTCCCTGCAGAAGAACGAACCATTCCAGCCATCCTGGAGGTCGACGGAGATGTGGGCTGAGTGCATGGGAGGCGAGCGTAGGCGCGAGAGGCCTGCGAAGCCAGGAAATAGTACCTTGGTTCTCAATTTATTGCTACCGATTGCCGTGGGCGCTCCGGCATCGGCAGCGGCCGACTTCAGGGCTCGTCTCGTCAGTTGAAGTCGGTCATGAAGTACCAGATCGGCTCGAGCTTCGCGCCGGGCGCGGGCCGGTGCAGGTAGATGTCGTAGACGATGGTCCGGGGCTGCGGCCCCCGCTTGTACGCGATGCGCACCACGCCTTCGTCGACGCTGGCCGGATCGGTGCGCCTGAGCCGCACCAGCTTGCCGTCGCCGCGGATCTCGAGCGCGTGGTGCTCGAGCGGTACGACGGTTCCGGTGCCCTTGTCGATGAAGCTCACCCATTCGGCATCCCGCTCCCGCGCCTCCCTGGCCGACAGGTAGATGGTCGGATAGAGCAGCCGCTGGGCCTTGGCCAGCGCGCCCATGAAGGCCTCGCCCTTCCTGTTCCCGATGTCGTCGATCAGCCGGCGGTAGGCCTCGACCACCTCGGCCTCGAGCTTGGGATCGTTGGCATCGAGCGGCACGCTGCGTTCCCAGCCGGCCAGCCTGTAGGGCACCTGGGCCTCGAACTGCACCGTCTGGCTGAAGCCCCGCGGGTCGGTGAACTGCGCCTGCCTGCCGTCGCGCAGCGGGGGCAGTTCATAGAGCATGGTGTTGCGCGGCGGTGCGGTCTTGCTGCGCACGACCAGCTCCACCTTGAGGTCGTCCGTGTCGGGCAGCCGGTCCTGACCGGCCGCGGGCAGCAGGCGGATCGTGAGCTTCTGCGGGCCGCTGCGCAGGATCGCGGGGTTGAGCGGCATGCTCATCGAGCCGATCCGCCGGGTCGGGAAGGCCTGGATCAGCAGGTCGTTGACGTACACCCGGAACGCCAGCTTCTCGGTCGAGATCCGCAGGTCATAGGAAGGCTGCTGCTCCTGCTGCTTGGGCGCGGCCGGGTCGGCCGGGGCCTGGGCCGCCACCGGCACGGTGGCCTGCAGCAGCGCGGCGAGCACCGTGATGGCGGTTGATTTCCTCATTCAACGATCTCCTTGAGCCGGGGTGAGCGCTGGGCATGCAGCGCATCCTGCACGCGGTCGAGCTCGGTGCCGAGCGTGTCGATGCGCTCGAGCAGGCCGATGAAGGCGCGACGCATGTCGTCGTCGGCGGCGCGGGCCCGGGCCCAGTGGTCCTCGAGGAAGCCCCTGGACGCGTAATAGGCGTCGAGCGGCGTCCACACGTCGACCAGCCTGTCGCCGGCCGCCAGCACGCCGTCCACGGCGGCGTCGAGCGCCGCGTCGCCCGAGCCGTCGATGCGCGCGGCCTCGAGGTCCGAGAGGATGGGATGCAGCTCGGAGGGACTGCCATGGAAGGCGCTCGCGTTCGGCACCGTGCCGGGCACGTTCATGCGCAGGTAGCTGCGGTACTTCGCGGCCACGCTGCGGTTGTCGGCGACGAGCCGGTAGTAGGCCGTGCCGTAGGCGCCGCGGGTGGTGGCCTGCAGCCTGTCGAGGGTGGGGCGGGCCAGGGCCGGGGGAGCTGCGTTTGAAGGCGCCGTCGCAGTGCGGTCGCTCGGACCGCAGGCCGCGAGCAGGGCGCAGCACAGGCCCGGCAGCAGCAGGCGCGCATGCGCCACCCTCCCTCTTTCTCGTTCGCTCATGGGCGTCTTTTCTCTCCCGAAGGGCGCGGATGATAGCCACGCCCTCGGCCAGAACGGCCGCGCGACATGCAAGCAATCGCAACGTCCGCTGCTTTGCGCTTCAGGCCCCGCGGGCAGGCTTCTTGCTGCGCGAATACCTCCGTGTGCATCGCCTCAGGGCAACCGCCATGGCGGCCCGCGGCGTTTGCACGTAGATTCGCCGCCGCACAAGACGCAACAAGCGTTCGGTTCCCCACCTTGAAATCGCAGGAGTGTCCGTGGAAGCATGGTCGAGCCAGCAACTCTCGCCGCTGTACGGGCGCGAGGTCTTCCGTTCCCGCGCGGCGGACGAAACCCATGCGCGCATCGCCTGCGAGCTGAAGCCGCACCGCAGCGTCTGGCATCGCGGCGACGTCGATGCGATCTTCTGCCGCGCCGAGCTGAGCGCACTCTCGCTGTGCATCCTGCGCTATGGCTGCGACGTGGACATCGAGCCCGATGCGCTCGGCAACTTCGTGCTGGTGCAGATGCCGCTGCGCGGCCACGCCGACATCCACCATGCCGGCGGCAGCCTGCAGATCCATCCGGGGCAGGGTGCGGTGATCTCGGCCCACAAGCCGGTGCGGCTGCGCTGGCATGCCGACTGCGAACAGCTGATGCTCAAGATCGAGCTGAGCCGGCTGCAGGAGGTGGCGCGCCATGCCTTCCCGCTGCGCGGCGCCGATGCGGTGGGCGAGATCGACTTCGAGATGCCGTTCCGGCTCGACGACACGGCGGGCACGCAATGGCGCCGCATGGTGGCGAGCCTCGCCTCGCTGCTGCCCGCGGCGGGCGATGCCGGCTACGACGCGCGCTGGCTCTCGCATTGCGAGGACAACCTGATGCTCTACCTGCTGTGCCACCGGCCGAACTCGGTGCGCGAGCGGCACGACGAGGCGCGGCACGGCTCGGAGGCCGCGAGCCTGCGCCAGCTGCGGCGCGCCGAGGAGTTCATGCACCAGCGGCTCGACACGCCGCTGTCGCTCGAGGAGGTGGCACGCGCCGCCGGCCTCACGCGGCGCGGGCTGGCGCTGCTGTTCCGGCGCTACCGCGAGCGCTCGCCCGGCGAGGTGCTGCGCAACATGCGGCTCGATGCCGCGCATGCGCAGCTCGCGCGCCACGACGGTGCCAGCGTGACCGAGGTGGCGCTCAACTGCGGCTTCTCGCACCTGAGCCGCTTCGCGGCCTGCTACCGCGAGCGCTTCGGGCACCTGCCGCGCGAGACCGCGCGGCATTGAGGCACCGGATCAGGACGGCTTCATCGCGCACTGCGCCGCGGTCGTGTCCTGGTAGTTCGTCAGCACGGTGCCGATCACCTTGTTGGCGATGCGGCCGCTGCCGTCCTTGGCGATCACGCGCAGGTAGTAGTTCTGGATCGGGAAGTTGTTGGCGCCATAGCGGAAGTCGCCGCGCACCGACTTGTAGTTGGCGGCCTTGATCGCCTTTAGCAACGCGGGCTTGTCGGCCACCTTGCCGCCGACGTCGCGCACCGCCGCGTCCATCGCCATCAGCACGTCGTAGGCCTGGCCCGCGTAGAACGAGGGATTGCGGCCGTTGTTCTGCTGCCGGAACGCGGCCACGAAGCGCTGGTTGGCCGGGTTGTCGAGGTCGAAGGACCAGTGCGCGGTGTTGAACAGCCCGAGCATCGGCTCGCCGACCGCGGGGATCATGTCCTCGTCGGCCGAGAAGGCGGTGGAGATCAGCGCCACGTCCTTCGACAGGCCCGCGCCCACGAACTGCTTGATGAAGGCCACGCCCATCGCGCCCGGCAGGAAGAAGTAGAGCGCATCGGGCTTCGAGGCGCGGATCTGCGCGAGCTCGGCCGAGTAGTCGAGCTGGCCCAGCTTGGTGTAGAGCTCGTCGCCCGTGCCGCCCTTGTAGGTGCGCTTGAAGCCGGTGATGGCGTCCTTGCCGCCCGGGTAGCTGGGTGCGATCAGCGCCACCTTCTTGAAGCCCTTGTCGCCCGCGAACTTGCCGGCCGCCTCGTGGTACGCATCGTTGGGGTACGAGGCGCCGAAGAAGTAGGGATTGCAGCGTGCGCCCGAGAGGTCGCTCGGCCCGGTGTTGCTCGACAGGTAGGGCACCTTGGCCGCGAACAGCGGCGGTGCCACGGCCAGCGCCACCGAGGAGCCGACCGGCCCGGTGAACAGGTCGATCTTGTCGCGCATCAGCATGCGCTCGACCACCTGGCGCGCGGTCTCGGGGTTGCCCGCGGTGTCGGCCTCGACGAACTCGACCGGCACGCCGCCGAGCTTGCCGCCCAGCTGCTTGATCGCGACCGCGAAGCCGGCCTTCGACTCGGCGCCGCCGACGGCGAAGGGGCCCGACAGGTCCATCGCGAGGCCGACCTTGACGGTCTGCGCGCGCACCTGCGGCGACACGGCGAGCACCGCGGCGAAGACGGCGAGGGCGATGACCGAGGGCACGGCGGCGGTGGTCGTGCGCTGGCGTCTGTACGGCATGAAGGAACTCCTCTGGCGGTGGTCCGCCGAACGTGGGTGGCAAGGCTGGATGGAAAAAAGCGTCAGGGAAATGTACGCAAGCCGGAGTCTGGGCAGCGCCCCTCGGCGCGGCTATCCATTTCCTGCAGCGCCGCCGGCTGCCGGAAATGGACAGACAGCCGACGCGGGCGCTCGCCAGAATCGCCGCCACGACGATCCACCCCTTCGAAAGAGACACCCCGATGAGCCACTACATCGACATCCCGGCCGGCGACGGCGCGCAGAGCTTCCGCGGCTACCTGGCCCTGCCGGCCTCGGGCCGCGGCCCCGGCATCGTGCTGTGCCAGGAGATCTTCGGCATCAACGACTACGTGCGCGAGGTGGCCGACCTCTATGCCGAGGAGGGCTACGTGGTGCTCGCGCCCGACCTGTTCTGGCGCATGGAGCCCGGCGTCGAGCTCGGCTACTCGCCCGAGGACTGGCAGCGCGCCTTCGGTTTCTTCCAGCAGTTCGACAACGAGGCCGGCATCGCCGACGTGACCGCCAGCGTGCAGGCGCTGCGCGCGCACCCGGCCTGCACCGGCAAGGTCGGCGCGCTGGGCTTCTGCCTCGGCGGCAAGCTGGCCTACCTCGCGGCCGCGCATTCGGGCGTGGACGCGGCGGTCGGCTACTACGGCGTCGGCATCGAGGGCGCGCTCGAGCTGGTGCCGAAGATCGCATGCCCGATCGCGCTGCACTTCGCCGAGCTCGACAAGTTCTGCCCGCCCGAGGCGCGCGCCCAGGTGCTCGAGGCCTTCGCGGGCCGGCCCGGCGCGCAGATGTACGTCTACCCCGGCGTCGACCATGCCTTCGCGCGCACCGGCGGCGACCACTTCGACAAGCCCTCGACGCTGATGGCGCACCAGCGTTCCATGGCGCTGTTCAAGGAAGCGATCGGACCGGTCTACGACCTTTCGGCGCTGTGGGACAAGCACTGCGAGTACGAGTTCGCCACGCGCGACGTGGTCGCCACCATGGGCACCATGGTGGCCGAGCCCTACGTCAACCACATCCCCACCATGACCGGCGGCGTGGGCGCGAAGGAGCTGTCGCGCTTCTACAAGCACCACTTCATTCCCACCACGCCGCCCGATACGCGGCTCACGCCGATCTCGCGCACCGTGGGCGCCACCCAGATCGTCGACGAGATGCTGTTCTGCTTCACCCACACGGTCGAGATCGACTGGATGCTGCCGGGCATCGCGCCCACGGGCCGGCCGGTGGAGATCCCGCTGGTGGCCATCGTCAAGTTCCGTGGCGACAAGCTCTACCACGAGCACATCTACTGGGACCAGGCCAGCGTGCTCGCGCAGATCGGCCTGCTCGATCCGAAGGGCCTGCCGGTGGCCGGCGTGGAGACTGCGCGCAAGCTGGTCGACGAGACGCTGCCGTCGAACACGCTGATGCCGCGCTGGGCCAAATCGACGGCCCTGACCATCGCCGACCCGGCGCTGCCGCTCGTATGAACGCCGCGCCTTCCATGCTCGAGCTGGTGGTGGCCTCGGTCAGCGCGCTCACGCCGGCCATCAAGGCCTTCGTGCTGCGCAGCGCGAACGGCGAGGCGCTGCCCGCGTTCGCGCCGGGCGCGCACCTGGGCGTGCAGGTAACGCAGTCCAACGGGCAGGCCGGCCAACGTGCCTATTCGCTCGCGCGGCCGCATGGCGATTCGGACCGCTACGAGATCGCCGTGCTGCACGAGCCCGCCGGCGCGGGCGGCTCGGCCTGGATGCATGGCCTGGCCGAGGGCGCGCGGGTGCTCGCGCAGGCCCCGCGCAACGACTTCGCGCTGCGCCAGGGCGAGGCCGCGCCGCTGCTGATCGCGGGCGGCATCGGCATCACGCCGCTGCTGTGCATGGGGCGCGCGCTCGCGGCCCAGGGTCATGCCTTCGAGTTCCACTACGCCACGCGCAGCCCCGAGGCCACCGCCTACCTCGACGAGGTGCGCGCGCTCGGCGGCCGCGTGGTGCACGACGGCGGCGATCCCGCGCGCGGCCTCGACCTGCGCGCGCTGCTGGCCGCGCCGGTGCCCGGGCGTCATCTGCATGTCTGCGGCCCGCGCGGCCTGGTGCAGGCCGTGGTCGACACCGCGCGTGCGCAGGGCTGGAGCGACGACCACGTGCACTTCGAGCTGTTCGCGGGCGCGCTCGCGCAGGCCGGCGACGCGGCCTTCGAGGTGCGCACGCTGCGCTCGGGCCATGTGCTGACGGTGCCGCCGGGCCAGAGCCTGCTCGACGTGCTGATCGCCGCGGGGCTGGACCCGCTCTACGATTGCCGCCAGGGCGACTGCGGCGTGTGCGCCGTGGACGTGGTCGAGGGCGTGCCCGACCACCGCGACCACAACCTGAGCCCGCGCGAGAAAGCCGACGGGCGCACCATCTGCACCTGCGTGTCGCGCGCCAGGACGCCGCGGCTGGTGCTCGACCTCTGATCCCACGATTCCAGGAGACCATCCATGACCATCGACCTGCAGTCCCTCGTGCAGCCCGACCGCGTCCACAAGCGCGTCTACACCGACCCCGCGATCTTCGAGCTCGAGATGGACCGCGTGTTCGGCCAGGCCTGGCTCTACGTCGGCCACGAGAGCCAGGTGCCCAAGCCCGGCGACTACTTCACCACCCGGCTCGGCCGCGAGCCCGTGGTGATGGTGCGCCACACCGACGGCCAGATCCACGTGATGTTCAACCGCTGCCCGCACAAGGGCGCCAAGATCGTGCCCGACGGCAGCGGCAGCGCCGGCAAGTTCCTGCGCTGCCTCTATCACGGCTGGACCTTCAAGTGCGACGGCAGCCTGCTGTCGGTGCCGCTGCGCAGCGGCTACGAGGACACGGGGCTCGACCTCAAGGACCCGCAGTACGGCGTGCGCAACGTGGCGCGCGTCGCCACGCACCGCGGCTTCGTGTTCGCGAGCCTGTCGAAGGAAGGGCCCGAGCTCAAGGAGTTCCTCGGCGGCGTCGCGACCTCGCTCGACAACTTCTGCGACCGCGCGCCCGAGGGCGAGGTCGAGGTGGCCGGCGGCGTGCAGCGCGTGATCCAGCGCAACAACTGGAAGATCTTCTTCGAGAACCTGCACGACACCATCCACGCGGTGGCCACGCACGAGTCGTCGTGGCGCGCGGCCAAGGAGGAGTTCGAGGCCATGCCCGCCGGCACGCAGAAACCCTTCGAGGTGGTGATCGTCGACGGCAACGGCGAGCCGCTCGAGTTCTGGGAGAAGCTCGAGCTCAAGGGCTACGACAACGGCCACGGCTTCATGGAAGGCATCTTCGTGCCGCCGACCGACCCGGTGAGCCTGGCCTACGTGGCCGCGCTCGAGGCGGCGCAGGGCGCCGAGCGCGCCGACCAGATCCTGCGCGTGAACCGCCACAACACCATCGTCTACCCGAGCTGCTCGCCCCACACCTCGTTCCAGCAGATCCGCGTGATCCGGCCGCTGTCGGTCGACCGCACGCTGGTCGAGATCTTCAGCTTCCGGCTCAAGGGCGCGCCCGAGGCCACCTTCCAGCGCACGCTCAAGTACACGAACATCGTCAACTCGCCCTCGTCGAACGTGATGCCCGACGACCTCGAGGCCTACAACCGGGTGCAGGAGGGCCTGGGTTCGGACGGCGGCGACTGGGTCAGCATGCACCGCGCCGTCGGGCGCGACCAGCCGCTGCCCGGCGGGCGCGCCTCCAACGGCAACAGCGAGATGCCCGCGCGCAACATGTTCGGCGCCTGGGCCAAATACATGGGCGTGGACACCGGGAGCGCCGCATGAACTTCCTCGACTGGAACGAACAGCAGGAGATCACGCAGTTCCTGCATCACGAGGCGCGGCTGCTCGACGAGCACCGCTGGGACGAATGGCAGCGCCTGTTCACGGCCGACGGCCTGTACTGGGTGCCGCTGGTGCACGGCCAGGCCGACCACCTCAACCATGCCTCGCTGTTCTGCGAGGACGCGCTGCTGCGCTCGATGCGCGCGCGCCGGCTCGAGCAGGCGCGCGCCTATTCGCAGCAGCCGCCCACGCGCACGGTGCACGTGGTGGGCAACATCGGCATCGAGGCGCGGGAGGAGGGCGAGAACGGCGGCTGCACCGTGCGCTCCACCTTCGTGCTGCTCGAATGGCGCAAGACCGAGCAGCGCATGTTCGGCGGCAGCGTGCTGCACACGCTGCGCCGCCACGAGGGCGAACTGCGCATCCATCTCAAGCGCGTCGAGCTGGTCAATTGCGACGCCGCGCACGAAGCGCTGCAGGTGTTCGTGTGAAGGCCGCGCTGCTCGCGATGCACTACCAGAACGACGTGCTGCACGCCGACGGCAAGGTGCGGGTGGGCGTCGCGGCCGACGATCCGGCCCGCCCGCGCCTGATCGCCTCGGCCGGCCGGCTGATCGCGGGCGCGCGCGCCGCCGGCGTGCCGGTGATCTTCGTGCGCATCGCCTTCGCGCCCGGCTACGTCGACTGCCTCGACAACTGCACGCTGTTCCGCCGTGTCGCGCAGAGCGGCGCGGTGCAGGAGGGCAGCTGGGGCGCCGAGTTCTACGACGAGCTCGCGCCGCTGCCCGGAGAGGCCGTGGTCACGCACAAGCGCAACAACCCGTTCTGGGCCAGCGGGCTCGAGCAGGCGGTGCGCGCCACCGGCGCCGACCGGCTCTACGTGGCGGGCATCGCGACCAACCACGTGGTCGAGCACGGCGCGCGCCATGCGAGCGACCTGGGCTACGACGTGGCGGTGGTGGCCGATGCCTGCAACACGGCGCAGCCGCACCTGCATGCCGCGAGCCTGGAGAATCTGTCGATGCTCGCGCAGGTGATCGGCGTCGAGGACGCGCTCGCCCAGATGGGCCCCTGAACCGATGAAGGACATCTCATGAACATGCAAGGCAAGGTCGCGATCGTCACCGGCGCGGCCGCGATGCTGGGCAGCGCCATCGTGCGCACGCTGGCCCAGGCCGGCGCGCGCGTGGTCGCGGTCGACATCGACGCGGCGCGCGGCCAGGCGCTGGCGGAAGAGGTCGGCGCGGCCTGCCGCTTCGCCGCCTGCGACATCGCGAACGACGACGCGCTCGACGCGCTGGTGGCCGATGCGCTGCGCATCGAGGGCCGCATCGACTGCCTGGTCAACAACGCCGTGGTCTACAACGACGGCGGCATGGGCGCGAAGCGCGCCGAATGGCTGGCCGCGCTCGACGTCAACCTGGTCTCCGGCGCGCTGCTCGTGCACAAGGCGACCGAGGCGCTGGCCGCGCAGGGCGGGGCCATCGTCAACATGGGCAGCGTGGGCGGCAAGTTCGGCACGGCCGACCGCGCGCTCTATCCCGCGGCCAAGGCGGCGATCCTGCAGCTCACGCGCAACCAGGCCGCGACGCTGGCGCCGCGGCGCATCCGCGTGAATTCGGTGTCGCCGGGCTGGACCTGGTCGGACGCGCTCTCGCGCATGGCCGGCGGCGACCGCGCCAGGGCCGACCGCATGGCCGCGCCGCTGCATCCGCTGGGCCGCGCGGGCGACGGCGACGACGTGGCGCAGGTGGTGCTGTTCCTGTGCTCGGACGCGGCACGCTTCGTGACCGGCGCCGACATTCCGGTCGACGGCGGCTTTTCAATGCTCGGGCCCGATCAGGGCCGCTCGGCGCGCGACTGGTTCGCGAGCTAGTCGAAACGCTTCTCCCACTCCCAGTTCACGGCCGGCAGCGTCTCGACCACCGGCCGCGCGAACAGGTAGCCCTGGAACAGCCGGATGCCGAGCTCGCGCAGCGCCATCGCCTCTTCCATGACCTCCACGCCCTCGGCCACCACGTGGATGCCGAGTTCGCCGCAGGTCGAGACGAAGCCCTTGACCACGGCGCGGCGCACGCCGTCGGTGTGGATGTTGCGGATCAGCTCCATGTCGAGCTTGACGATGTGCGGCCTGAGCGCGACGAACAGCTCGAAGCCCGCGAAGCCGGCGCCGAAGTCGTCGATGGCCGAGGAGAAACCGTGCTGCTGGTGCATCTCGAAGGCCTGCACCAGGTGCGGCAGGTCCTCGACGCGCTCCGACTCGGTCACCTCGAAGATCAGCCGCTCCTTCGGGAAGCCGAAGCGCTCGGCGGTCTCGACCGCGCTCTGGAAGCATTCGCCCTGGCGCCCGGCATCGTTGGGCATCACGTTGAGGCTCAGCCGCGAGGCCATGCGCAGCCCGGCCGCGAGCTCGATCGCCTTGGCGCGGCAGGCGCGGTCGAACTCGACGCGGTGGCGCGCATGCACCAGCCCGAGGATGTGGCCGGCGCCTTCGCCGTGGATGCCGCGCACCAGCGCCTCGTGCGCGTAGACCTCGCCCTTGTCGACGTCGACGATGGGCTGGAAGGCCATGGTGAAGGCGGGGCAGCTCGCGGCGAAGTCGGGCACGGCCGAGGCATCGTTGCTGGCCTGGGTGGCCGGCTGCTGGAGGCGGTTGATGGTCAGCGCGCGCGCGGCGCTGCAGTAGCCCGGCGGACGGGCGTTGAATTCGCGGGCCAAGGGTGCCAGGCTGGACACGGATGGCCTTCAGACCCGGGGGCCGTGGATGAAAAGTCGTTGCGGGATGCCCGACATGGTGTTCTCCGGTTCCTGGGCGCGGCCACGCGGGGCCGCATGTCCGCTTTTTCGGCGCGTCGGCGCAAGACTTGAGGAGAAAAAGGGCCCGGCGGGCAAAAAAAGAGGCGGCTCCTCCCAATGGAGGAGCCTCGGCCTAGAAGCCGCCCGCCGCGATCATCCGCAGCAGCGCGCGGTTGACTTCCTCGGCATCGACCGCATGCGTGCGGCGCAGGTTGCGCAGCGCGGTCGGGTTGCTCGATTCGAGCGCGGTCGCGAGCTGCAGCGCGGGCGCGTAGGGGCCGTTCTGCGCGATGGTCGCGGCCACGATGCGGTCGGTCAGCGGGATGCGGCCGAAGCTGGTGCGCAGCGGCTCGCCCATCACCAGGTCGAGCTGCGAGAACAGGCCGCAGAGGTAGACCTCGCGCTTGAGGTCGTCCTCGATGCCGGCGTCCATCAGCTGCGCGACCAGGTGGCCGCGCATCGCCATCGAGGTGTTGAGCGGGCGCAGGTTGGCGTCCTCGCTGGCGGTCGGCAGCTGCTGCGACAGCCAGGTGCTCAGGCGCTGGAAGCCGATCATCATGAAGCCGTGGCGCAGCGAGGCCACGCGGTTCGGCAGCCCCAGGCCCGGCGAGTTCAGGTAGAGCATCAGCGCGTAGACCAGCGCGGCCTCGCGGCTCACGAGCTGGTCGATGCGCTCGAGCGACTCCTCGGCGTCGATCGCGTTCATCACGCGCACGATGGCGCGCCGCGTCGGCGGCAGCGGCTGGCCGCCGTAGCCGTGCAGCACGTCCTCGCTGGGCCAGCCGGCCACGGCCCAGGCGTTCTGCTGGTCGAGCGCATGCTCGGCCAGGGCGCGGCTGGCCACGCCGTCGATCAGCGCGTCGGGGCGCACCGGGCTGCTCTCGCCGGGGTGCGTCATGCCGCGGTCGAACACCGTGGTGTCGCGCTCCACCTGCGCCAGGCGCAGTGCGTCCATCGCGTCTTCCGGTGCCAGCCGCAGCAGCCGGCGCTCGAACCAGGGCGCGGCCTCGGCATCGGGGATCTGGGTCGGCACGCCGCTCGCGACCATGCGCACACCGCGGCGGGCGGCGGCGCGCACCGCGGGGCGCAGGCCGGCGTCCTGCATCCAGCCGAGCGGAATCTCGAGCATCGGGCCGGCCGCCTCGGCGTTGCTCGCGATGTCGCGCAGGAACTCGGGCGTCTGGATCGACAGCAGCAGGGTCGGCGAATCGGCGTTCCAGGTCTCGGCCAGCGTGCGCAGCAGGTGGCGCCCGTCGATGCGTTGGCGGTCCTCGTGGACGAACAGCTGGACTCCCGCGAGCGCGCGCGGCCGGTTCCAGAACGGGCGGTAGCCGAAGGTCAGGCTGCCGAGGACCGATTGAGACATGAAGACGAGAAGGAGAGAAAGAACGAAAGGGCAGTCACGCCGCGTCAGCCGATGAAGTTGAACAGCGAGAGTTTCTGGATTTCGGCATAGGAGCCGAGGGCCGCGGAGTAGGCGGTCTGCTGGGTCTTGAAGTCGGACAGTGCCTGGATCGTGTCGAGGTCCTCGGCGCGCGAGCGGTCGGCCTCGAGCTGCAGGCTGCGCGAGGACTGGCGGTCGGAGATGCTGTCGACCTGGTTCAGCAGGTCGCCCGCGCGGCCGCGCGAGGCCGACAGCCGCGCGCTCGCGGCGTCGATCTGCACCAGCGACTGCGCCACGTTCTGCGCCAGCTGGCCGCTGCTGTTGCTGCCGTCCTTCACGCCCGCGATCGCCTGGTCGAGCACGCCGAACAGGCTGGTCTTGCCGCTCGGCGCGACGGTCAAAGCGTTGCCGTCAGCCGGCACGCCGCTGGCCGTGAGCGAGATCCCGGCGAACTCGATCGCCTGGCCCGCGGTGTAGGGCTGGCCCGACTTGAGCGTGGCCTGCGTGGTGGTGTCGATCACGTCGTAGGTGGTCACGCCGTTGGCGACGCTGAACGCGACGCGGTAGCCGTGGCCGGTCAGCGCCGAGGGATCGACCACCTTGCCGGCGTCGCTGTAGACGTTGCGCGTGCCGGCCGCCTGGCTCACGGTGAACACGCCGTTGCCGGTGGGCACGTCCATCCAGGTGCCGTAGCCGTCGAGCATCGAGGGGATGGCGGTGTCGCTGGCGGCGCCGGCCTGGCCCGCGATGCCGTCGAAGCGCACGCCGCTGCCGTTGTCGACGAAGGGCGCCGCGGTGCTGCCCAGGCCGCCGAACAGCGACTGGCCGTTGCTGTCCTGCGCATTGGCATAGCCGAGCAGCTGGCCGCGCAGGGTGGTCAGGCGCTGCGCGATGGTGGCGCGGTCGGCCGCCGACAGCGTGGCATTGCCGGCGTTCACCACCAGCGTGCGGAACTCGGCCATGGCCGCGGTCGCGCTGCCCAGGGTCGACTCGGCCGTCGAGACCGCGTTGCGCTGCAGCTCCAGCGCGCGCTGGTCGGTGCTGACGCGCGCCATGCGCGTGATGGCGCGCTCGGCCTGCGCGGCGCCGGTCGGGTCGTCGCTCGGGCGCAGCACCTTCTTGCTGGCGCTGAGCTGTTCCTGCAGTTTCGAGAGCTGGGACTGGCGCGTGGTGAGCTGGCGCACCGCGTTGTCGTAGGTGGTGGCACTGGCGAGGCGGGTGGCTGTCATGGTTCTTCCTGTCTCCCGGGTCAGTTCATGTTCTGCAGCAGCGAATCGAAGATGCTCTGCGCGATCTGGATCATCTTGGACGAGGCCTGGTAGGCCTGCTGGTACTGCAGCAGCTTGGCGGCTTCCTCGTCGAGGTTCACGCCGGCCTGGCTGGTGCGGTCGGTCTCGAGCGAGGTGGCGATCGAGCCCGAGATCTCGGCCGCGTACTGCGCGCTCTGCGAACGCACGCCGACCTGCGCCATCAGCGCGGCATAGCCGTCGGTCATGGGGGCGCCGTCGAACACCGTCTTGTCGCGCAGTGCCAGCAGCGCCTGCGCATTGCCGGCGTTGCTGCCGCCGTAGGCGGTGGTGGCGGCCTGCACGGTGATCGTGTCGCCGGCCTTGGGCGTGCCCGACAGCACGATGGTCCAGCCGTTGTAGCTGATCGGCTGGCCCGCCACGTAGGGCACGCTGGTCGGGTTGCCGGTGCCGTTGCCCGACACGTCGAAGCCGCCCGCGCCGTTGAAGGTCAGCGTGACCGGCTGGTTGAGGTTGGCATTGGCCGAGGTCGCGGCCAGGCTGCCGACCGCCATGCCGCCGGTGTTGCCGGTGCCCACGCGCGCCTCGACCGGGCTGCCCGCGGCCAGCCCGCGCGCCGAGCGCAGCACGGTGGCCATGTCGCCGGCGGCCGAGGCATAGGGCTTGAGCACGAAGCTGTCGCCCTCGGCCGCGCTGCCCGACTTCAGGTCGAGCTTGAGCCCGTCGATCTCGATCGGCATCGGGCCCGCGAAGCTGGTGGTCTTGCCGTCCGACAGCCGCTGCACCTCGATGCTGCCGCCCGCGCCGAACTTGACCTGGTAGCTCGAGGCCGCGAGCGCCGAGGTGTTGGACACCGTGGCGCCGATCACCGCGTTGCCGGTGTTGCTCGCGGCGCCCATGGCATCGGGGATCGCGATCGGCTTGAAGAAATCGCCGCCGGCCTTGCCGTCGAGGTCCACGCCGAGCCGGTGCTGGGCATTGATCTCGGTCGTCAGGGTGAGCGCCATGCGGCCCAGGCCGTCGCGCGCCTCGGCCAGGTCGCTGTTCTGGAAGCGCAGCAGGCCCGCGACCGCGCCGCCGCCGAGCGTGGCCTCGTCGATGGTGGTCGAGAGGCCGCTGCGCATCAGCGTCAGCTTGCTCTGGTTGGCGTCGTCGGTGCTCATCGCGACCTGCGCCGCCTTGTTGCCCAGCACCAGCGCCTGGCTGCCCACGAACACGCTGAGCGAGCCGTCGTCGGCCTGCACGGTGGTGGTCTGCACCTGCTGGTTGAGCTCGCGCAGCAGCTGGTCGCGCTGGTCGAGCAGGTCGTTCGGGCTCTGGCCGCCGCCGCTGGCGCGCGCGATCTGCTCGTTGAGCGTGGCCAGCCGTGCGGCCAGGCCGTTGATGCTGCGCACCGCGTCGCCGAGCTGCGAGTTCACGCCCTTCTGCAGGTCGTCGAGCCGGGTCTGGGCATCGCGCATGCGCGCGGCCATCTCGTCGGCGCGCGTGAGCACCACGTTGCGCGCCGTCACGTCGGTCGGCGCGCTCGCGATGTCGGAGAAGGCGTTGAGCAGGTCCGACACGGCCGCGCCCAGGCCGGTCTTGCCGCCCTTGAAGATGTCCTCGAGCGAGGACAGGCGCGCCGCGCGCGTGGCGTCCATGGCCTGCACCGACTGCGCGGCCGCGGCCTGGCGCGTGAGGAACTCGTTGTGGGCGCGCTCGATGGTCGTGACCTCGACGCCCTTGCCGATGTAGCCGCTGCCGGTGTATTGGCCCGCGACCTGGCCCATCACGGCGGTCTGGCGCGAGTAGCCGACGGTGCTGGCGTTGGCGATGTTGTGGCCGGTGGTCGACAGCGCGACCTGGTTCGCGAGCAGGGCGCGGGCGCCGACGTTGAGCAGACTCATGGCGGGATCTTTCTCGGGGACTGGCCTGTGCGCTTCAGGTGCGCTGGATCTTCAGCGTGGTGTGGATCGCGCGGCTGAGCTTGGCCGCGTAGGCCGGGTCGGTGGCGTAGCCGGCGCGGTGCAGTTCGCTCGCGTAGGCGCTGACCGAGCTCACGCTGGCGCGCGCCTTCTCGTAGCGCGGCGAGTTGCCGATCAGGCGCGCGTAGTCGCGGAACGACTCCTCGTAGGAGTCGTAGGCGCGAAAGCGCGCCGTCACCTTGCGCGGCTCGCCGCCGATGTATTCGGTGGTGGTCACGACCACGGTGGGGCCGGTCCAGCTGCCGCCGGCCTTGATGCCGAACAGGTTGTGCGAGGGGCTGCCGTCGCGGTGGCGGATCTCGCTGCGGCCCCAGCCGGTCTCGTGGCCGGCCTGGCCGATCATGAAGCTGGCGGGAATGCCGGTCTCGCGCGACACGCGCTCGGCCGCATCGTCGTGCTGCTCGACGAAGCTGCGCTGGTTGGCGGCCGGCTTGATGCGCGCGGCTTCGGCGCCCAGCGCGATGGTCGGGGCCTTGGCGGTGCCGCTCATCTGCTGCGTGAGCTGGCGCGTGATCGCGTCGGTGAGCCCGCCGGGCAGGCCCGAGAGCTGCACCGCGAACTGCTGGTCGAGCAGGTCGGTGCCGAGCTTCTCGCCGTCGCTGTCGAGCAGGCCGGACTTCATGGTGGCCTCGCGCATGCTCTTGATCAGCTCGCGCATGAACAGCGACTCGAACTGCTTGGCCGCCTCGCGCACCGCCTTCGGGTCGTTGCCGTTGGCCGCGAGCTTGAGCGCGTCGAGCGAGCGCGCGTCGGCCGCCAGCCCCTGGCCGGTGGAAGGCGACATGGACATCGCGGACAGCGAGGTCTGCATCGACATCAGATCACCTCGAGTTCCGCGTTGAGCGCGCCCGAGGCCTTGATGGCCTGCAGGATCGCGAGCAGGTCCTGCGGCGTGGCGCCCAGCGAGTTGAGGGCGCGCACCACGTCGGCCAGCAGCGGCGCGGCGGGCACCTGGATCATGGTGCCGGGCTCCTGCTTGATCTGGATCGAGGCCTGCTCGGCCACCACCGTGCGCCCGCCCGACAGCGGCGCGGGCTGGCTGATCACCGGCGCCGAGCTGATCGTGACCGACAGGTTGCCGTGCGCGATGGCGCAGGGGCCGAGCGTCACGGCCTGGTTCAGCACGATCGAGCCGGTGCGCGCATTGATCACCACCTTGGCCGCGGGCGTGCTGGCCTCGAGCGTGAGCTCCTCGAGCTCGGCGATGAAGTTCACGCGCGCATTGGCGTCGGTGGGCGCGCGCACCTGCACCGTGCGGCCGTCCATGGCGCGCGCGGTGCCGGTGCCGAGCTTGCGGTCGATGGCCTGGGCCACGCGGCGCGCGGTCTGGAAGTCGACCGCGTTGAGGTCGAGGTTCACGCTGTCGCCGTCGAGCAGCGGCGAGGGCACGCTGCGTTCCACCTGCGCGCCGTTGGGCACGCGGCCCGCGCTCAGGTGGTTGATCTGCACCTTGCTGCCGGCGGCGGAGGCGCCGGCGCCGCCCACCACCATGTTGCCCTGCGCGAGCGCGTAGATCTCGCCGTCGGCGCCGCGCAGCGGCGTGGCGACCAGCGTGCCGCCCTTGAGCGACTTGGCATTGCCCATCGAGGAGACGTTGACGTCGAGCTGCTGGCCCGGCTGCGCGAAGGCCGGCAGCTGCGCGGTGACGATCACCGCCGCCACGTTCTTCAGCTGCAGCTGCGAGGCGCGGTTGTCGGGCAGCGTGATGCCCAGCTGCTGCAGGTAGTTCGCCACGCTCTGCGTGGTGTAGGGCATCTGCGTGGTCTGGTCGCCGGTGCCGTCGAGCCCGACCACCAGGCCGTAGCCCGTGAGCTGGTTGCTGCGCACGCCCTGCACGGCGGCGACTTCCTTGATGCGCAGCGCATGCGCCTTTTGCGCGGGGCCGAGCGCGAGCAGCAGCATGCCGGCCACGCCGAACGAGAAGGCGGCGAGCCGGCGGCGCAGGCGGTGCTTCGGTGAAAGGGCCATGGCGTCGTGCATCCTCAGAACGGCAGCACGCTCATGAAGAAGCGGCCCAGCCAGGGCATCACCTGCGATTCCTGCTGCGCGCCGCGGCCGCGCGACTCGATGCGCACGTTCGCCACCTGCGTCGACAGCACGTTGCTGCCGGCCTGGATCGAGCGCGGATCGATGGTGCCCGAGAAGCGCAGCACGTCCACGTTCTGGTTCACGCCGATCTGCTTCTCGCCGGTCACCACCAGGTGGCCGTTGGGCTGCACGTCGATCACCGTCGCGGTGATCGAGCCCTGGAAGGTGTTGGCGCTCTCGGTGCCGCCCTTGCCCGCGAAGTTGTGGGCCGACTCGGCATTGGCGCTGGCGCGGCCGAAGGAGTTGGCGGCGAAGAAGGGCAGCGCCGCGATGCCGGTGTCGATGCTGCTGGTCTTGCCGATGGTCGAGGTCGACTTCTGGCTCGCGCTCACGTTCTCGACGATCGAGATCGTCACCGTGTCGCCGATCATGCGCGCGCGCCGGTCCTCGAACAGCGGCCGGTAGCTCGCGGTGCGGAACAGGCTGCCCGTGGCCTGGCGCGGCACGGCCGCCATCGGCGAGGCGCTCACGGGCGGCGGCGCGGTCGAGGGCATCTCGACCTGCGGCGTGTTGGCCAGCGTGGTGCAGCCGCCGGCCACGACGAGGGCGAGGGCGGCGAAGGCCGCGCGGAACAGCGACAGTCTCACAGCTGCCCCAGCTTCTGCAGCATCTGGTCGCTGGTCTGGATGGCCTTGGAGTTCATCTCGTAGGCGCGCTGCGTCTGGATCATCGAGACCAGCTCCTGCACCACGTTCACGTTCGAGGTCTCGAGGAAGCCCTGCATCACCGTGCCCAGGCCGTTGGTGCCCGCGGTGCCGCCGTTGGGCTGGCCCGAGGCGGCGGTCTCGGCATAGAGGTTCTCGCCCAGCGGCTCGAGGCCGGCCGGATTGATGAAGTTGACGATCGCCAGCGAGCCGATGTTCTGAGGCGTGGCATTGCCCGACAGCGTGGCCGAGACCGTGCCGTCGCTCGAGATGCTGACGCTGGTCGCGGTGGCGGGCACCGTGATGCCGTTGGCCACCGGCAGGCCCGAGGAGGTGACCAGCCGGCCCTGCGCATCGACCTGGAACGAGCCGTCGCGCGTGTAGCCGATGGTGCCGTCGGGCTGCGTGACCTGGAAGAAGCCGTTGCCCTTGATCGCCAGGTCGAACTGGTTGTTGGTCTGCTGCATGCTGCCCTGCGAGAACGAGCGGCTGGTGGCGACCGTGCGCACGCCCAGGCCCAGCTGCAGGCCGGTGGGCAGCTGCGACTGCTCGGTGCTGTTGGCGCCGACCTGGCGCAGGTTCTGGTACATCAGGTCCTCGAACACCGCGTTGGCGCGCTTGTAGCCCGTGGTCGAGACGTTGGCGAGGTTGTGCGAAATCACGTCCAGCTGGGTCTGCTGGGCTTCCATGCCGGTCTTGGAGATCCAGAGCGAATTGATCATGGCGAGGGTCTTTCTCTTGCGATGGGCATCAGCCCTGGACGTTGAGCAGCTGCGCGGCCGACTTGTCGGAATCCTGCGCGGACTGCAGCAGGCGCAGCTGGCTGTCGAACTGGCGCGCGGCGGCGATCATTCCGACCATGGTCTCGATCGGGTTCACGTTCGAGCCCTCGAGCGCGCCGGTCTCCACGCGCGCGGTGGCGTCCGATGGCAGCGGCTCCTGCGAGGCGGTGCGGAACAGGCCGTCCTCGCCGCGGCGCAGCGGGTCGTCGGCCGTGGGCGTGGCCAGCTTGAGGCGGCCCAGGGTGGAGGAGGGCTGGTCGCCGGTCTTGGCGCTGACCGTGCCGTCGCTGCCCACCGACAGCTCCGAGCCCGGCGGCACGTCGATCGGCGCGCCGCCGTCGGACAGCAGCGGCAGGCCCGAGCTGGTCATCAGCGTGCCTTCGGGCGAGACCTGGAAGGCGCCGGCGCGGGTGTAGGCCTCGGTGCCGTCGAGGCCCTGCACCGCGAACCAGCTCCTGCCCTGCGCCACCATGTCGAGCGCGCGGCCGGTGCGCTGGATCGCGCCGGGCTTGTCGTCGTGGCCCGAGGTGGCTTCCATCGCGAACACGCGCGTGCTGGCGCCGTCGCCGCGCAGCGGCACGGCGCGGAAGGTCGAGAGCTCGGCGCGAAAGCCCTGGGTCGAGGCATTCGCCAGGTTGTTGGCGAGCACGCTCTGGCGCTGCGCCGCGGCGCTCGCGCCGCTCATGGCGGTGTAGATCAGGCGGTCCATCGCGCGTCGCTTCCGGTGCGTCCGGTCAGCGCAGGTTGATCAGCGTGGACATGACCTGGTCCTGCGTCTTGATGGTCTGCGCATTGGCCTGGTAGGCGCGCTGCGTGCTCATCATGTTGACCAGCTCGGCCGTGAGGTCGACGTTCGATTCCTCCAGCGCGCCCGAGCGCAGCTGGCCGAAGGTGCCCTCGCCGGGCGCGCCGCGCACCGGCTGGCCCGAGGCGGCGGTCTCGACCCAGTAGCCCGAGCCGCTGGGCGCCAGGCCCTGGGCATTGCGGAAGTTCACCAGCGCGACCTGGCCCGCGGCCTGGGTCTGGCCGTTCGAGTAGGTGGCGGTGATGACGCCGGTGTCCTCGATCTTGATGCCGGTGAGCTGGCCGGCGGTGTAGCCGTCCTGCGTCAGGTCCGAGACCGCGAAGCGCGCGTTGACCTGGGTCATCTTGCTGAGGTCGAGCGAGGCGGTGAAGGTGCGCGTCGGGTCGTTGGGCGAGGACAGCGTGATCGCGGGCACCGTCGAGGTGGTGGTGTTCAGGCTGCCGTCGGCGTTGAAGTTGAGCTGGAATGGCGTCGAGGCCGCGGGATCGCTGCCGTTGACGCTGGTGTAGACGTTCCAGCTGTTGTTGGCGGTCTTCTGGAAGTACAGGCCGACCGGCACCTCGAGGCCCTGCGCGTCGTAGGCGGTCAGCGAGGTGCCGTAGGTGCGGATCGGTGTCGGCGGCGTGGCGGTGGAGGCGACCACGGCGCTGGCGTCGAGCGTGATCTCGGCCGCCATCTTGGTGGTCTGCTTGGCGGGAATGGGCGCGCCGGTGGGCAGCTTCAGCGGGATCGCGTCGTAGCTCTGGCGCACGCCGTTGGCGTCGGTGGCATAGCCCATCACCTGCGCGCCGCTGTTGGTGATGATGTTGCCCTGCTTGTCCTGCTTGAAGTTGCCGGCGCGGGTGTAGGCGGTGGAGCCGTCGGGCGCCTTCACCTGGAAGAAGCCGCCGCCGTTGATCGCCACGTCGAGGTCGTTGCCGGTGATCGACAGCGAGCCCTGCGAGAACTGCTGCGAGACGTCGGCCACGCCCACGCCCAGGCCCACGTTGGTGCCGCCGATGGCGCCGGCCGAGCTGGCGTAGATCTCGGCGAACTCGGCGCGCGAGGACTTCATGCCGGTGGTGCCCGCGTTGGCGATGTTGTGGCCGATCACGTCGAGGCTGCGGCTGGCGGCGTTGAGACCCGAGAGTGCCTGTTGAAAGCTCATGGAGTGGCTCCTGTGTGCTGGATGGGAAGGGGTGTCTGTCAGAGAACGGCGTGCACGTTGGCGTAGGGCGTCTTGCCCGCGGTCAGCAGCGTGAGCGTGAGGCCGCCGCTGGCGTCGCTGCCCACGGCCACCACCTTGTCGCGCATCAGCGCCACGGCGTCGACCTTCTCGCTGCCGTTGGTGGCGATGACCTTGAACTGCAGCGGCGTGTCGGCCGGGTACGTGGAGGAATCGAGCGTGAAGCCGTGCTGGCCCGCCTCGAGCTCGCCGAGCGAGACGGTGTCGATGACCTGGCCGCCGGCCGTGGTGACCTGGATCTTCACGTTGCTGGCCTTGGCCGGCAGCTCGATCGCGCCCACCGCGGTCTTGGCGGTGGTGTCGAAGGCCAGCTGGTTGCCCTCGGTCAGCACGCCGTGGCCCACCAGGTTGCCGGCCTGCAGCACCTGCATGGCCGACATCTGGGTGTTCATGTTCTTCATCGTGTCGTTGAGCTGCTGGATGCCCGTGACCGTGTTGATCTGCGCGATCTGCGAGGTCATCTGCGCGTTGTCCATCGGATTCATCGGATCCTGGTTCGCGAGCTGGGCGACCAGCAGCTTGAGGAAGCGGTCCTGCGCCTCGGCGGTGCCGCTGGCGGAGATCGACTTGCTGTCCGCGCTCGAACTCGGCACGTAGGTGGTGCCGGTGAGTTTGGAGGTGGCGGCGGTGGAGGTCATGCGCGGGCGTCCGGAAGAGGGGTGTGCGGTGGGGTGGTGGTCACTGGCCGATCTGCAGCGTCTTGAGCAGCAGGTTCTTGGCCGTGTTCATCACCTCGACGTTGTTCTGGTAGGAGCGCGAGGCCGAGATCATGTTGACCATCTCCTCCACCGCGTTCACGTTCGAATGGGTCACGTAGCCCTGGGCGTCGGCCATCGGGTTGGCGGGCTCGTGCACCTTGCGACCGGGCGTCTGGTTCTCGGTCACCGAGTCCACGCGCACGCCGGCGCCGGTCTCGCCGTCGAGCGCCACGGTCTGGAACACCACCTGGCGCGCCTTGTAGGGCTGGCCGTCGGGGCCGGCTACCGCGTCGGCATTGGCCAGGTTGCTGGCCACCACGTTGAGGCGCTGCGACTGCGCGCTGACCGCGCTGCCGGAGATGCCGAAGATCGAGAACATCGACATGGCTTATTGCCCCTGGATGGCCGCGAGCAGCGTCTTGCCCTGGCCGTTGATGAAGCGCAGCGTGGCCTCGTAGCGCACCGCGTTGTCGGCGAAGGCCGCGCGCTCGCGGTCGAGGTCGACGCTGTTGCCGTCGAGCGAGGGCTGGGTCTGGACCGCGTAGCCGCCGCTGGCGCCCGTGCCACCGGTTCCGCCGCCCGAGGTCAGCGGGATGTGGCGCGCATCGGTGCGGCCGTCGGCGCTGGCACCCGAGGCGGCGCGCGGCGTGCCGCCGCCCGTGGCCTCGCGCATCGCATCGGCGAAGCTGAAGTCGCGCGCCGCGTAGCCGGGCGTGTCGGCGTTGGCGATGTTGCTCGCGATGTCGCGCTGGCGGTCGGCACGCAGCACCAGCGCTTTCGCCTGGAAATCCAGTGAGTTCGTCAGTTTGTCGAGCATGGGCCAGGGTCCTCGCGAAGGGGGTGGGCGTGAGCGCCCGTGCGGAAATTGTGGGAGCCGCGCGGATTTCGGAAGCGCGGATGAAAGGCGGCTTTTTCGGCCTTATCGCGGCTTTGGGGTCGGGGCGGACTGCCTACAGTGCGGGTCGCGGCGCGGTGGGCCGAGGCGCGCGCGTTCCGCATTTCCGTCCCTGCACATCCCGGAGGAGCCCATGGCCATCCCCGCATTCCATCTCGCCGCCGGCGCGCTGCTGCTCGCGGCCGGCACCGCATTCAGCGCCTTCGCCCAGCAGGCGCCGTCCGAAGGCGCCGAGGCCGGCGAGGCCTTCGCCGCCAGCACCCGCCAGTGGCTCGACGACGCCGTGGCCCAGGCCCAGTCGGCCAATCCCGCGCCGCTGCGCATGGAGGTCGCCATCGGCGCGCTCGACAACCGGCTGCGCCTGGCACCCTGCAGCCGCGTCGAGCCCTACATTCCCACCGGCCTGCGCCTGTGGGGCCGCACCCGGCTCGGGCTGCGCTGCGTCGAGGGCGGCGCGCGCTGGAACGTGTTCCTGCCGGTCACCATCAAGGCCTTCGGCCCGGCCTGGGTGCTGCGCGACAACGTGCTGCCCGGCACCGTGCTGAGCGCGGCCGACGCGGTCGAGGCCGAGGCCGACTGGGCCGCCGATCCCTCGCCGGTGATGGCCGAGGCCACCCAGTGGGTGGGGCAGGTCGCCTCGCGCTCGTTGCAGGCCGGCCAGCCGCTGCGCCAGTCGATGGTGAAGCCGGCCCAGGCCTTTGCCGCCGGCACCCAGGTGCGCGTGGTGGCCCAGGGCCAGGGCTTCGAGATCGCCACCGAGGCCCAGGCGCTGACGCCGGGCGTGATCGGCCAGATGGTGCGCATCCGCATGGAGAATGGGCGCATCACCACCGGCGTGGTGCAGGATCCGCGCACCGTGCGCCTCTCGATGTGAGCGGCGCGGCGCAAAAAACTTCGAAAAAGTCCTCAAGTCCGTCGAACGGCGGCCGAAATCCTGGGGACGAAGCCCCCGCCCGGGGCCAGGAGCCGCCATGAAGATCAACCCGTTGCAAGATCCCGCCGTCGCGGCCGCCACTGGCGTGGCCGCGACCGCGAAGACCGGCCGGGGCGCCACGCCCGCGGTGGCCGATGCCGGCGACGCCACCGGCACGCCGGTCAGCGTGTCGGCCTCGGCCCGCACGCTGGAGGCCGCCGCCACGGCCGGCAACGGCATCGACGCGGCGAAGGTGGCCGCGGTGCGCGCCGCCATCGCCGACGGCAGCTTCAAGGTCGACTCCGGCGCCATCGCCGACAAGCTCCTGGCCAACGCCCAGGAATTCCTGAGCCGCGCAAGGAACTGATGCCATGCCCGATACCCGTGCTTCCGCCGAGATGCTGCTGAGCGAGGTCGAGGACCAGCTCGACCGGGTCGATGCCGGCCTGCGCTGCGACCAACCCTCGGACCTGCTGCAGGCCAGCGGCGAGCTGCGCCGCTGCGCCACCGGTTTCGCGCGCGCCCTCGAGGCCGCGCTGTCGGCCGAAGCGCTCGACGCCGAATTCCGCCGCCGCATCGAGGCCGTGGCCCAGCGGCTGTCGAACCAGCGCGACAGCGTGGCGCGCCGCACCGTCATCGTCGACCGCAGCCTGGCCTCGCTGCTGGGGCCGCGCCCCGATGCCACCTACACCATGCCCGGCGAGCGCAGGGTGTTCGCGGGCCTGCGCTCGGCCTCGATGCCGGCGCACTGACGACCAAGGCTACGAAGGCTTCGGCGCGCGCTCGAAGCGGTAGAACAGGTTGGGTTCCGACAGCAGGTAGAGCCGCCCGTCGGGCCCGACCGCCACGCCCTCGGGCTGCGGCACCTTGCGCTGCAGGCCGCCGAAGCCGCGCCACAGCGGCAGCATGCTGATCGGGCGCCCGTCGGGTGCGTACTCCACCACCAGCGCCGACTCGTCGCTCAGCAGCAACAGGTGGCCGGTCGCATCGTGCAGCGTGACCGAGGACAGGTCGCTCATGAACAGCGAGGACGCGCGCGAGGACTGCCATTCGCTGATGTCGATGTTGAAGCCGCTCGAGGGCGTGTCGGGGTCGAGCCCGGTGATCACCAGCACGCGCATCGGCAGCTTCTCGCGCACCACGTACAGGCGCTTGTGCACGCCGTCCCAGGAGATGCCCTCGAAGCTGCTGTTGTGCAGCCGGTCGATGCCGATGCCCAGGCTCGGGCGGCCGGCCACCGACACCTGCCGCGTGTCGCGCCCGATCTGCACCCAGTACATCCGGTGGCTGTCTTCGTCGGAGATCACGTAGCGCTCGCCCTGCACGTAGGTGATGCCCTCGGGATCCTTCACGCCCTCGAGCCCGATCACGCGCAGCAGCCGGCCCTCGGTGTCGAGCTCGGCGATCTGCGGCGGGCGGTTGATCACCGTGAACAGGGTGCCGGTCTCGGTGTTGAAGGTCAGGCCCGAGGCGTTGCGCGTCAGGCCCTGGATCGGCAGGCCCTCGACCGCCACCCGGTAGTCCGGCAGCCACAGCGCGTTGTTCGCCCATTGCGCCGCGCCCAGCGTGGTGCTGAGCCAGTAGTAGCCGAGCGCGGGCACCTTGAAGTACCAGCCGAAGGCCACGCCGAATGCGAGCACGATGGCCAGGAACAGGGTCTTGCGGGATCTGGCTCGGGTCATGCGGGCGGAGTCTAGCGTTCAGACCACCGAGAGAAGCCAGTCGAGCAACTGGCGCTGCCGACCCGTCGTCGGCTTCTGCGGCGACAGCAGGAAATAGCCCGAGCCGTCCGCGACGAAACCCAGCGGCGCCGCCAGCACGCCGCTCGCGAGGTCGTCGCAGACCAGGTGCCAGGGCCCGATCGCCACGCCGAGCCCGGCGACCGCCGCCTGCAGGCTGAAATAGAAATGTTCGAAGACCTGTTCCCTGCCACCGGCGCCGGCCGATGCGCCCTGCAGCTGCATCCACGACGGCCAGGCCTGCGGCCGCGTGCGCGTGTGCAGCCGCACCGCGTCGCGGCGCAGCGACGCTCCCGCGCCGCCGGTGTCGAAGAAGGCGTCGACCCGGCCCGGGCTGCACACGGGGCCGACCTTCTCCTCGAACAGCGGCTGCGCCTGCACGCTCGCGGGCCAGTCGAAATCGTTGCGCCGGATCGCGAGGTCGATGCCGCCGTCGAAGGCGAACGGCCCGCCGCCCGCCACCAGGTGCACGGCCGCCTCGGGATGGCGCGCCTGGAAACTCGGCCAGCGCGGGATCAGCCAGCGCATCAGCAGGGTCGGCTCGCACGAGAGCACCAGCGGCGCCTGGCGCGCCGAGTGCCGCAGCTCGCGCGTGGCGTCCTCGATCAGGCCGAAGCCCTCGTCCACCGCGCGCTGCAGCCGGCGCCCGGCCTCGGTGAGGAAGACCCCGCGGTTGCGCCGTTCGAACAGCGCCAGGCCCAGGTCGTCCTCGAGCATGCGCACGGCGCGGCTGACCGCGCCATGGGTCAGGTGCAGGTTGTCGGCGGCCTGGCTGAAGTTCTGGGTCCGGGCCGCGGCGGCGAAGCAGCGCAGCGCCATCAGCGAGGGCAGGCGCGAGGAGTTTTTCCGTGAGCCAGGCTCACCGTCGGTGTCAGCAATCATCGTTTGTCCTGGGGCGGGCATCTGCATAGATTAGGGCGTCCGGTCCCGCCGTCCACCAAGTCCCCACGATGCAAGAACTGTCAGCCCAACTCACCCAGCCCGCGCCGCCCGAGCGGCTCGCGCTGACGATGGGCGATCCCTCGGGCATCGGCCCCGAGATCGTTGCCCGCACCTTGCTGAACGCCGAGTGGGCCCGGCGCTGCGTGCTGGTCGGCGATCCGCGCGTGATGCGCCAGGCCTTCGAGGCCCTGGGCGCCGGCGCGAGGCTGCGCGTGGCGGCGTCGATCGACGACATGGCGCACGAGGTGGGCATGGTGAACCTGCTGGCCGCGTCGCGGCTCGAGGCGCTGCCGCCCGTGGGCGCCGTGCATGCGGCCAGCGGCCGGGCCGCCTTCGAGGCGATCTCGGCGGCAATAGCCCTCGCACAAGCGGGCCGTGTCGCGGGCATCGTCACCGCGCCGATCCACAAGGAAGCGCTGGCCGCCGCCGGCCTGCGCTATCCGGGCCATACCGAGATCCTGGCCGAGCGCACCGGCTGCAAGGTCGCGATGATGCTGGCCAACGACGAACTGCGCACCGTGCTCGTGACGGTGCATTGCGCGCTGCGCGAGGCCATCGAGCGCGCGGACTTCGCGGCGCAGATGTCGGCGATCCGGCTCGCGCACCGGGGCGCCCGGGCCTTCGGCATTGCGGCGCCGCGCATCGCGGTGGCGGGGCTCAATCCGCATGCGGGCGAGGGTGGTCTGTTCGGCGACGAGGAGCAACGCACCATCGCGCCCGCGATCGCCGCCGCGCGGCGCGAGGGCATCGACGCCAGCGGTCCCTGGCCCGGCGACACGGTGTTCATGCAGGCGCGCCAGGGCCGCTTCGACGTGGTGGTGGCGCAGTACCACGACCAGGGGCTGATCCCGGTCAAGTACCTCGGGCTCGACAAGGGCGTGAACATCACGCTCGGCCTGCCCTTCGTTCGCACCAGCCCCGACCACGGCACCGCCTTCGACATCGCGGGGCGCGGCATCGCCGACGCCGGCAGCCTCGAGGCCGCGCTCGACATGGCCGCGCGCCTGGCGGCCGCCAACCGAACCACGAGAAAGACCCGACCATGAGCGGCTTCGAATTCATCTTCATGCTCACGCGCCACGACCGCACCGTGGCCGACGCGGCACGGCACCTGGCGACGGCGCTCGCGGCCGGCGTGCGCCACATCGGCTTCAAGGACATCGGGCTGCCGATGGCCGCGCTCGAGGGCCTGCACCGAAGCATCCGCGCACACGGCGCCTCGAGCTACCTCGAGGTGGTCTCGCTCGACCGCGACAGCGAGATCGCCTCGGTCGAGATGGCGTGCCGGCTCGGCGTCGACCACCTGCTCGGCGGCACGCATGTCGACGACGTGCTGCCGTTGCTCGAGGGCACGGGCATCCGCTACTACCCGTTCGCGGGCCGGGTCTCGGGGCATCCGAGCGTGCTCGGTGGCTCGATCGACGAGATCGTGGCCAGCGCCCGCGTGATCGCGAGCCGGCCCGGCGTGGCGGGTCTGGACCTGCTGGCCTACCGCGCCGCGCTCGACGTGCCGCGGCTGATGCGCGCGGTGTGCGAGGCCGCGGGCAAACCGGTGATCGTGGCCGGGTCGATCGACACGCCGGAACGCATCGCGGCGATCCGCGCCAGCGGTGCCGCGGGCTTCACGGTGGGCACGGCGGCGCTCGACGGGTGCTTTCCGGCGGCCGACCGGAGCCTCGAAAGCCAGCTCGCGGCGATCCTCGGCGCGCGATGAAAAAAGCACCGCGGCACGGTGCCGTGTGAGCGTCAGTGCGAGCGCATCTTCGCGCGCAGCCGCGCGATCGACTGGCTGTGCAGTTGCGACACGCGCGACTCGGTCACGCCGAGCACGGCCGCGATCTCCTTGAGGTTCATGTCCTGCTCGTAGTACATGCCCATGATGTGGCGCTCGCGCTCGGGCAGGCTGTCGATGGCGCCCACCAGCGCCTGGCGCAGCCGCTGGTCCTTGAGCAGGCTCATGGGGTCGGCGTCGGCGTCGGCGAGGTGGCGGTCGAGAAAGCCCGACTCGCCCTCGGCATCGGTGCCGCCGCCCATGTCTTCCAGGTACACGAGCTGGGTGCCGCGCACGCGGCCCAGCAGGCTCTGGTAGTCGGCCAGCGGCATCTCGAGCGCCTCGGCGATCTCGGACTCGGCGGGCGCGCGGCCCAGCTTCTGCTCGAGCGCGCGCACCGCCTGCTCGATCTGCTTCTGGCTCTTGCGCGAGCCGCGCGAGAGCCAGTCGCCGTCGCGCAGCTCGTCGAGCATGGCGCCGCGGATGCGCTGGGTGGCGAAGGTCTCGAACTGCACGCCCTGGCTGGCCTCGTAGCGCGACAGCGCATCGGCCAGGCCGATCATGCCGACCTGGATCAGGTCGTCGAGCTCGACGTTGGGCGGCAGCTTGGCGATCATGTGATGCGCCAGCCGGCGCACCAGCGGCACGTGCTGGCGGATCAGCGCATCGCGGTCGAGCCGGCCCTTGGGCGTGTACATCTGGGAGAGCGGGGAAGCGGCCTGCATGTCGTGTCGTGGGGCGCAACGCTCCTCAGAGTTCGCCCGCGCCCGGCGAGAAGAACAGTTCGAGGTCGGCCGGCTGCGGATCGAAGGGCGAGCGCTGCGCCGCGCGCATCGAGTCGCGCACCAGCTCGGCGGCCAGCGCCGGCTTCCAGTCCTGCGAGGTGCGCGGGCCATGGGCCACGCCGCGCAGCACCAGCTGGTGGCGGATCAGCGTGTCGAGCGCCGGGCCCAGCTTCACGGCCTCGTCGGTCTTGCTCAGCACGGCCTGGCGCGCGCCGCCGATCTTGAAGCTGGCGGCCATCTCGTCGAGCGTGTCGCCGTGCGCGCCGGCGTTGAGCACCATCAGGCGCGAGATGCCGGGCAGGTCGAGGAGGTCCAGCAGGTCGCGCCGGCGCGGATCGCGCGGCGCGAGGCCGGCGGTGTCGATCAGCACCATGCGCTTGCCGTGGAACAGTGCGAGCAGCTCCTGCAGCGCGGCGCGGTCGTGCGCGAGATGCGCCACCACGCCCATGGCGCGGCCGTGGGCGCGCAGCTGCTCGTGCGCGCCCGCGCGGTGCATGTCGAGCGTGATCAGGCCGACGCTGGCCGGACCATGCAGCCGCGCGCACTGGGCCGCGATCTTGGCGGCGGTGGTGGTCTTGCCGACGCCGGTGGCGCCGACCAGCGCGTAGACGCCGCCTTCCTCGGCCAGCGTGGGCGCGGCGGGGTCGAGGCCGAGCATGGTTTCGAGCGCGCCCATCATGCGGCGCACCGCGCCGGCCGCGTCGTTGTCGAGCGCGATCGATTCGAGCACGCTGCGCGCGAGCGCGGGCGAGTAGCCGGCGCGCAGCAGCTTGAGCATCAGGTTCGAATGCACCGGGTTCTGCCGCGCCGGGCCGAGCCAGGCGAGGGCGTTGAAGCGGCTCTCCATCAGCGTGCGCATGGCCTGCAGCTCGGCCATCAGCGCCTGTTGCGTTTCGCTCGCGGTGTCGATCGCGGGAGCGGGCGTGGCGACGGGGGCGGGGCGGGGCGTTTCGGTGGTGGCGGGCGCGGCGGTGGGCGCGAAGGCCGCGCGGGCCGGCGCCGCCGAGGGCGCGGCGGGCGCGGGTGCCGGCGACGCGGCCTCCTGCTGGCGCCGCAGCATGCGTTCGCGCACATAGTCCTGGAACGACAGCGTGCTCATGCCGAGTTCGGCCACGTCGGCCTCGACGATGGCGCGCGATTCGGCGCTCGCGAGCGGGGCCGGTGCCGGCGCCGGTGCGGCGGGTTGCGGTTGGGCGATGGCGGGCGCGGGCACCGGCTTCGGCGGCGTCCACGCGGGCGCCGAGAGCGTGCCTTGCGTGCCCTGCAGGATCGCGCGGCCGGCCTCGAGCGCGCTGAGGCTGTCCTCGGCCGCGGCCACCACTTCCACGCCGTCGTCGAGCTGGCGGTTCGAGAGGATCAGCGTGCCGTCGCCGAAGACATTGCGCGCCAGCGCCATCGCTTCGCGGGCGGTCGGTGCGGTGAAACGTTGGATGTTCATGCGGAGGCTCCTCGCAGGATCGGGCCGATGCGGATCGTGTGGGTTTCAGGGATTTCGCTGTGGCCGAGCACCTGCATGCGCGGCGCGGCGCGGCGCACCATGCGCGCGACGGCGTTGCGGATGGCGTCGGGCACCAGCAGGCAGGCCGGCACGCCTTGCTCTTCCTGCTTGAGCGCCACCTCGGCGGCGGTGCGCGTGAAGATCTCGACCACGCCCGGATCGAGCGCGGGCGCCTGGGCATTGCCCAGCGCCTGCATCAGCAGGCGCTCGAAGGCGGGCTCGATGGCGATCACGTCGAGCTCCTTCACCGGGCCGTAGATCTGCTGCACGATGGCCGGCGCCAGCGCCACGCGCACGCGGCGCGCGAGTTCGGCCGGGTCGGTGGTGCTGCCGGCATGCTCGGCCAGCGTCTCGACGATGGTGCGGATGTCGCGGATGTGCACCGACTCTTCCAGCAGCAGCTGCAGCACCTTCTGGAACGTGGACAGCGGCACCAGCTTGGGCACGACTTCCTCGATCAGCTTGGGCGCCAGTTTGTTCACGTGTTCGACCAGTTGTTGGGTTTCGGTGCGGCTCAGCAGCCGCGCCGCCTGCACCTGCATCAAATGTGACAGGTGGGTGGCCATCACGGTCTCCGAATCAACGACGGTGAAACCGCTCATTTGCGCGGCTTCCCGCTGCCGCTCCTCGATCCAGTGCGCGGGCAGGCCGAAGGCCGGGTCGGTGGTGGGCGTGCCGATCAGCGGGGTGGTGATGCCGCCCGGATTGATCGCCAGGTACATGCCCGGATGGGCTTCGCCCTCGGCCACCACCACGCCGCGCAGGGTGACGCGGTAGCTGCTGGGCTTGAGCTCGAGGTTGTCGCGCACGTGCACCGCGGGCGGCAGGAAGCCCACCTCCTGCGCGAACTTGCGGCGCACGCCCTTGATGCGCGTGAGCAGGTCGCCCTGGCGGCTCTTGTCGACCAGTGCGATCAGGCGGTAGCCGAGCTCGAGGCCCAGCAGGTCCACCGGCTGCAGGTCGTCCCAGGTGGCCTCGGCGTCGGGCGCGGGCGGTGCCGGCGGCGCGGGCGCGGCCGGCGGCGGGCGGCGCGACAGCCGCCAGGCGCCCCAGGCCAGCAGCGACGCGATCGAGAGGAACACCACGTGCGGCATGCCGGGAATCACGCCCAGCAGGCCCAGGATGCCGGCCGTGAGGCCCAGCACGCGCGGCGAGGTCAGCAGCTGGTCGACGATCTGGCGGCCCACGTCGTCCTCGCGGCCCACGCGCGAGATCACCATCGCCGCGGCGACCGAGATCAGCAGGCCCGGCACCTGCGCCACCAGCGCGTCGCCGACCGCCAGCAGCACGTAGGTGTCGGCCGCCTTGCCCGCAGAAAGGCCGTGCTGCAGCACGCCGATGGCGAAGCCGCCGACGATGCTGATCACCAGGATCAGGATGCCGGCGATGGCATCGCCGCGCACGAACTTGGAGGCACCGTCCATCGAGCCGAAGAAGTTGGCTTCCTCCGACACCTCGGCGCGGCGGCGGCGGGCCTCCTTCTCGTCGATCACGCCGGCGTTGAGGTCGGCGTCGACCGCCATCTGCTTGCCGGGCATGGCGTCGAGCGTGAAGCGCGCCGACACCTCGGCGATGCGCTCGGCGCCCTTGGTGACCACCACGAAGTTGATCACCACCAGGATCGCGAACACGATCAGGCCGACCGCGAAGTTGCCGCCGATCAGGAAGTGGCCGAAGGACTCGATCACCGCGCCCGCGGCGCCGGGGCCGGTGTGGCCCTCGAGCAGCACCACGCGCGTGGAGGCCACGTTGAGCGACAGCCGCATCAGCGTGGTCAGCAGCAGCACCGAGGGAAAGGCCGCGAAGTCGAGCGGGCGCACCATGTAGGCCGCCACCATCATCACCATCAGCGCGACCGCGATGTTGAGCGTGAAGAAGCCGTCGAGCAGCCAGGGCGGGATCGGCAGCACCATCAGCGCGAGGATGGCCACCACCAGCAGCGGCGCGGCCGCGCGCTGGAACATGCCGCCGCGCTCGCCGAGCCACTGGCGCAGGGCGAGCGGGTTCATGGGCGCACTCCTGCCACGGGTTCAGCGGCTGCCGTTGCAGGCAGCTTGCGGTGCGGGTCGAGCTCGGGCGCCACGTAGGGATCGGGCACGCCCTGCGGCATCGGGCCCTCGCCGCGCAGCGCGGCCTTCAGGCGGTAGACATAGGCCAGCACCTGGGCCACGGCGGTGAACAGGCTCGAGGGAATGGGCTGGTCGATCTCGGCATGGGCGAACAGCGCGCGCGCGAGCATCGGCGACTGCACCACCGGGATGCCGTTGGCATTGGCGATCTCGCGGATCTTCATCGCGAGCAGGTCGGCGCCCTTGGCCACCACCTGCGGCGCGTTCATGGTGGCCTCGTCGTAGCGCAGCGCCACCGCGTAGTGGGTCGGGTTCATCAGCACGAAGTCGGCGCGCGGCACGGCCGTGATGCTGGCGCGCTGCGAGATCGCGCGCGCCGCGCTGCGCTGGCGGCCCTTGGTATGCGGGTCGCCGTCGGATTCCTTGTGCTCCTGCTTCAGCTCCTGGTGCGACATCTTGAGCTTCGACAGGTGGAAGAAGCGCTGCAGCGGCACGTCGATCACCGCGGTGGCGAACACCACCAGCAGCAGCAGGCCCACACCGGTGGCGAGCCAGTCGCCGAGCGCGCGCAGCGCCGAAGGCGAGGGCTGCAGCACCACGCGCACCACCTCGCCGATTGAGCCGGCCACGTAGTACCAGCCGATGGCGCCGAGGATGGCCGACAGCAGCACCAGCTTGGTCACCTGCGCGACCTGCTGGCGGCTGAACAGGTTGCCCAGGCCCTTGAACGGGCTCAGGCGCGAGAGGTCGGGCGTGATCGCCTTGGTGCTCGAGACCCAGCCGCCGACCGCGAGGCTGCCCGCGACCGCTGCGCTCAGCACGATGGCCGCGAACACCACGCAGGCCACCAGGCCCAGGCCGGCGAAGGTCGACAGCCGCGACAGCATGTCGGCCGGGTCCTGCACGCTGGCCGCGTTGAAGACCAGTGCCTGCGCGAGCGTGCCGCGCAGCTGCTCGAAGGCGGTGGGCGCCAGCAGCAGCAGCGCGACCGCGCCGGTGCCCATCACCGCGAGGTGCGACAGGTCCTTCGAGCGCGGCACCTGGCCGTCGCGGCGCGCCTGGTCGATCTTGCGCTGCGAGGCGGGGAGCTGACGGTCCTGGCTGTTCGATTCCATGGCGGTGGCGCTCGCTCAGGGCTGGGCGCGGCCAGGGGTGGCGGCGGGCGCCGCGCCGGCGGGCGCGGCCGGCGCATCGGCGCCCTCGGGCTTCTTCTGTTCCTTGGCGAGCTCGGTGGCGATGGCCTTCACCGCGTCGTTGCCCTCCAGGCGCGCGTTGCCGAACAGGCGCGACTCGGCATCGCGCGTCAGCACCACGATGCTGATGCGGCGGTTCAGCGGCGCCAGCGCGTTCTTCTTGTCGAGCAGGTCGCTGGCGGCCAGGCCGACCACGCGCACCAGCTTGTCGTCGGGCATGCCGGCGGCCACCAGCTCGCGCCGCGAGGCATTGGCGCGGTCGGCCGACAGCTCCCAGTTGCCGTAGCCGCGGTCGCCGTTGCCGTAGGGTGCGGCGTCGGTGTGGCCGGCCAGGCTCACGCGGTTCTCGATGTCGTTGAGCGCGCTGCCCACCGCGCGCAGGATGTCGTGCATGTAGGGCTTCACGATCGCGCTGCCGGTGTCGAACATCGGGCGGTTCTGCGCGTCGACGATCTGGATCTCGAGGCCGTCGGAAGTCACCTCGAGCTTGATCTGCGAGCGGAACTCGCGCAGCTTGGGGTTGGCGTTGATCATCTCCTCGATGCGCGCGCGCAGGGCGGCCATGCGGCGCGCGTCCTGGCGCGCCTGCTCGAGCTTGAGGCTGTTGTCCTGGCCGATCTTCTTCGGGTCCATGGTGCTGCCGTCGGTGCGGCGCACCTCGCCGGTGGTGCGCGTGAGGTCGCGCCCGCCGCCGGGCACCACGCTCGAGGCGCTGCCCGCGCCCGAGCCGCCGGCCATCTCGACCTTCATCGGCGAGTTGAAGTAGGAGGCGATGCCCTGCAGGTCGCCCTTGGCGGTCGAGCCCAGCAGCCACATCAGGAGGAAGAAGGCCATCATGGCCGTCACGAAGTCGGCGTAGGCGATCTTCCAGGCGCCGCCGTGGTGCGCATGCGTGGTCTTCTTGACCCGCTTGATGATGATCGGCTGGAGCTTGCGGGTCCCGGGCGTGGTGGCCATGGCGTTGCCTCTTGCGCTGGGCGCTCTACTTCTTCTTCACGTGGCTCTCGAGCTCGACGAAGCTCGGCCGGTCGGTCGAGAACAGCACCTTGCGGCCGAACTCGATCGCGGTCGTGGGGTTGTAGCCCTGCATGCTGGCCAGCAGGGTGGTCTTGATGCACTGCAGTTCCTTGGTGCCTTCCTCGGCCTTCTGCTCGAGCAGGCCGCCCAGCGGCTCGACGATGGCGTAGGCCAGCAGGATGCCCAGGAAGGTGCCGACCAGCGCCGAGCCGATCATGGCGCCGAGCACCGCCGGCGGCTGGCCGACCGAGCCCATGGTGTTCACCACGCCCAGCACCGCGGCCACGATGCCGAAGGCCGGCAGGCCGCCGGCCAGCCGCGCGATGGCGGCCACGGGTGCGTGCGATTCCTGGTGGTGGGTCTCGATCTCGCTGTCCATCAGCGACTCGATCTCGTGGCTGTTGAGGTTGCCCGAGGCCATCATGCGCAGGTAGTCGGTGGTGAACTCGACCACGTGGTGGTCCTTGGCCACGTTCGGGTGCTTCTGGAACAGCGGCGAATCCTGCGGCGCCTCGATGTCCTTCTCGATCGACATCAGGCCTTCCTTGCGCGCCTTCTGCAGGATGTCGTAGAGCAGCGCCATCAGCTCGAGGTAGCGCGCCTTGGTGTACTTGGAACCCTTGAGCGCGGTCGGCAGCGCCTTCAGCGTGGCCATCAGCACCTTGCGCTGGTTGTTCACCACGAAGGCGCCGAGCGCGCCGCCGCCGATCACCATCAGCTCGATCGGCAGCGCATGCAGCACCACCCCGATGTTGCCGCCATGGATGATGTAGCCGCCGAAGATGCAGCCCAGCGCGACGAGGTAACCGAGGATGACGGACATGGGGCGATACGAGTTCCTGGAGCCCCTATTGGGCCTCGGAGCCGCCGCCCGCATTCCATGAAAAAAGGGCCCTGCAGGGGCCCTTATCTTCTGTTTGCCGCGCTCACTGCAGCTGGATGCCGCCCGCGCCCGCGCCCTTGCCGGCGCGCGCCGGCGGTTCGCACAGGCCGCAGACGAAGTGCTGCGCGTTCTCGTAGGGCTCGGTCACGAAGTGGCCGCCGCAGCGCGAGCAGGGCGTCATGGCGAGCATCTGGTTCTCCATGAAGCGCACCAGCCGCCAGGCGCGCGTGATCGACAGCTGCGGCTCCAGGCCGCAGGCACCGGTCTGCTCGGTGTACAGGCCGTAGGCCTTGATCAGCGCGTCGACCGGCTCGAGCTCGCTGGTCTTGTGGAGGTAGGTGTAGATGTTGTGGAACAGCGAGGCGTGGATGTTCGGCTGCCAGGTCAGGAACCAGTCGGTCGAGAAGGGCAACTGGCCCTTCGACGGCGACTTGCCCGCGACTTCCTTGTAGAGGCGCAGCAGCCGCTCGTACGACAGCTCGGTCTCGCTCTCCAGCACCTGCAGGCGGGCGCCCATCTCGATCAGATGGACCGCGCGCTCGATCTGCCGGGACTCGCCCAGCACGCTCTTCGGATTGGCCATGCCTTGTCAGCTCGCGAACGCGCGGCGCCTCAGTACGAGGTTTCCGCGAAGCGGCTCGACATGACGATGTTGGCGTGCAGCTTCAGCGTCTCGTCGTTGGCCGTGCGGGTGCGCACGTTGTGGTTGGTGAGCAGTCCCCAGACCATGTCGTCGGTGGCGCGGAAGCGGCACAGCAGCATGTTGCTGGAGGCCAGCTTCATGATCTGCGCCGGCGACAGCGTGTCGATGAGGTCCGCGGATTCCTCGGAAATGCCCAGCCGGAACAGGGCCTGTGCCTTGTCTTCCCGGATGAGGCTCTGGGCCAGCATCAGGTAGGTGAGGTTGGCTTCCTTGATCTCGGCGAGCAACTGTTCATTGGTCATGAGTGCCTCCTCCTAGGCGGGCAAAAGTGCCCTTGTCGACCGTGTACTTTCAGTTTAATCACAAATGTCAGCTTCAGTAAACATTTGTTAAAAATGTACCTGAGTAGGCGGGTTCCTACAAAAAAACTTCGACCCGAAGGCATCCGATGGTAAGCGCTTGCAACCATCGCGCCCCAAGAATGTGATTTTGTTGGCTGAAATGAATACTAAGGGATGCGCTATGAAAGACTGATTTCGACACCACTAGATAAATCTATCGAAAGTCGGACATCCATGGCTTTCGCACTGCGCTTTACAAGCTGTTAACGAGTGTGACCTGTCGTGGTGCACAGACCACGAAATCCCGTGGGGGCGAAGTTGTCTTGCGTGGTGGGGAAGCTACGTGTTTCCGTGGGGGTAACACGCGGAACATGGTGGCCCCGGCAGCGCAATCGCCGGCCCACCCGTCTGCATCCGCTCGGAAATCTTGAGGGTGCGATCGCAAAAATAAATCGCTAAAGAGCCGGTCGGGACCCACCGAAAACCAGTGCAACGGGCCTTGCACCAGGGTTCGTCAGGCAGCCAGCGCTTCGCTGGCGCGACTTTGGCAGCGATGCCCGACTTATCAGTTTGAAGGAGCTCTCATGGCCTCGATCATCAACACCAACATCAGTTCGCTCACCGCGCAGCGCAACCTCTCGGGCAGCCAATCCTCGCTGGCCACCTCGATGCAGCGCCTGTCCTCGGGCCTGCGCATCAACAGCGCCAAGGACGACGCCGCCGGCCTCGCGATCTCCGAGCGCATGACGGCCCAGATCCGCGGCCTGACGCAAGCCGGCCGCAACGCCAACGACGGCATCTCGCTGGCGCAGACGGCCGAAGGCGCGCTGAGCACCATCGGCAACAACCTGCAGCGCATCCGCGAACTGGCCGTGCAGTCGCGCAACGCCACCAACTCGACCGAGGACCGCGCCTCGCTGCAGAAGGAAGTCACGCAGCTCAAGAGCGAAATCGACCGCGTCGCCAAGCAGACCTCGTTCAACGGCACCAAGCTGCTCGACGGCAGCTTCAACGCCCAGTCGTTCCAGGTCGGCGCCAACCAGGGCGAGACGATCTCGATCGACTCGATCGCCAACGCCAGCATCAACTCGCTGGGCAGCTGGAACAGCGTGGACACCTACTCGGCCACGGTGGCCGGCACGGCGCCCGCGGGCTTCGGCGGCATCACCGCCAACGCCTTCACGATCAACGGCGTGGGCATCGGCGCGGTCAATGCCGGCACCGACGCGGCGACGCAGGGCGCCAACGTGGCGGCCGCCATCAACAAGAAGTCCAGCGAGACCGGCGTGGTCGCGACGGCCGCCGCCAGCGGCGCCATCACGCTGACCTCGAGCGGCAGCAACGCCATCAACATCGGCGGCACGCTGACGAACACCGGCCTGACCGCCGGCCAGACGGCCGCGACCGTCACCGCCGCGGGCAGCGCGCAGACCGGCTTCAACAACCTGACGGTCGACACGGTGGACGGCGCCGACAACGCGATCCTCGCGATGGACGCCGCGCTGAAGGCGGTGAACTCCTCGCGCGCCGACCTCGGCGCGATCCAGAACCGCTTCGAATCGGTGGTCTCGAACCTCTCGACCTCGGCCGAGAACCTGACCGCTTCGCGCAGCCGCATCCAGGACGCCGACTTCGCGGCCGAAACCGCCAACTTGTCGCGCGCCCAGGTGCTGCAGCAGGCCGGCACGGCGATGGTGGCCCAGGCCAACCAACTGCCGCAGACGGTGCTGTCGCTGCTGCGCGGCTAAGGCAGGAACAGGGGGCCGAAGGCCGGCCTCCTGCACGCTTCATCGCGGGGGGGGGGAAAGGAAAAGCCCTTTCCCCCCCCCC
>NZ_JBWKMZ010000010.1:146672-197004 GCF_059415325.1 Variovorax sp. GW821-FHT10D07 | reverse complement strand
CATGGGGGGGCGACAAACAAACACTCCTTTCCCCCCCCCCGCGCTTTTTTCCGTGGGCGCAGGCGATTCCAGCATCGGAGAAACGACATGGCCACCATCACATCGACCGGCATCGGCAGCCAGCTCGACGTCGAATCCATCATCACGCAGCTGATGGCGATCGAGAAGAAGCCGCTGACCGCGCTGCAGGGCACGGCGTCCACGCTCGACAACAAGATCTCGGCCTTCGGCACGCTGAAGTCGCAACTCTCGGCGCTGTCCGACGCGGCCACCAAGCTGGCGGCCGCCGCGACCTGGAACGCGAAGACCGCCTCGAGCTCGAACGCCACCGCGCTGAGCGCGAGCGTGACCAAGGCCGGCGACGCCGTGGCCAGCAGCTTCACCATGCAGGTGTCGCAGCTCGCGCGCGCCCAGGCCGTGTCCTCGGGCGCGGTGGCCACGGGCACCGGCTTCGGCCTCGGCACGCTGAGCATCCAGCTCGGCGACTGGAACGACACCGACGCGGGCGGCCCGAACTTCGCGGCCGGCGACAAGCCGGCGATCGACATCAGCGTGAACGAGGGCGACAGCCTCTCGGCCATCGCGGCCAAGATCAACGCCGCCGGCGCGGGCGTCAGCGCCACCGTGCTCAAGGACCTCTCGGGCGAGCGGCTGATGCTGCGCTCGGGCGCCACCGGCGAGGCCGCGGGCTTTCGCGTGACCGCGGCGCCCGTGGGCTCGGGCGACGGTGCCGACCTCGGTCTGCTGGCCTTCGACGGCACGGGGCAGGGCATGGGGGCGAACCCGGTGCAGTACGCGCGCAATGCCGAGGCCACCATCAACGGCGTGGCGATCCGCTCGGACAGCAACGTGCTGGCCGACACCGTGCCGGGCCTGAGCCTCACGCTGTCACAGGTGACGACGGCGCCGGTCGAGGTTGCCGTGACCACCGACACCTCGGGCCTGCGCAGCACGATCCAGGCCTTCGTGACGGCCTACAACACCATGAACCAGACGCTGAACTCGGCCACCGCCTACGACGCGGCGAGCAAGACCGCGGCGCTGCTGCAGGGCGACTCCACCGCCGTGAGCCTGCAGAACGCGCTGCGCAGCCTGGTCGGCGCGCCCTCGGGCGGCGGCGCGATCCAGCGTCTGAGCGACCTCGGCATCACGGTCGCCAAGGACGGCGCGGGCAACCTCGCGCTCGACACCGCCAAGCTCGACACGGCGCTGAAGAACCCGGCCGCCGTGCAGCAGTTCTTCGCCGCGCCGCAGAACACCGTGGACTCCAGCGCCACCGGCTTCGCCACGCGGCTGTCGGCCTTCACCCAGGCGGCCGTGGCCACCGACGGCACGCTCGACACCCGCACCCAGTCGCTCAAGGCCCAGCGCAAGGACAACGACAAGAGCCAGGACAACCTCAACGACCGGCTGACGCTGACCGAGAAGCGGCTGCGCGCGCAGTACACGGCGCTGGACACCAAGATGGCCTCGCTGACCGCGCTCAACACCTACATCTCCCAGCAGGTGGCGCAGTGGAACAAGTCCACCAGCTGAGGCGTGAGATCGGGCGCGCGCGCCGGGCCCGCGGGCCTCAACTTCCGCACCGGAATGCCGATAAAGAAGGCATAGACACCGGAACAGGAAGCCGCACCATGTACACCTCGCCCGCAGCCCGCGCCGCCAAGGCCTACTCCAGAGTGGGCGCCGAATCGGGCGTGGACGCCTCGACCTCCCCGCACCGGCTCATCGAACTGCTGTTCGACGGCCTGCTGCAGTCGATCCACGCCGCCAGCGGCGCGCTGGCGCGCGGCGACATCGCGCTCAAGGGCCAGCAGATCATGCGGGCGGTGCGATTCCTCGAGGAGGGCCTCAAGGGTGGGCTCGACGAGGCCCGGGGTGGAGAACTCGCGGTTACACTCCGCGCGTTGTACGACTATTGCATCAACCGCCTGACGGTCGCCAACCTCCGCAACGACGGGGCGGCCCTGGCGGAAGTGGCCTCGCTGATCGCACCGGTCGCACAGAGCTGGAAACAGATCGGGCCCTCCCAGCCCGCGCAGGCCGCCTGAGGCGTCCTTGGAGTCCTTCATGCAAGAGCGACTGCTCGACTACTACAAAGCGATCGAAGCCGCGAGCAAGCAGATGCTCGAGGCCGCCCGCATGGAAGACTGGGAAGGCGTGGTGCGCTGCGAAGGCGCCTGCGCCGTGCTGATCGAGCAGTTGCGCTTCAAGGCCACCACCCTCGAACTGCCGCGCACCGACCGCGCCGAGAAGACCCGCGTGATGCAGCGCATCCTGCGCAACGATGCCGAGATCCGGCTGTTGGCCGAGCCGTGGATCGCCGACCTCGACCACCTGTTCGATTCGCGGCTGCAGCTGATCCACTGAAGAAGAAGGACCGACACCGCCGGCAAGGCGGTGGCTCGGTCCGGCAAGACAGGCGGGCAGGGCGCCCGTCGCCTCACACCTGCATGTTCATGATGTCGCTGTAGGCCTGCACCATGCGGTTGCGCACGTGCATCGTGGCCTGGAAGCCGATCTGCGCCTTCTGGATCGCGACCATGGTCTGCTCCAGGCTGACGTTCGGGTTCTCGAGCTGAACCTCGCGCTGCAGCGCGCCGGCCTGGTTCTGGGCCGCGCTCACCGACTGCAGCGCACCCGAGAGCGCCCCGGCGAAGCCGCCGCCGCTGCCCTCGGCGGCCGAGGGCGCGGCGCGCGCCGTGCGCGCGAAAGCCTGCGCCGAGGTGGGCGAAGTCAGCGGTGCGAGTCGGAGGTCCATGGGCACCGATGCTACGGGCGCTCGGCCGAGCGCGATCGCGGGGAAATGGGCAGGAAAGCAGCCCTTTATCGGGCTTATGTGGGACGGGGCCGGCCCGAATAATCGCAGCGAGCACGAAGCGCCTTCCGCGCCGTGCGAACACCCGCACCGCCGAGCCCATGTCCACCGCCGTCGCCGAACTTCCCGCCGCCCAGCCCGCGTCCCTTGCCGCCCCGGCCTGGCAGGGCCGCCTCGCGTCGCTCGACCGGCGCCAGCGCCTGCGGCTGGCGATCGGTGCCGCGCTGCTGGTGGCGCTGGCCGTGGCCGCCATCGTGATGGGCCGCCAGGCCGACTGGCGCGTGCTCTACGCCAACCTCGGCGACAAGGACGGCGGCGCGATCGTCGCCCAGCTCGCCCAGATGAACGTGCCCTACAAGTACACCGAGGGCGGCGGCGCCGTGATGGTGCCGGCCGACAAGGTGCACGACGTGCGCCTGCGCCTGGCCTCGCTGGGCCTGCCCAAGGGCTCGGTGGCCGGCTTCGAGCTGATGGAGAACAACCGCTTCGGCATGACCCAGTTTCAGGAGAAGCTGAGCTTCCAGCGCGGCCTCGAGGGCGAGCTCACGCGCTCGATCCAGGGCCTGGCCTCGGTGCAGAGCGCGCGCGTGCACCTGGCGCTGCCGAACCAGAACGGCTTCTTCCGCGAGCAGCAGAAGCCCTCGGCCTCGGTGCTGCTGACCTTGCACCCGGGCCGCACGCTCGAGCGCAACCAGATCGCGGGCATCGTGCACCTGGTGGCCTCGAGCGTGCCCGAGCTCGCGCCCTCGGCCGTGAGCGTGGTCGACGACAGCGGCAAGCTGCTGTCGCAGACCGGCGACGGCGCCACGGGCGGCGCGGGTGCCGGCGAGGGCCAGCAGCTGCAGTACGTGCAGCAGATCGAGCAGCAGTACATGCGCCGCATCCTCGACATCCTCGAGCCGGTGGTGGGGCGCCAGAACGTGAAGGCGCAGGTCACGGCCGACGTGGACTTCTCGCAGAGCGAGACGACCATGGAGGAGCACCGCCCGAACCAGGCGGCCGAGGCCGGCGCCGTGCGCAGCCAGCAGACGGTGGAGACCACCGGCCCCGGCGCGGCCGGTGCCACGCCGCCCGCGGGCGTGCCCGGCGCGACCTCGAACCAGCCGCCCGGTGCCTCGTCGGCGCCGGTCAACGGGCCGGCCGCGGCGCTCGCGCCCACAGGTGCGGCCGCCGCGGGTGCCGCGGCCCAGCGTCCGCCGGGCAAGCGCGAGTCCACCATCAACTACGAGGTCGACAAGACCGTGAAGACCGTGCGAAGCGCCAGCGGCCAGATCCGCCGGCTCAGCGCGGCGGTGGTCGTCAACTACCAGGGCGTGGCCGATGCCGCGGGCAAGGTGGTGCCGACCGCGCTGTCGGCGCAGCAGGTCGAGCAGATGACGGCGCTGGTGCGCGAGAGCATCGGCTTCAACAAGGAGCGCGGCGACTCGGTGAACCTGATGAACACGCCGTTCCTGGTCGACGCGCCGGTGCAGGTCGAGCTGCCGCTGTGGAAGCGCCCCGAAACGCTCGAGCTGGCGCGCAGCTTCGCCTGGCCCGTGGGGCTGGTGCTGATCGGCGCGATCGTGCTGTTGGGCATGGTGCGCCCCGGCCTCAAGGCCATGGCCGCGGCCAAGCCGCTGCCCGGCAGCACCACGCCGGCGCTCGGCGGTCCCGCCGCCGGCAGCCAGCTCAACGCGATGGTGGCCGACACGCCCGAGCGTCCCGCGCTCGGCGCGCCCGAGGCGGTGGCCGTGCCCTCGCCGCAGGAGCAGGTGCCCGAGCAGATGCGGCTGGAGGGCGCGCGCCAGATGGCGCGGCAGAACCCGGTGGCGGTGGCGAACATCGTCAAGACCTGGGTCCACGGCTGAGCGGGAACCAGGCAGATGGACGAACAGGGACTCAACGACGCGGCGATCCTGCTGATGTCGCTCGGTGAACACGAAGCCGGCGAGGTGCTGCGGCACCTGTCGCCGCGCGAGGTGCAGAAGATCGGCGAGACCATCGCCAAAACCCGCGCGGTGTCGCGCGAGCGGCTCGGCGAGGTGGCGGACCGCTTCATCACCGCCACCGCGGGCCAGAGCCTGTTCGCGGCCGACACCGGCGACTACGTGCGCTCGGTGATGCGCCACGCGCTCGGCGAGGAGAAGGCCTCGATCCTGGTCGACCGCATCCTGCAGACCGCCGACCTCAGCGGCATCGAGAACCTCAAGTGGATGGACGCGCCGTCGGTGGCCGAGGTGCTCAAGCTCGAGCATCCGCAGATCGTGGCCGCGATCCTGGTGCACCTGGAGCCCGAGCATGCCTCGGCGATCCTGCTGCAACTGCCCGACCTGCAGCGCGCCGAGGTGCTGCTGCGCGTGGCCACGCTCGAGGGCATCCAGCCGGCCGCGCTCGAAGACCTCAACGAGGTGATGTTCCGCGTGCTTTCGGGCGGCGCCAAGGTGCGCAAGCCCTCGCTGGGCGGACCGCGCACGGCGGCCGGCATGATCAACCTGCTGGGCAGCGGCGCCGATGCGCAGGCCATCGCGGCGATCCGCAACCACGATGCCGAGCTGGCGCAGCAGATCGCCGACCTGACCTTCGTCTTCGACGACGTGATGAAGCTCGACGACAAGTCGCTGCAGCTGGTGATGAAGGAGATCGCGTCCGAGACGCTGATCGTCGCGCTCAAGGGCGCGGCGCCGCCGCTGCGCGACAAGTTCCTCTCGAACATGTCCTCGCGCGCGGCCGAGGCGCTGCGCGAGGACCTCGAGGCGCGCGGGCCGCTGCGGCTGTCGGAGGTCGAGGCGCAGCAGAAGGAAATCCTCAAGGCGCTGCGCCGGCTCGCCGACGAAGGCCAGATCATGCTGGGCGGTGGCGATGGCGGGTTCGTCTGATGGGCGCACGCATGACGCTGGCTGAAACGACGGAGGTCCGGGCGTGAGCCGCGGCGCCTTCATCCGCGGCGAGGACGTCGCGCGCTTCGCGCGCTGGCAGTTCGCCGCTGTCGGCGCCGAGGGCAACGTGCTCGGCGGCGTGGTCGATCCCGAGGCGATCGAGGAGGCGCGCCAGCAGGGCCGCGACGAAGGCTATGCGGCCGGCCGCGCGGCCGCGCAGGCCGAGGCGCGCGAACAGATGGAGGCCTACCAGGCCAACGAGGGCCTGGAGGCCGCGCAGCGCGTGGCCGCCTTGCTCGCAAGCGCCGAGGCGCAGCTGGCCGAGGTGCAGCAGGAGCTCGCGCGCGGCACGCTCGAGATCGCCTGCGCGCTCGCGCGCCAGGTGCTGCGCCAGGAGATCGCGACGCGGCCGGCCGTGCTCGAGCCGGTGGTGCGCGAGGCGCTCGCGATGCTCGCGGTCGATGGCAAGGCCAGCGCCGTGCGGCTGTCGCCGGCCGATTTCGAGAGGCTGGGCGTCGCGCTGCGCGCCGAGTTCGAGGGCCAGCCCGTGAGCGTGGTGGCCGACGCGGGCATCGCGCCCGGCGACTGCCTGGTCGAGTCGGCCGGCACCGTCATCGACGGCGGCGTGGCCACGCGCTGGTCGCGCGCGGTCGCGGCGCTGGGCCTGGCGATGCCGTGGCAGGACGACGCGGCGCCGAAGGACCCGGATGCGGCTGGCTGACCCGCTCGACTGGCGCCAGTTCATGGCCGATGCGCAGGCGCGGCTGGCGCACGACGCCGGCCTCGAGGCGCGCGGCACGCTGACCCGGCTCACCGGCCTGGTGCTCGAGGCCTCGGGCATCCGCGCGCCCGTGGGCTCGCAGTGCCTGGTGCGCATGGGCAGCCAGCCCGCGGTGCTGGCCGAGGTGGTGGGTTTCTCGAACGACCGCGCCTTCCTGATGCCGGCCGGCGAGGTGCAGGGCCTGTCGAGCGGTGCCAGCGTGGTGCCGGCCGCGCCCTACGTACCGGTGCCGCGGCTCGGCGAGGCCGACCCCGGCATCGCGCCGCGCGTGGGCGCGCTGCGGCTGCCGCTGGGCGACGGCCTGCTGGGCCGCGTGGTCGATCCGCAGGGCCATGTGCTCGACGACCTGGGCCCTTTGACCGAGGTCAGCGCCGAGCCGCTGGACCGCGCGCCGATCAACGCGATGGACCGCGACCCGGTGCGCGAGCCGCTCGATACCGGCGTGCGCGCGATCAATGCCTTGCTGACCGTCGGCCGTGGCCAGCGCATCGGCCTGTTCGCCGGCTCGGGCGTGGGCAAGAGCGTGCTGCTCGGGATGATGGCGCGCTACACCGCGGCCGACGTGATCGTGGTCGGCCTGATCGGCGAGCGCGGCCGCGAGGTGAAGGAATTCATCGAGGACATCCTCGGCCCCGAGGGCCGCGCGCGCTCGGTGGTGGTGGCCGCGCCGGCCGATTCGCCACCGCTGCTGCGCATGCAGGGCGCGAGCTATGCCACCGCGGTGGCCGAGCATTTCCGCGACCAGGGGCTGCACGTGCTGCTGCTGATGGATTCGCTCACGCGCTATGCGATGGCGCAGCGCGAGATCGCGCTGGCGATCGGCGAGGCGCCGGCCACCAAGGGCTATCCGCCCTCGTGCTTCGCCAAGCTGCCGCGGCTGGTGGAGCGCAGCGGCAACGGCCTCAACGGCGTGGGCTCGATCACCGCCTTCTACACCGTGCTGTCGGAGGGCGACGACCAGCAGGACCCGATCGCCGACGCCGCGCGCGCCATCCTCGACGGCCACATCGTGCTGTCGCGCGCGCTGGCCGAGGAGGCGCATTTCCCGGCCATCGACATCGAGCAGTCGGCCTCGCGCGTGATGCACAACGTGGCCTCGGCCGGCCACCTCGAGTGCGCGCGCCACTTCCGCGCCATCTACTCGCGCTACCGCAAGAGCCGCGACCTGGTGCGCGTGGGCGCCTATGCCGCGGGCAGCGACCCGGCGCTCGACCAGGCGATCCGGCTGCAGCCCGCGATGACCGCGTTCCTGCAGCAGCGCATGCACGAGAGCGCGCCCTTCGATGTGAGCCTCGGCGGCATGGCCGACGTGCTCGAGGGCCGGCAGCCATGAGCGCCGCGCCGGGCCGCCCCAAGCAAGCTCGCACCGCAGTGCGAAGCACGAAGGTACTTCGATGAGCGGTCTCGAAATCGCGGCCGACATGGCGCGCGACCGGCGCGACGCCGCGGTGCAGGTGCTCGCGCAGGCGCGGCAGAAGTGGCTCGCGGGCCAGGTGCAGCTCGACCAGCTCGAGAGCTACGCGCAGGAATGCACCGCGCGCTGGGCCACGCGCTCTCTCAACTGCACGCCCGAGTTGATGCGCCACCACTACCAGTTCATGGAGCGGCTCGATCACGCGATCGCGTTGCAGACCGGCATCGTGCGCGAGCTCGGCCAGGGCGTGGAGCGCGCGGCCGTGCCGGTGCGCGAGGCCGAGGCGCGGCTCGAGAGCCTGCGCCAGCTGGTACAGGCGCGCGAGCGCGAGCTGCAGCTGCAGGCCGACCGGCGCGCGCAGAAGCAGACGGACGAACAGGCGGCGCTGCAGCACCGCCGGCACCAGGAACGCACGGAGGAATGGCGATGAGCGTCGAAGTCGCGCGCACGGGCGTCGATCCCTTGCTGCCCGCGCGTGCGCCGGCCGCGCGCGAGCAAGGCGGCGCGGCCGATGCCTTCGACCGGGCGCTCGAGGACGCGAATGAATCCCAGGCCTCGGAGGCGGCGGAAGCGGCCGGCGAGGAGGGCGCTTCGAGGCCCGCGAAGGCACCCACCGCGGGTGCCTCGAAAGAGGACGAGAAGGCCGACGAGGCGCTTGCCGGCGCACCAGTACCCGCAACCACGCAGCCGGCCGTCGAGCCCTGGATGCTGCTGGCGCAGGGCGCCTTCGTGAGCCGCGAGGGCAAGGCGGGGGACGCGCCCGTCGCCACGGCCGAGGCCGCTGTCGATGCCGTGAACGGCGCCGGAGCGGGACCGAAGCCCGCCAAGGGCATGCCCGCGCTGCCGACGACGCCTGGCACCGCGCAGGACGCCGCTGTCGATCTCCCCGCCGCGCCCACCGCCAAGCCGAATGCCGCGGCGACCGCGCGCAGCACGGCGCAGCGCCTGGCGAACCTGGCGGCGGCCGATGCCGCGGCCGCGCCGCCGCGCACCGCGCCGTCGCAGGCCCTGCCGCCGAAGGAAGAGCTCGCGGCCGCCTCGCTGTCCGCGCAGGCGCGAACGATCCAGGCCGCGGTGACGGAAACCGTCGCCACCGTGGCCGCGCCGCGCCGCGCCGAGCGAAGCACCGAGCGCGGCAGCGCCACCGGCACGCTCGCCGATCCCGGCAGCGTGACCGCGGGCACGTCCTCCTCCGCCTCGGCATCGTCGGCCTGGATGGCGCCCGTGGATGCCGCGTCCGCCGCCGCCTCGGCCGGTGGCGCCGTGCTCGCCGACCGCATGACCGAGCAGGTCAGCTGGTGGCTGGCGCAGAAGTCGCAGGGCGCCGAGGTCTCGCTCGAACTCGCGCCGGGCCAGACCGTGTCGTTCAGCGTGCAGGTGCAGGGCAACGAGGCGCAGATCGCGTTCCGCAGCGACCAGCCCGAGGTGCGCCAGATGCTGGGCCAGGCCGCGGCGCAGCTTAAGGACCTGTTCGGGCAGGAGGGGCTGCTGCTGTCGGGCGTGACCGTGGATGCGCAGTCCGCGGGCACGCAGCAGCGCGGCGAGGGCGAGGGGTGGTCCGATGCGCGCGGCGTGGTGCGCGGCGTCGCGCGGCTCGGTGCGGCCTCCGCCTCGGCGCCCGCGCCGGTCGTCGCGCGTGCGCCGCTGCCGGCGGGGCGCGCGCTCGATCTGTACGTCTGAGCGGTTTTCCCCCCTTTTTTCCGCCCCTTCCCGCGGCCCTCGCGATCGAATAATCGATCGCACGAGGACGGCGATGGCCGCCGTCCGTGCCCCCAAGGAAATCCACCGTGTCCGCCAAAGCCGCCGACTCCGCCACGGCCACCGCCGCGCCGCCGCCCAAGGGCCGGATGAAGCTCGTCCTGGGCATCGTCGTCGCCGTGCTGCTGGCCGGCGGCGCGGCCGCGGGCGGTACCTGGTTCTTCCTCAACAAGACCGGCGCCGCGGCACCGGCTGCCGCCGCCGATGCGGAATCCGAGCCCGATACCAAGCATGCGGACGCCACCTACCTCGCGCTCGAGAACCTGATCGTGAACCTGGCCGACCCGGGCGGCGAACGCGTCGCCCAGATCGGCATGACGCTCGACGTGCGGGACGAGAAGACCGCCGCGCGCCTGAAGACGCTGATGCCCGTGGTGCGCAGCCGGATGCTGATGCTGGTGTCGCAGCGCACTTCCGAGGAACTGCTCAAGCGCGACGGCAAGGAGAAGCTGGCCGATGACGTGATGATCGAGGTGACGCGCGTGCTCAACCCCGACGCGGCGCGCGCCGGCGACGACGAGGCGCCGCGTGCGCGCAAGCCGCGCGCGAACGGCCCGGTGCGCGGCGTGCTGTTCTCCAGCTTCATCGTGCAGTGAGCCCGAAGCGCCCATGAGCAGCAGCGAACAGCACACCGAGGCCACGCCCGAGTCGGCGGCCCCCGCCGACACCGCCGAGCGCATGGCCGACGCGGCCGCGCGCGACTACGACATCACGGCCGGCGAGGAGCGGCTGGTGCGCCGCCCCATGCCCACGCTCGACGTGGTGCACGACCGTTTCGCGCGCAACCTGCGCCAGGGTCTGTTCCAGCTCGTGAGCCGCAGCGCCGACATCGCGATCGAGCCGGTGCAGCTGCTGCGCTTCTCCGATTTCCTCGGCGCCTTGCCGCTGCCGTCCAATTTCAACATCGTGGCGATGCCGCCGCTGCGCGGCCGCGCGCTGGTGGTCTGCGAGGCCACGCTGATCTCGGCGCTGGTCGATGCGCTGTACGGCGGCTCGGGCACGGTGCATGCGCCCATCGAGGGCCGCGACTTCTCGCCGACCGAGCAGCGCGTGATCCAGCGCGCGCTCGGGGCGATCTGCCATGCCTACAACAGCGCCTGGCAGGACGTGTACCCGCTCAAGCTGGTGCCCGACCGTTCCGAGACCCACGTGCAGTTCGTCGACGTGGCCGCGCCCGGCGACACGGTGCTGGTCAACCTGATCAAGGTCAGCGTGGCGGGCGTCACGGGCCACATCCACGTCTGCCTGCCGTATGCCTCGCTCGAGCCGATCCGCTCTGTGCTCTACGGCGCGCAGCAGGCGCGCGAGATGGCCGAGGACCGGCGCTGGGTGACCATGCTCACGCGCGAGATCCAGGCCGCCGAGGTCACGCTGGTGGCCGAGCTGGCCCATCCCGAGGTCACGGTGGCGCAGCTCATGAGCATGAAGCCCGGCGACTTCATCCAGTTCGACCGCCTGCCGCAACTGGTGGCCTCGGTCGAGGGCGCCCCCGTCTTCATCTGCCACTACGGCACCCACAACGCGCGCTACGCCTTGCGCATCGACGAATGCCTGCGCGGCGACGACCCGCACTGGCTTGGAGGTTCACATGTCCACTGATCAAGCCACCCCAGACAACGCGGCCGGCGGCTGGGCCGAGGCGCTCGAGGAAGTGCCCGCGGGCGCCGCCGCTTCGGGCGCGGCGCCGCTGCAGGACATCCAGCGCGTGCTCGACATCCCGGTGCAGCTCTCGGTGGAGCTGGGTCGCAAGAAGGTACCGATCAAGCAGATCCTGCAGCTGGGCCAGGGCTCGATCGTGGAGCTCGACACGCTCGCGAGCGAGCCGATGGACGTGCTGGTCAACGGCTACCTCGTCGCCCAGGGCGAGGTGGTGGTGGTCAACAACAAGTTCGGCATCCGGCTGACCGACGTGGTCGCGCCGGCCGAGCGGCTGCGCCGGCTCAACCGGGTCTGAGGCGGCTTTTCCTCCGTTTGCCTTCATGACGCAGAGCCTGCTCACCATCGTCGTCTTCATCGGCCTGATCTGCGCCGTGCCCTTCGTGCTGCGCCGCCTGCAGCAGCGCCGCGGGCTCGGTCCGGCCGGCGCGGGCGGTTCCGCCTCGCGCCTGCTGTCGGCGGTGGCGGTCGGCCCGCAGCAGCGCGTGGTGACGGTCGAGGTCGGGCCCGAGGGCGCGCGGACCTGGCTGGTGCTGGGCGTGACCGGCCAGTCGATCACCTGCCTGCACACGCTGCCGGCCGCGTCTTCCGAGGTGCCGCATGCGCAACTGCCGCGCTAAGGCCCTCGCGGCCCTCGCGCTGCTCGCGCCCGCGTTCGCCCTCGCGCAGGAGACCGGCGGCCAGCTGCCGCTGCTGGTGGGCTCGGGCAGCGGCGGCACCAGCTTCTCGGTGCCGGTGCAGACCTTGCTGTTCTTCACCGCGCTGTCGTTCCTGCCGGCCATCGTGCTGATGATGACCGGCTTCACGCGCATCGTGATCGTGCTGTCGCTGCTGCGCCAGGCGCTGGGCACGCAGTCGGCGCCGCCCAACCAGGTGATCATCGGCCTGTCGCTGTTCCTCACGGTGTTCGTGATGGGCCCCACGCTGGACCGCGTCTACGACGAGGCCTACAAGCCCTACAGCACCAATGCCATCGGCTTCGAGGAGGCGCTCAAGCGCGCCGAGACGCCGATGCGCCAGTTCATGCTCAAGCAGACGCGCCAGAGCGACTTCGCGCTGTTCGCGCGGCTGGCCAAGCTGCCGGCCGACGTGAAGGCCGAGACCGCGCCGATGCGCGTGCTGATCCCGGCCTTCGCCACCAGCGAGCTCAAGTCGGCGTTCCAGATCGGCTTCATGATCTTCATCCCGTTCCTGGTGATCGACATCGTGGTCTCGAGCGTGCTGATGTCGCTCGGCATGATGATGCTGTCGCCGGTGCTGGTCGCGCTGCCGTTCAAGCTCATGCTGTTCGTGCTCGCGGACGGCTGGAACCTGTTGATCGGCTCGCTCGCCGCGAGCTTCGCCACATGAACGCGCAGATGGTCCTGACGATAGGGCAGGAGGCGCTGGTCATGCTCCTGACCGTGTCGCTGCCCGTGCTGCTGGTGGTGCTGGTCGTGGGCCTGGTCGTGAGCATCTTCCAGGCCATCACGCAGATCAACGAGGCCACGCTGGCCTTCGTGCCCAAGCTGGTGGCGGCCGTGGCGGTGTTCGCGCTGGCCGGGCCGTGGATGCTCGCCACGCTGGTCGACTACATCCGCCGCGTGATCGAGTCGATTCCGCAGATGGTGCTGTAGCGCGCCTTCTTCCGTTGCTGTGCTGACCTTCACCGAAGCCCAGCTCATGGCCTGGGTCACGCCCGTGCTGTGGCCCTTCCTGCGCGTGCTGGGCGTGTTCACCACCGCGCCGGTCTTCTCCTCGCGTGCCTTTCCGGTGCGCGCGCGCATCGGGCTGGCCTTCATGGTCGCGCTGTGCGCGCAGGCCACGCTGGACACGCCGCCGATGATCGGCCTCAACGACGCCGCGATGCTCGGCACGCTGGTGCAGCAGGTGGGCATCGGCATGGCGATCGGCTTCTCGGTGCGCATGGTGTTCGCGGCGGTGGAGTTCGCGGGCGAGCTCGTGGGCCTGCAGATGGGCCTGAACTTCGCCTCCTTCTTCGACCCCGTGAGCAGCGGCCAGACCAGCGCCGTGTCGCGCTTCTTCGGCAACATCGCGGTGCTGTTCTTCGTGGTGATCAACGGCCACCTCACGGTGCTGATGGCGGTGATCCGCAGCTTCGAGGCCTTCCCGGTCGGCGGCAGCCTGCTGCAGGCGCTGGCGCGCACGCGCATGCACGAACTGGGCACGGACCTGTTCGCGAGCGCGATGTGGATCGCGCTGCCGATGATCGGCCTCCTGCTGTTCGTCAACTTCACGCTGGGCATCGTCTCGCGCGTGGCGCCGCAGATGAACATCTACGCCATCGGCTTCCCGGTCACGCTGACCGCGGGCCTGGCCGGCATCGCGCTGGTGCTGCCGATGATGGAGCAGCCGCTGCTCGCGCTGATGGAACGCATGATCACGACCGCCGCGGGCGGCCGCTGAGTCAGCCCAGTCGCTGCTGCAACAGGTCGAGCGCTTCCTCGGCCGTGCGCGCGATGCGGATCGAGCAGGCCAGCATCAGGTTGAGCGGCAGCTCGAAACCCTCGATCGCCATGCCGTTCGCGTCGCGCAAGGTGCCGTCGGCATCGCGCCGCGTGGGCAGTGCCGCTTCGACGCGCGCCGCATAGCTGCCCTCGGGAATGCCGTAGCCCACCACCGGCAGGCCCAGCGCGATCGCCACCCCGACCTCGAACACCGTGCCCGAATCGGGCTCGGTGCCGCGGAACGGCGACAGGTCGGCGATCACGCCCGAGGCGCGGCGCAGCAGCGCCATGTTGGTGTCGTAGATCGCCTGCGCCACCTCGGCCGGCGGCGTGGCCGGGCCGCTCGCATCCTCGGCCGGCGGCAGCGCCTCGAGGCCGCGCGCCTCGCAGGCCTCGACCAGGCGCTGCAGGCGCGCCGTGGCATCGGCGCTGAAGACATCGGGGCCGGCGAGGTAGACGCGCCGCACGCGGTCGGAAGGAGCGTTCATGGGCCGAGTATGCGGCGGCATGGCGCGCGTGTGCGTAGGGCGATGCGCCCTGGCATATCGCCGCGGACGAAAAAAAGCCCGGACGAACCGGGCCAAGACTGCTCGCAGGAATGCGCGCCGTGCCGCTTTACTTGGCGGGCGAAGGCAGCGTGATCTCGAAGGTGATGCCGCCGTTGCTCGAGCCGCTGGTGCCGCGCTGCGAGCTGAAGTACAGGCGCGTGCCGTCGGGCGAGAGGGCGGGGCCGGTGACTTCGCTGTCGTCGTGGCCCACGAGGCGCATCAGCGGCTGGGAGGTGCCGGCTTCGATGCGCAGCACGCCGATCTCGAGGTTGCCCGCGTCCTCGGCCACGAGGATGTCGCCGAGCGCCGAGATCGTCAGGTTGTCGGGCTCGTCGATCGAGTGCGTGGCCGGGTCCTTGTCCTTGCCGTCGTAGATCACCTCGAGCGTCTGGTTCAGCGTGTCGTAGGCCCAGATGCGGGCATTGAACGAGGTCACGAAGTAGACGATGCCGTTGAAGAACCAGATGCCCTCGGCCTTGGTGAAGATGGCGCCGGGCGGCGTGAGGCCGCCGGTGCGCATGGCGCTGCGCACGCCGGCCTGCGCCTTCTCGGGATTGATCACGTCGAGCCATTCCACGGGCTGGGGCGTGCCGTAGTCCTTGAGCTTGGCGTAGTCGGGCGCGGCGAGGTCCACGTCGTTCACGATGCCCTTGACCTTGAGCACTTCGAGCCGGCCGCTCTTCATGGCGGGACGCGCCGCGCCCTCGGGCCAGTCGCTGGCGTCGCAGACGAAGCGGTAGACGCGGCCGCCCGAGGCGTCCTCAGTCAGGTAGAGCATCTTGTGGACCGGGTCCACGCAGACGGCTTCGTGCGCATAGAGGCCGAGCGCGGGCAGGCTGGGCGCGCTGTTGGCATCGACCCAGGGCTTGGCGGGATCGCACTCCCACACCATGCCGCTCGAATGCTCCTCGCACGAGAGCCAGGTGCCCCAGGGCGTGGGGCCGCCGGCGCAGTTGGTGGAGGTGTTCTTGAGCACGGCGTACGAATCGACGACCACGCCGTTCTTGTCGAAGCGCAGCGCGCCGACGCCGCCGGTCTTGCTGACTTCCGAATTGCTCAGGTAGATCCAGCCGCCGTCGGGGCCCGGATAGACCGCGCCGCCATCGGGCGCGGCATGCCATGCGTAGCTGCCCGCGGCCGCGGTGCCCGAGCGCGCGACGATGCGCGAGCTGAAGCCCTTGGGCAGCATCACGCCGTTGGCGTCGGCGGCCTGCAGCGCGGAGAACTCGGCGAACGGGCTCTTCTTCACGGGCGGCGCCGGCGGCGGTGCGGGCGGCTCGCCCGCGGGCGGCGGGCTCGGCGGCAGGGCGCCGATCGGCGGGAAGGCCACGCCGTCGCCGCCACCGCCGCAGGCGGCGAGGAAGGCGGGCAGCGTGACGGCACCGGCGGTGGCGAAGCTCTGGCGCAGGAAGGCGCGGCGCTGGGGCAGGTCGAGGGGAATCGCGGGGAAGGCTTTTGTCATGTTCTTTGCATCGTGAAGTCAGGTCGCGGTCAGGGAAGACCGGGCGCGATTCTTCGGGGGTGCGATGGCAGAACGATGACGCTGGACGCAGGGCGTCGCGGAAAAAAAACAGCCCGCACGAGGCGGGCTGGAAGGTGACCTGCGGAGGAGGGAGGATCAGAGGTACAGGTCACAGGGAGAGCCCTTAATGTGCTCCGCGAACCTGCATGCAACCTGACCGCGGGCGCCGTTTCGCATTCCTGGAGGGATGCTCATCCTGCGCTCATTCTTCTCGCCGCGGCGCTCGATTCAGTCCTCGTCTTCCCACTTGCCGATGACCGTGCCCAGCACGGTGAACGCGAGCCGGATCGGTTCGTGCGCGGGATTGAGCGGCTGCAGCCAGCGCCGGCCGTCCTCCTGCTTGAAGGCCTTGAAGGTGACCTCGCCGCTGGCGTCGAGCCTCGCGATGATGCGTTCGCCGTCCATCGGCTGCACGCGCTGCGGGTCGACGAAGATGATCGCGTCGGCGGGATAGCTTTTCAGGTGGCCGCTGGGTGCGGTCATGCTGTCGCCGCGCACACGCAGCGCATAGGCCAGCTCGCTGTGGCGGCTCACGCAGGGAATCCACATCTCGGCCGGCACCGGTTGCGGTGGCGGCGCGGGCGGCAGCTTGCCCTTGCGCAGCTCGCGCACGTTCAGTGGCAACGGGGGCGGAGCCGGCGGCGTCGGTTCGGGGATGGTGGGGCCGGTCCAGGTGGCGGCCTGTTCCCAACTGATCAGCGGCACGGTACCGGGCGTGCCGGGGCGATAGAAGGGGATCGGCGGCGGCACGCGGGTCACGCGGTAGGAGCCGTCGGGTTCGCCCGTGATGTTGGCCGAGCGCGGCAGGGCGGCCTCTTCCCAGGGGGCGCGCCCTTCGCCGGTGGCCAGCCACAACGGATCGCAGCGATAGGCGAGAGCGAGTTGCAGCAAGCCCGAAGGGCGCAGGGTCTCGCCGCGTTCGATCTTCGAAATGTCCGATTGCCGGACCCCCGATTTGTCCTCGGCTGCCCTTTGCGTCATGTCGGCGTAGAGGCGAGCCGCCAGTGCTCGTGCGGCTAGGGAGTCTTCCATAGCCGCAGATTTAATCCCGAGAGAATATTCTATATCGACTCTAGAATAAGCGAAAGGGAGTCAGCCATGAAGCCACAAGAGCTCGTACTGGCGCTGCGCGCCATGGGACTTACGCAGAAGCAGATCCAGAAACGGACCGGCATTCCGCAACCCACCATCAGCAAGATCGGACGCTACGGCGAGCGCGACGTGATGCTGCGCACCTACGACGCGCTGCTCGCCGCCTACGAGCAGCAGCTCAAGGAAGGACCGGTGGCGCCAGGGCCGGGCCGGGGCCGGCCATTGTCGCGCAGCGCGCCGGCAGAGACCGTAGCCTCCGAATCGGCACCCGCGACCCCGGCCTCAGCGCCGGCGCCTACGCCGACGCCGGCCAGGTCGGGCAGCTCGTCCCGCCGCCGACCGGCGGCCCCGGTGGTGCTGCGGCCCTTTCCGCGCGGCCCGCTGCCCTGGCCCGCGATGCACCGCGATTGAGCCATGCGCCGCGAAGCCGCGCCGGGCCTCGAGTTCGAGGGCGCGTTGCGCGGGCTGCTGATGCTGGTGTCGGTTGCGGTGATCTGCGCGGGCTTGCAGGCCGGCGACATGCTGGCGCTGGGCCTCGGCAGTTTCGGCCTGGCGGTCGGCGTGGCCCTGGCGCTGACCACGCCCGACCGCGAATCGCTCAGGCGGACGCGGGCGCTTCGGCGGGCGGCAGCGCGAGCGCGGTGCGCACGCGCACGCAATCCTTGATGTGCTGTTCGCCCAGGGCGCGCAGCGCGGCATAGCCGAGGGCGGCCGACACCACCTGTCCGGCGATCGGCACGTACTTGGTGGCCTGCTTGGCCGTGAGCCGCATGCCGGCATGGCGCGCGAGCTTGAGCAGCAGCTCGCGTGTGACCAGCCGGCCGACCAGCAGCGCGCCGACGGTGGTGGCGGCCTTCTGCACGCGCTCGCGCTGGTGCGTGCCGAGGCGGTCGATCTGGGTCACCGAGAGTCCGAATTCGGCGCTGATCTGCGGCACCAGCCGCGAGAGCAGGGCGGCGTCGGCCATCCAGTCGACGCCCGGCAGCGGCACGGCGCTGGCGGCCGCGGCCATCAGCGCCTTGCGTCCGAGCAGGCGCCGGCTGCGCAGGATGGCGGCGATCAGCTTCTCGTCGCCCTGGGCCAGTTCGATGGCGGATGGCATGCGGTGCACCTCCCGGGTGGTCGTCGGATGGATGGGGATCTTCCGATAGATGGTCCGCCCGGGCGGTGGTTCAAGGCCTGAAGGCGTTACTGGCGTTACAGGCGTCTCAGGCCCGTCACGCGCTCAGGGCTTCCAGCTGGTCCGACAGCGCGAGCCAGCGCTCCTCGAGCTGGCCGATCTCGTCGTTGAGCGCCTTGAGCCGCTTGCCGGCGTCGGCGATCTCGGCCGGTGGCAGCGGCTCGGCCAGCCGGGCCTCGAGCGCGCTGCGCTCGCTGCCGGCCGCGGCCATGCGCTCGTCGATCTTCGAGAGTTCGCGCTTCAGCGGCTTGGCCTGCTCGCTGCGCTGCTGGCGCTCCTGGGCGTCCTGCTTGCGCTGCTGCGGGTTGCGCGACGAGGCCGCGGGCGACGCGGCGGGCGACACGGGCGCCGGTGCCGGCGCGGGCGCGGGCGCCGCCACTGGTGCCGGGGCAGGGGCCGCGGCCGATGCCGCCGCCGCGTTCGCCACCTTGGCCTCCTCGCGCAGCCGCTTGGCCTCGTCGAGCAGGTAGCGCTGGTAGTCGTCGAGGTCGCCGTCGAAGTCGCCGACCACGCCGCGGCCCACGAGCCAGAACTCGTCGCAGACCGAGCGCAGCAGCGCGCGGTCGTGGCTCACGAGCATCAGCGTGCCCTCGAACTCGTTGAGCGCCACGGCCAGGGCCTCGCGCGTGGCGAGGTCCAGGTGGTTGGTGGGCTCGTCGAGCAGCAGCAGGTTGGGCCGCTGCCAGACCATCATCGCGAGCACTAGGCGCGCCTTCTCGCCACCGCTCATGGTGCCCACGGGCTGCTTCACCATGTCGCCGCTGAAGTTGAAGCTGCCGAGGTAGCCGCGCAGCGCCTGTTCGCCGGTGGCTTCCTTCACGCTGCTGCCGAGTTCGCGCGCCATGCGCACCATGTGCTCGAGCGGGTTGCTCTCGGGGTGTAGCACGTCGAGTTCCTGCTGCGCGAAGTAGCCGATGTTCAGGCCCTTGCCCTCGGTGACCTGGCCGGCCAGCGCGCCCATCTCGCGCGCGATGGTCTTCACCAGCGTCGACTTGCCCTGGCCGTTGGCGCCCAGGATGCCGATGCGCTGGCCCGCGAGCACCGAGCGGTTGACGCCGCGCAGGATGGTCTTCGGTTCCTCGTTCTCAATCTCGTAGCCGAAGCTCGCGTTGCTGATCGACAGCATCGGGTTCGGGATGTTGCCCGGCTCCTTGAACTCGAAGCTGAAGTCGGCCTCGGCCAGCAGGGGCGCCACGCGCTCCATGCGCTCGAGCGCCTTCACGCGGCTCTGGGCCTGCTTGGCCTTGCTGGCCTTGGCCTTGAAGCGGTCGATGAACTTCTGCAGGTGGGCGATCTTGTCCTGCTGCTTGGTGAAGGCCTGCTGCTGCTGCTCCATCTGCAGCGCGCGCATGTCCTCGAACTTGCTGTAGTTGCCGCCGTAGCGCGTGAGCTGGGCGTTGGCGATGTGCAGGGTCACGTCGGTCACGGCGTCGAGGAACTCGCGGTCGTGGCTGATGACGATCATGGTGCCCGCGTAGCGCTGCAGCCAGGCTTCGAGCCAGACCAGGGCGTCGAGGTCCAGGTGGTTGGTGGGTTCGTCGAGCAGCAGCAGGTCGCTCGGGCACATGAGCGCGCGCGCGAGTTGCAACCGCATGCGCCAGCCGCCCGAGAAGCTGTTGACCGGCGCGTCGAGCTCGTGCGCCTTGAAGCCCAGGCCCAGGATCAGCGCCTGCGCGCGCGGCACGGCATCGTGCTCGCCGGCATCGGCCAGGTCGGTGTAGGCATGGGCCAGCTCCATGCCGATGTCGGCGTCGTCGGGGCTCGCGGTGTAGGCGGCCTCGATGGCGGCCAGCGCTTCGCGCAGCTCGGTCAGGCGGGTGTCGCCGCCCACCACGAAGTCGGTGGCCGACTCCTCGGTCTCGGGCATGTTCTGCGCGACCTGAGCCATGCGCCATTGCTTGGGCACGGAGAAATCGCCGCCGTCCTCGTGCAGGGTGCCGTTGAGCAGCGCGAACAGCGTGGACTTGCCCGCGCCGTTGCGTCCCACCAGGCCGACCTTCTCGCCGGGGTTGAGGGTGACGGTGGCGCCGTCGAGCAGGACCTTGGCGCTGCGGCGAAGAATGACGTTCTTGAGAGTGATCATGAGAGAGGAACCGTGGGGGCGATTATCCCGCCCGGCCCTTGCGTCTTGGCGACAAGGGACAAAGGCGCGGAAAACCAGCCCGAAAACCGGGATTCGCGGCCGATGGCCGCGAGAAGAAGGTGGAAGGGGTTGCGGTCGAGCGCAGCTAACGCACGCCGGCGCCGGCCCTCATGGCGGCGTGAGCGCCGCCAGCGCGGCGCGGGTGGCGAGCAGCACCTGGTCGTCGCCGGCCGAGGTTTCGAGCCACACCACCTCGAGCTGCGGAAACGCCGCCTCGAAGTGCTCGCGCTCATTGCCGATCTCCAGCACCAGCACCGCGTGCTCGCTCATGCGCGCGGGCGCGTCGGCGAACAGCCGGCGCACGAAATCCATGCCGTCGGTGCCGCCGGCCAGCGCCAGCTCGGGCTCGGCGCGGTATTCGGCGGGCAGGGCGGCCATGCTCCGGCTGTTGACGTAGGGCGGGTTGCACAGCACCAGGTCGTAGGGGCCGGGCGTGGCCGCGAGGCCGTCGGATTCGATCAGCGTCACGCGCGCATCGAGTGCATGGCGCGTGACGTTGATCGCGGCGACCTCGAGCGCCGCCACCGACAGGTCGGCCGCGTCCACCCTCACCTCGGGATAGGTCAGCGCGGCGAGCACCGCGAGGCTGCCGTTGCCGGTGCACAGGTCGAGCACGCGCTGCGTGTGCTCGCCGAGCCAGTAGTCGATGGAGCCGTCGGCGATCAGCTCGGCGATGAAGCTGCGCGGCACGATGGCGCGCTCGTCGACATAGAAGGACACGCCCTGCAGCCAGGCTTCCTTCGTGAGGTAGGCGGCAGGCTTGCGGCTCGCGATGCGCTCGGCGATCAGGGCCTCGACCTTGGCCGCGTCGGCCGGCGACACCGGCGTGTCGGCCACGGCATCGAGTTCGTCGAGCGGCAGCTTGAGGCGCCACAGCACCAGCCAGGCCGCCTCGTCGAAGGCGTTGGCCGTGCCATGGCCGAAGGCCACGCCGGCCTGTTCCAGTTGCTCGGCGCCGGCTTCGATCAGCGCGATGACGGTCTTCATGCCGCGAGCGCAGCGTCGAGCTGCTTCAGGGTGCGCAGGTAGATGTTCTTCAGCGTCTCGATCTCGGCCACCTCGATGTGCTCGTCGATCTTGTGGATGCTGGCGTTCACCGGGCCGAGCTCGACCACCTGCGGGCAGACCTTGGCGATGAAGCGCGCGTCGCTGGTGCCGCCGCTGGTCGACAGCTCGGTCTCGATGCCGGTCTCGTCGCGGATCGCGCCCTGCACGGCCGCGACCAGTTCGCCCGGCGTGGTCAGGAAGGGCAGGCCGCCGACGGTCCAGGCCAGCGTGCAGTCGACGCCATGCGCGTCGAGCACGGCCTGCACGCGCTGCTGCAGCGCCTGCGGCGTGGACTCGGTCGAGAAGCGGAAATTGAAGTCGATCACCGCGCTGCCCGGGATCACGTTGCTCGCGCCGGTGCCCGCGTGGAAGTTGCTGATCTGCCAGCTCGTGGGCTGGAACCAGGCATTGCCGGCGTCCCAGCCGCCGGCCGCGTTGATCGCGACCAGCTCGGCCAGCGCGGGCGCCACCGCATGCACCGGGTTCTTCGCGAGGTGCGGGTAGGCGATGTGGCCCTGCACGCCCTTGACCGTGAGCTTGCCGCTCATGGTGCCGCGGCGGCCGTTCTTGATCATGTCGCCGCAGCGCTCGACGGCCGTGGGCTCGCCGACGATGCAGTAGTCGAGTTTCTCGCCGCGCGCGGCCAGCGCGTTGCACACGACCACGGTGCCGTCGACGCCCGGGCCTTCCTCGTCGCTGGTGAGCAGCAGCGCCAGCGTCAGGCGCGGATCGGGCACGGCCTGCAGGAACTCCTCGATCGAGACCACGAAGGCGGCCACCGAGGTCTTCATGTCGCAGGCGCCGCGGCCATAGAGCTTGCCGTCGCGGTGCGCGGGCGTGAACGGGTGGCTGGTCCACTGCTCGACGGGGCCGGTGGGCACCACGTCGGTGTGGCCCGCGAACACCAGCGTCTTCGTGGCGGCCGAGGCGTCGGCCGGGCGGCGCACCGCCCACAGGTTGGTGACCCGGAAGTCCGCGGGACCGCTCTCGATGGTCTCGAGCGCGAAGCCCAGCCGCGCGAGCCGCTCGCCCAGGATCTGTTGGCAGCCCGCGTCGTCGGGGGTGACGGAAGGGCGCGAGATCAGTTGTTCGGCGAGCTGGAGCGTGCGGGACATCGGGGGGCGGTTCTCAGAATTTCACGTCGAGCGTGATGTCGGTGAAGGTGGGCTCGTCGAGCTGGTCGGTCAGGTGCCGCTCGTCGGCCTGGGGCTTGGGCGCCTGGCGGTTCTGCAGGCGCCACATGAGGTTGGTGGGCGAATCGGCATGCGCCAGCCCTTCCTCGCGGGTGATGCGCTCCTCGATCACGAGGCGCGCGATGTCTTCCTCGAAGGTCTGCGAGCCTTCGGCCATGGATTTCTCCATCGCTTCCTTGACGCCCGAGAAGTCGCCTTTCTCGATCAGCTCGGCCACCAGCGCGGTGTTGAGCATGACCTCGAGCGCCGGCACGCGCGCACCCTGGGGCGTGCGCAGCAGCCGCTGCGAGACGACGGCGCGCAGCGCCGAGCCCAGGTCGCCCAGCAGCGTGGGGCGCACCTCGACCGGGAAGAAGCTCAGCACGCGGTTGAGCGCGCGGTAGCTGTTGTTGGCATGCAGCGTGGCCACGCACAGGTGGCCCGATTGCGCATAGGCGATGGCCGCGGTCATGGTCTCGCGGTCGCGGATCTCGCCGATCTGGATCACGTCGGGCGCCTGGCGCAGCGCGTTCTTCAGCGCCGTCTGCAGCGACTGCGTGTCGCTGCCCACCTCGCGCTGGTTCACCAGCGAGCGCTTGTTGGTGTAGGTGAACTCGATCGGTTCCTCGACCGTGAGGATGTGGCCGCTGGCGTGCTCGTTGCGGTAGTCGAGCATCGAGGCCAGCGTGGTGGTCTTGCCGGCGCCGGTGGCGCCCACCATCAGGATCAGCCCGCGCTTCTCCATGATGAGCGTCTTCAGGATGTCGGGCAGGTTGAGCTCGTCGAAGCCCGGGATGACCGAGGCGATGTGCCGCACCACCACCGCGTAGGTGCCGCGCTGGCGCATCGCGCTGATGCGGAAGTTGCCCGCGCCCTCGATGCCCACCGCCATGTTGAGTTCGCCGTTGGCCTCGAGCTCCTGGATGCGCGCGGGCGGCACCACCTCGGCCAGCAGCGCGAGCGGCGCGGCCGGCGGCAGCACCTGCGCATTGATCGGCACGCAGACGCCGTTGATGCGGATCTGCACCGGGGAGTGCGCCGACAGGTAGATGTCGGAGGCCTTGCGCTCGGCCATCAGCCGAAGAATCCGCTCCATCATGTTCATCGTCGCTCTCCTTCTCCTCGGTCGTTCGGCGGTGCCGTCGTGGCACTCTTGGTGGGACAGGAAAAAGGCGGCCCCCTCGGCCGCCGTTCGATCAGTCGCGCAGCAGGTCGTTGAGGCTGGTCTTCGAGCGCGTCTGCGCGTCGACCGTCTTCACGATGATCGCGGCGTAGGTGCTGTAGTCCTGGCCGGTCTTGGTCTTCTTGGGCAGGTTGCCGCTGATCACCACGCTGCCGCTGGGCACGCGGCCGTACGAGATCTCGCCGGTGTCGCGGTTGAAGATCGGGGTGCTCTGGCCGATGTAGACGCCCATGCCGAGCACCGAGTTCTCTTCCACGATCACGCCTTCGACCACTTCGGAGCGCGCGCCGATGAAGCAGTTGTCCTCGATGATGGTCGGGTTGGCCTGCAGCGGCTCGAGCACGCCGCCCAGGCCCACGCCGCCCGACAGGTGCACGTTGGCGCCGACCTGCGCGCACGAGCCCACGGTGGCCCAGGTGTCAACCATCGAGCCTTCGCCCACGTAGGCGCCGATGTTCACGTACGAGGGCATCAGGATCGCGCCCTTGGCGATGAAGCTGCCGCGGCGGGCCACGGCCGGCGGCACGATGCGCACGCCCGAGTCCTTGAGCTCGCTGGCCGACAGGTGCGAGAACTTGGTCGGCACCTTGTCGTAGAAGCCGAGCGAACCGGCCTGGATCTGCTCGTTGTCCTTGAGGCGGAACGACAGCAGCACGGCCTTCTTGATCCACTGGTGCACCGTCCACTGGCCCACGCCCTGGCGCGTGGCCACGCGCAGCTTGCCGTTGTTGAGTTCGGTGATCACGTGCTCGACGGCATCGCGCACCTCGGCCGAAGCGGCGGTGGCGGAGATGTTGGCGCGGTCTTCCCACGCGGCGTCGATGATTTGTTGCAGTTGCTGGGTCATGAGGACTCTCGGATGAAGAAGCGAAAAATCGGAGGCGGGGAGAGGCAGGATCAGCGGCCGCCCTGCACGAAGCGCACGATGCGCTCGGCCGCCTCGACGCACTCGGCGGTCTCGGCCACCAGCGCCATGCGGATGCGGCCCTTGCCCGGGTTGACGGGGGCGCCGCCCTGCGGGCCATGCGTGTCGCGTGCCAGATAGCTCCCCGGCAAAACCGTGACATTGTATTGAGCGTAAAGGGCGCGGGCGAAGCCTTCGTCGTCGCCGGCCCACACTTCGGGCACGCCGGCCCAGAGGTAGAAGCTGGCGTCGGGCAGGCGCACGTCGAGCACCGGCTCGAGCAGCGGCGTGACGGCCGCGAACTTGGCGCGGTACATCGCGCGGTTGTGTACCACGTGTTCCTCGTCGCCCCAGGCGGCGATGCTGGCCGCGGCCACGATGCCGCTCATGGCGCTGCCGTGGTAGGTGCGGTAGAGCAGGAATTTCTTGAGGATGTCCGCATCGCCCGCGACGAAGCCGCTGCGCAGTCCCGGCACGTTGCTGCGCTTGGACAGCGAGGTCAGCGCGATCAGGTTCTTGAAGTCGCCGCGGCCGAGTTTGGCCGCCGCTTCCAGCCCGCCGAGCGGCGGCTCGTCGCGGAAGTAGATCTCGCTGTAGCACTCGTCGGAGGCGATCACGAAGCCATGGCGCTCCGACAGCTCGAACAGCTTGCGCCATTCGTCGAGCGGCATCACGGCACCGGTCGGGTTGCCGGGCGAGCAGACGAACACCAGCTGGGTGCGCTGCCAGATCGCCTCGGGCACGCTGTCCCAGTCGACGGCGAAGTTGCGCGCCGGCACGCTGGGCGCGTAGTAGGGCTCGGCGCCCGAGAGGAAGGCCGCGCCCTCGTAGATTTGATAGAACGGGTTGGGCGAGATCACGACCGGCGGATGGTCGCGGTCGCTGGGGTCGATCACGGTCTGGGCCAGCGAGAACAGCGCCTCGCGCGAGCCGTTGACCGGCAGCACCTGGGTGGCGGGATCGAGCGCGAGGCCGTAGCGCTTCTGCAGCCAGTCGGTGAAGGCGGTGCGCAGCTTCAGGTCGCCCGCAGTGGCGGGGTAGGCGGCCAATGCGCCGAGGCCGGCGCTCAGGGCCTCTTTGATGAATTCGGGCGTCGCGTGCTTGGGTTCGCCGATGCCGAGGCTGATGGGCTTCAGGTCGGGGTTCGGCGTGACGCCGGCGAACAGCTGCTTCAGCCGTTCGAAGGGATAGGGCTGGAGCCTGGAAAGCAGGGGATTCATGGGGCGCGATTATCGGCGAGACGTGCCGTCGCCGCCCCGGCCGGGCCCGGCGTTCAGGGCGTGGCGCGGCGGTAGAAGGCCAGCGAGCCGGCCAGCGCCAGCAGCATCGCGCCGCAGGTGCGGTCGATCCAGCGCGCGGCGCGTGCGGTCAGCAGCTGCATCGCCTTGGCGCCGACGAAGGCGTAGACCAGCATCACGGCCATGTCCAGGCCCGCGAACAGCACCGCGATGATCGCGTACTGCATGCCCTGCGGCGAGGCGGGATCGATGAACTGCGGCAGCAGCGCCGAGCAGAACAGGTAGCCCTTGGGATTGGTCACCGCGACCAGGAAGGACTTGAAGAAGACCTGGCGGCCGCTGCCCGGCGCGGCGGCCGCGCCCTCGGCGGGCCGCTCGAAGCTGCCGCCCTTCGAGCGCAGCATGCGGATGCCGAGCCAGGCGAGGTAGGCCGCGCCCACCCACTTGAGCATCGAGAACCAGAATTCCGAGGCCGCGAGCAGCGCGCCCAGGCCCAGCGCCACCGCGCCCACCAGCACGAAGTCCGACAGCATCGCGCCGAACATGCCCGGGAGCGCGCCGCGCACGCCGCGGCGCGAACCGTTGCTCAGCGCCAGCAGCACGGTGGGGCCGGGCGTGGCGATGGCGGCCAGGGCCACGATGCAGAACAGCAGGGCGGTGGTGAGCGTCATGGTTTCTCGCGGGCGGAATCGATGGAAGGGTTCAGATCTTCTTCACCAGCACCTGGCTCTTGCGGTCCCAGTTGTACTTGCGCTTGCGCGCCTCGGGCAGCCAGTCGGGGTTGACCTGCTGGAAGCCGCGCTTGAGGAACCAGTGCATGGTGCGGGTGGTGAGCACGAACAGGCTCTCGATGCCCATGGCCTTGGCGCGGTGCTCGATGTGCTTGAGGATGCGTTCGCCATCGCCCTGGGCCTGCGACTGCGGCGAGACGGTGAGGGCGGCCATCTCGGCGGTCTTGGCCTCGGGATAGGGATAGAGCGCCGCGCAGCCGAAGATCACGCCGTCGTGCTCGACCACCGTGTACTGGTGGATGTCGCGCTCGATCTCGGTGCGGTCGCGCTTGACCAGCGTGCCGTCGCGCTCGAAAGGCTCGATCAGCTGCAGGATGCCGCCGATGTCGTCCACCGAGGCCTCGCGCAGGCTCTCGAGCTTCTCGTCGATCACCATGGTGCCCACGCCGTCGTGCACGTAGATCTCGAGCAGCAGCGAGCCGTCGAGCGCGAACGGCAGGATGTGGTTGCGCTCCACGCCGGCCTTGCAGGCCTTCACGCAGTGCTGCAGGTAGAAGGCGGTGTCGGTCGGTTTCTGCGCCGGCGGCAGCGCGGCCAGCAGCTTCTCGGCGGCGTCCAGCGGCAGCTCGGTGTCGATCGGGTTGTCCTCGCTCTCGGGCAGCTCGCTGTGGATGCGGATGCCCGGGGTCTCGGTCAGGAAGATCAGCTTGTCGGCCTGGATCGAGATCGCCACGCTGGTCGCGACTTCCTCCATCGTGAGGTTGAAGGCCTCGCCGGTGGGCGAGAAGCCGAACGGCGACATCAGCACCATCGCGCCGAAGTCGAGCGTGCGGCGGATGCCGGCCGAGTCGACCTTGCGCACCAGGCCCGAATGCTTGAAGTCCACGCCGTCGACCACGCCCACGGGGCGCGCGGTGATGAAGTTGCCCGAGATCACGCGCACCGTCGAACCCGCCATCGGCGTGTTCGGCAGGCCCTGGCTGAACGCGGCCTCGATCTCGTAGCGCAGCTGGCCCGCGGCTTCCTGGGCCGAGTCGAGCGCCACCGCGTCGGTGATGCGGATGCCGTGCGAGTACTTGGCCTCGTGGCCTTTGGCGGCAAGCTGCTCGTTGACCTGCGGGCGGAAGCCGTGCACCAGCACGATCTTCACGCCCATGCTCTGGATCAGGGCCAGGTCCTGCGCGATGCTCTGGAGCTTGCCGGCCGCGATCGCCTCGCCCGCGAGCCCGACCACGAAGGTCTTGCCACGGTGCGTGTGGATGTAGGGCGCGACGGAGCGGAACCAGGGCACGAAGGTGAAATTGAAGACGGTCGACATGGGGCGTGATTGTGCATTCTTGGGCGCGTTTTGGTGCAGCGCATCAGGCCAGGGCGCGCAGCAGCCGCGCGGCACCCCCGGCCGGCGGCGTGCCGCGGGCCTTGAACGACGCGAGCTGGGTGGCGTAGGCGTCCAGCGGTTCGGCCTCCGGCGCGGCCGGCGGGCCCGCCGTGGCGAGCGGCAGGCCGAGCAGGGCGGCGAGTTCGGCCGGCGCGATCGAGCCCTGCGCCATCAGCGCATCGACCACGGCCAGGAAGGCCGTCGCGTGCGACTCGATCAGCTCGAGCGCGCGGATGTGCTCGCGCGCCAGGATCTGCTCGATCTCCCGGTTGGTGGCCGCCACGTCGGTGTTGAGGTTGTCGTTGGCGTCGGTCGTCACGTCAGTGCGGCTCCAGCGGCTGCCGAAGGCGTGGTGGCGCACGTGGCGCGCCGCGGTCTCGGTGGCCTGCGCCAGGTCCTGCTCGGCGCCGGTGGTGGCGCCGGCATCGCCGAACACCAGCCGCTCGGCCGCGCGCCCGGCCAGGCTCACGCAGATGCTGTCGAGCGTGTTCTGTTTCGACCAGGCCTTGCGCTTCACGTAGCTGTTGTAGCCGCCCTCGAACGAGGCCACGTTGATGCGGATCTCTTGCGGCGCGCGGCCGAACAGCAGCGCATAGACCAGCCCGTGGCCGGCCTCGTGCACCGCCAGCAGCGCGCGGAAGTCGGCATTGGCGCGCTGCTTGAGCCGGTTGAGCTCGAGCACCACGGGGAACTCGCGCCGCGCGAGGCGAAAACGCGCCACCATCTTCGCCTGGCCCTGCGCACCCTGCGATCCGTCGCCCGCGTCCAGCATCAGCCACACCGGCTCGGCGCCGTTGGCGCCCTGTTCGAGCGCCCAGAGCGCCGCGTTGACCAGGGTCGCGCTGAGGATCGCGTGGATCGACGAGAACAGCGGCCGCGTGCCCTGCGCGGGGAACACCGCGTTGGCGTAGATCTGCTCGTAGACGCTGGCGTCGAGCACGAAGCGCACGCCCGAGCTCTCCTAGATCTCGCCCACGTAGCGGTCGCAGATCGAGAGGATCAGGCGCACGTAGGTCGCGCGGTCGAACGAGGGATAGATCACGTGGTTGTTGCCCAGCCGCGCGATCTGCTCGGGCTTGAAGCGTTCGGCCAGCGCCTTCTTGACGTCGATCAGCGAGAGTTTCTTCGTCAGCGCGTGGAAGATGTCGGCGTCCGTATCGCAGTCCTCGACCCGCTTGGCGGTCTCGGCATACATCTCGTCGAGGTTGCCCGAGACGAAGACCAGCAGCTTCGAGTAGTCGGTCTCCCAGCTCTCCTGCGAGGCGCGGAAGGCGCGCAGCCGCTCCTGAATCTCGGCCGGCTTCCAGGTCATGATGTCGAGCAGCGATTCGCGCAGCTTGAGGCAGCGCTTGAACTCCTGCGCCTCCCACGGCGAGAGCTGCAGCCGGCGCTTGCGGCGCGGCTTGCCGTCCTTCTCGTCGTCTTCTTCGTCGTCCTCGTCCACGCTCTTGCGGTCCTGGTCGTACTCGGCCCAGGCTAGCGAGGACTCGATCTCGCCGAGCACCGACAGCGAGGGCGGCAGGCGGCCGTCGGACAGCAGCGCCCAGACGTCCTGGTAGCGCTCGACCTTGGCTTCCTTGCCGTGCTTGTCGACGGTGCGAAAGCGCTGGAACTCGTCGAGCACGAGGATGCCGCGCTCGCCCTCGGCGATGCCCGACTCGGCCAGCATGGCCGAGATCGAGCCGGCGCTGCGGTGGCCCGAGCCGTGGCTGAAGCCGTCCATCTGCACTTCGATGAAGCGGTCGTAGAAGCCCAGGTGCTGGGCCAGGCGGCGCACCAGTTGCGTCTTGCCGGTGCCCGTGAGGCCCCAGAGGCAGATCACGACCGGGCGGCCGATGAGCTGCGGCAGCACGTACCAGGCGCGCAGGGAATCGATCACGCGATCGATGATGTCGTCGATGCCGAAGAGCTCGGTCTTCAGCGAATGGGCCACGGCCTGCAGGTGGCGCGAGCGCTCGGCGAGCGTCGCATGCAGGTCGGAATGGATGTCGTTGGACATGGCGGTGTTTTTCTTCTTCGGATGATGTTTCGGGAGACGGGAACGCGGCCGCTTCCCCGCGAACGGGGAGGGGCTGCATGCGATGCGCTGGTCGGGATCAGGGCGGCGCGCTTCGGACTGCTGCCGAAGCGCGCGGGCGGCGTTCCGTGAAGGAGAACGCGGCGCGCGCGGGCTTCGTCAGGCCGGGCGGGTCGACTTGACCCCGCCACGTGCACTCACGTGGCCTGCGCGCAAACGCAGCGAGGGGGGGACAAGGATGGTGGTCATGGCCGCGATCGTAGCGGCGCGGGCTCGCGGCGTAAAGAATATTTACGCCGCGGTGTGGATGTGCTGCAACATCCATCGCGCGCGCCGATAATCGATGGTTTGCCCGAAGAGAACGGGCGCCTGCGCTTGCGACCCCCTCCCTTGACGACCACGACGACTTCCCCCCTTCGCATCGACTTTCCCGAATCGCTGCCGGTCTCGGCCCGGCGCGACGAGATCATGGCCGCCATCCAGGCGCACCAGGTGGTGATCGTCTGCGGCGAGACCGGCTCGGGCAAGACCACGCAGCTGCCGAAGATCGCGCTGGCGCTGGGCCGCGGCAAGCTCAATGCCGAGCCCGGCAAGGGCCGCCTCATCGGCCACACGCAGCCGCGCCGCATCGCCGCGAGCTCGGTGGCCAAGCGCATCGCGGAAGAACTCAAGACACCGCTGGGCGACGTGGTCGGCTTCAAGGTGCGCTTCCAGGACCGCCTGTCGCGCGATGCCTCGGTCAAGCTGATGACCGACGGCATCCTGCTGGCCGAGACGCAGACCGATCCGCTGCTCAAGGCCTACGACACCATCATCATCGACGAGGCCCACGAGCGCTCGCTGAACATCGACTTCCTGCTCGGCTACCTGCGCGAGATCCTGCCGCGCCGGCCCGACCTCAAGGTGATCGTGACCTCGGCGACCATCGACGCCGACCGCTTCGCGCAGCACTTCGCCTCGGCCAAGGGACCGGCGCCGACGGTGTTCGTGTCGGGCCGCACCTTCCCCGTGGAGCAGCGCTACCGGCCGTTCGAGGAATCGCGCGACCACGACCTCAACGACGCCATCGCCGACGGCGTCGACGAGCTCTGGCGCGATCCGCACCATGCGGGCGACATCCTGGTCTTCCTGCCCGGCGAGCGCGAGATCCGCGAGGCGGCCGACCATCTGCGCCGCCACCTCACGCACCAGCCGCTGTACCGCAATGCCGAGGTGCTGCCGCTGTTCGCGCGGCTGTCGCAGGCCGAGCAGGACCGCATCTTCGACGGCCACACCGGCCGGCGCATCGTGCTGGCCACCAACGTGGCCGAGACCTCGCTCACCGTGCCGGGCATCCGCTACGTGATCGACGCGGGCACGGCGCGCGTGAAGCGCTACAGCTTCCGCAGCAAGGTCGAGCAGCTGCTGGTCGAGCCGATCAGCCAGGCCGCCGCCAACCAGCGCGCGGGCCGCTGCGGGCGCGTGGCCAACGGCATCTGCATCCGTCTCTACGACGAGAAGGACTTCGAGGGCCGGCCGCGCTTCACCGATCCCGAGATCCTGCGCTCGTCGCTGGCGGGCGTGATCCTGCGCATGAAGTCGCTGCGGCTGGGCGACGTGTCGCGCTTTCCCTTCCTCGAGGCGCCGTCGCCGCGCGCCATCGCCGACGGCTACCAGCTGCTCAACGAGCTCGGCGCGGTCGACGATGCCAACGAGCTGACCGCCACCGGTGCCGAGCTCGCGAAGCTGCCGCTCGACCCGCGCGTGGGCCGCATGATCCTCGAGGCCCGCTCACGCGGCGCGCTCGAGGAGGTGCTGGTGATCGCCTCGGCGCTCAGCGTCCAGGACGTGCGCGACCGCCCGATGGAAGCGCAGCAGCAGGCCGACCAGGCGCATTCGAAATTCGACGACGAGAAGAGCGAGTTCAGCGGCTACCTGCGGCTGTGGAAGTGGATCGCCGACGCGCGCGGTGGCCATGGCGACAGCCACAAGCTCAGCAACCGCCAGTACGAGCAGCTGCTGCGCCAGAACTTCGTCAACGTGCGCCGCGTGCGCGAATGGCGCGACATCCATTCGCAGCTGCTCACGGTGGTCACCGAGCACAAGTGGCGCATCAATGCCGAGCCCGCGGGCTACGAGCCGCTGCACCTGTCGATGCTGGCCGGCCTGCTCGGCAACGTCGGCTGGAAGCTCGAGGACGACGAGGCCTACCTCGGCGCGCGCGGCATCAAGTTCTACAAGCATCCCGGTGCGCACCTGAAGAAGAAGCCGGGTCGCTGGATCGTAGCGGCCGAACTGGTCGAGACCACGCGGCTGTTCGGCCGCGGCATCGCCAACATCGAGCCGCAGTGGCTCGAGGAAGTGGGCGGGCATCTGCTGAAGAAGCAGCTGCTCGATCCGCACTGGGAGAAGAAGAGCGCGCAGGTCGCCGCGCTCGAGCGCGCCACGCTCTACGGCCTGGTGGTCTACAGCGGCCGGCGCGTCGACTTCACGCGCGTCGACCCGGTCGCCGCGCGCGAGATCTTCATCCGCGAGGCGCTGGTCGGCGGGCAGTGGGACAGCCGCTTTCCGTTCCTCGCGGCCAACCGCAAGCTGGTGCGCGAGGTCGAGGGCCTCGAGCACAAGTCGCGCCGGCAGGACGTGCTGGTCGACGACGAGCTGATCTTCGCCTTCTACGACGCGCAGCTGCCGGCCGACGTGGCCAGCGGCACGACCTTCGAGAACTGGTACCGGCAGGCCTCGAAGGAGCAGCCGCGGCTGCTGTTCCTCTCGCGCGACGAGCTGATGCGCCACCAGGCGGCCGGCATCACCACCCAGTCGTTCCCGCCGACCTTGCGGCTCGGCGGCGTGGATTGCGCCGCGACCTATCTGCACGAGCCCGGTGACGCCAAGGACGGCCTCACCGTCAGCGTGCCGCTGTTCGTGCTCAACCAGGTCAGCGAGGAACGCTGCGAATGGCTGGTGACGGGCATGCTCAAGGACAAGATCCAGGCGCTGCTCAAGAGCCTGCCGCAGCGGCCGCGCTCGCGGCTGGTGCCGCTGCCCGAGTCGGCGGCGAAGCTGGCCGAGGCGCTGTCGGAGCCCGAGCTGTTCGGCACGGGCTCGCTGACCGACGTGCTGCTCAAGCGCGTGCGCGACATGACCAGCATCGACGTGAAGCGCGCCGACTTCAAGCTCGACATGCTCGCGCCGCACCTGTTCATGAACCTGCGCGTGGTCGACGAGCACGGCCGCCAGCTCGGCATGGGGCGCAACCTCGGCGCGCTCAAGGCCGAGCTCGGCGCGAAGGCACGCGGTGCGTTCCAGGCGCTGGCCGGGCTCAACGTGAAGGCCTCGGCCGAACCCGCCAAGACCGCGACACCCGCCGACGCGCGCCGCGCCCAGGAGGCCGCGCCGGCCGCACCCGCCACGCCGGCGCTGCCGGCCGGCCAGCGCTACACCGCCTGGAGCTTCGGCGAACTGCCCGAGCTGATGGAGGTGCGCCGCGGTGCCCAGTCGCTGGTGGGCTTCCCGGCACTGCGCGACGAGGGCGACGCGGTCACGATCGAGGTTTTCGACGAGCCCGCGGTCGCGGCCGCGAAGCACCGCGCCGGCCTGCGCCGGCTGTTCGCGCTGCAGCTGAAGGACGCGCTCAAGTACCTCGAGAAGAACATCCCCGACCTGCAGAAGATGGCCGTGGCCTACATGCCGCTGGGCACCGCCGACGAGCTGCGCGCGCAGATCGTGGAGGTCGCGATCGACCGCGCCTTCCTGCAGGAGCCGCTGCCGGCCGACGAGTTCGCCTTCAAGCGGCGGCTCGACGAGGGGCGCGGCCGGCTGACCCTGATCGCCAACGAGGTGGCGCGGCTGGCCGCGACGATCCTCGCCGAATACGCCGCGGCCGCGCGCAAGATCAAGGACACGAAGATCCAGCCCGAGTCGGTGCAGGACGCCGCGCAGCAGCTGCAGAAGCTGGTCGGCAAGCGCTTCATCGCCGATGCGCCGTGGACGCAGCTGCAGCATTTCGCGCGCTACCTCAAGGCCATCGTGCTGCGGCTCGACAAGCTGCGCGGCGACCCGGCGCGCGACACCGCCAAGCTGGCCGAGCTGCGGCCGCAGGAGCAGCGCTACTGGCGGCTGGTGGCCGAGCGCAAGGGCGTGGTGGATGACCGCATGCTCGAGTTCCGCTGGCTGCTCGAGGAGCTGCGCGTGAGCTTCTTCGCGCAGGAGCTGCGCACGCCGCAGCCGGTGAGCGTGAAGCGGCTCGACAAGGCCTGGGCGCAGTTGCAGGCCTGACGGCCCGTTCGACATTCCAAAGAAAAAGCCCGCTGTCGCGGGCTTCGTCCGAAGAGGCCTTCGCCTCGTCATGAAGGGCGAGGCAGCGTGCCGCCTCGCCCGCGCGTCATATCCTGCCCATCAGCACCAGGATGATCACGATCACGAGCACGAGGCCAAGACCGCCGCTGGGACCATAGCCCCAGGTACGGCTGTGTCCCCAGCTCGGCAGCGCGCCGATCAGCAGAAGGATCAGGACGATCAGCAGAATGAACGAGAGCGACATGTTTTCTCCAGGGACGTTGTTATCGAGCCTCGATGCTCGTGACCCCGGGGTGCGCGCAGCGCAAGAGAGCCGCGCCTTCGCCGGTCAGGACTGTCCTACCGTGGGCGTCGGCGCCCGCGCCGGGTAGGCTGTGCCGGTGCGGCGGCCGCGGCGATGGCGAGCACCAGCACGACCACCAGGAAGGCCGTGCCGATGGCACCGAAGACGATGGACATGCCCCAGAGCGAGAAGAAGCTGTCGATGCGCGCGTTGCGCGGATAGCCGGGCGCATGCAGCACCCGCACCGCCTCGCCGACTTCGTAGGAGGGCGGGTTGCTGCTGGTCGAGGACTCGAAATCGATCGTCTCGCCCGCGGCCGTGCGGAAGCGCACGCGCGGCTTCCAGGTGCCGTCGCCGTCGTCGTCCGACTCCACGTGCAGCAGGTCGATCACCTCGCCCTGCGCGTGCACCGCGGACCGGATGAAGTAGACGGTGTGGGCCGCCACGAGCAGCGCCACCACGAACAGGGCCGCGCCGACGCCGCCGAAGACCTTCTGCAGGGTACGAAGCTGGGGATTCGCCATGGCCCGTGCCTCCTTCAGCCGCCGCGGTGCGATGCGCCCGCGGCGAAGTCGCCGAGCAGGCCGCCGAGGCTCGCGAGCAGCAGGCAGAAGGCGAGGAAGCCCACGGTGCGCAGCAGGCCGAGCAGCGCCTGCCGCCAGGGCCGCGTGCGCAGGAAGAACACCGGCACGCCCAGCAGCGGGAACACGCCCGCGAACAGCGCGATGCGCCCGCGCGGCACCTGGCCGCGCGCGAGCAGGTCGGCGCGGCACCAGGCGTAGCACAGCGCGGTGATCAGCGGCATGTGCAGCATGTCGACGGCCGAGTACTGCCGGCCCGGCAGCATCGGCACGAAGGCGTCGGCCACGCCGGCGGCGAAGAAGGACAGCGCCAGCGCGCCGAGGATGAGCCGTGGCGCCTTCATCGCGTGCGGTCCCGTGGCCCGGCGCCGGTCGATGGGCTCAGAGCTTGGCGAGCCGGTCGAGCGCGGCGACCAGCGTCTCGTCCTTCTTGGCGAAGCAGAAGCGCACCACGCGCTGGTCGAAGCCGTCGCCGTAGAAGGCCGACAGCGGGATCGCCGCCACGCCGATCTCGCGCGTGAGCCAGAGGCAGAAGTCGGCTTCGGAGAGATCGCTAACCGCCGAGATGTCGACGCACTGGAAGTAGCTGCCTTCGCTGCGCAGCAGCTTGAAGCGGGTCTTGGCGAGGCCGGCGGCGAACAGGTCGCGCTTGCGCTGGTAGAAGGCCGGCAGCTCGAGGTAGGGCGCGGGGTTGGCCATGTAGCGCGCCAGCGCATGTTGCATCGGCGTGTTGACGGTGAACACGTTGAACTGGTGCACCTTGCGGAACTCGGCCATCAGCGGCGCGGGCGCGGCCACGAAGCCGACCTTCCAGCCGGTGACATGGTAGGTCTTGCCGAAGCTGCTGACGATGAAGCTGCGCGCCGCCAGGCCCGGGAAGCGGGCCACGCTCTCGTGGCGCGCGCCGTCGTAGACCATGTGCTCGTAGACCTCGTCGGCGATCACGAACACCTCGGTGGGCGCGAGCAGCTCCTCGAGCCGGCGCATCTCGGCCTCGGTCCACACGGTGGCGCTCGGGTTGTGCGGCGTGTTGACGATGATCGCGCGCGTGCGCGGGCTCAGCGCGGCCGCGATGCGGTCGAAATCGGGGCGGAAGGTGCCCGGCACCAGCGGCACGCGCACCACGCTGCCGCCCGCGAGCTCGATGTTGGGCACGTAGCTGTCGTAGCAGGGCTCGAGCACGATCACCTCGTCGCCCGCGCGCACCACAGCGAGGATGGCCGTGATGATCGCCTGCGTGGCGCCCGCGGTCACCGTGATCTCGGTCGCGGCGCTGTAGACGTGGCCGTAGAGCGCCTCGATCTTGGCGGCGATGGCCTCGCGCAGCGCGGGGATGCCCGGCATCGGCGGGTACTGGTTGTGGCCCGCGGCCATGGCGGCCGTCACGTCCTCGAGCAGCTGCGGATCGCAGTGGAAATCGGGGAAGCCCTGGCCCAGGTTGACCGCGTTCTTCTCGGCCGCGAGCGCGGACATCACGGTGAAGATGGTGGTGCCGACGGCGGGCAGCTTGGTCGCGATCTCGGGCGTGCGGGGGGAAAGGGCGGTGCTCATGGTGGGATGCGTGGGAGGAAAGTCGGGACGAGCGCGTGGACCTCGGCGGGCGCTCAGAGTTCGTAGTCCTGCTGGTGGCCGCTCAGGGCCTTGGCGATCAGGTTGCGGTCGAGCCGGTCGGACAGCAGCTCGGCGAACTTGAACACGAAGTTGCGCAGGTAGGCGCTGCGCTTGAAGGCCACGCGCGCGATGTTCTGGCCGAACACCTGGCCCATCGGGCGCACCACGAGGTCGGCATTCGATTCGTCGCGCACCGCCATCTCGGCCACGATGCCCACGCCGAGCCCGAGGCGCACGTAGGTCTTGATCACGTCGGAGTCGATGGCTTCGAGCGCGATGCGCGGCGCGAGCTTCTTCTGCGCGAAGGCATGGTCGATGCGCGTGCGGCCGGTGAACGAGGGGTGGTAGGTGATGATCGGCTCGGACGCCAGGTCCTCGAGCGAGATGCGCTCCTTGGTCGCCAGCGGATGTTCCTTGGGCAGCACCAGCACGTGCTGCCACTCGTAGCAGGGCAGGGTCACGAGCTCGGTGTAGTCGGCGAGCGATTCGGTCGCGATGCCGATCTCGGCCACCTCGTCGATCACCATGCGTGCCACCTGGTCGGGCGAGCCCTGGTGCAGGCTCACGTTGACCTTGGGGTAGGCCTCGCGCAACTTGGCCACCGGCACCGGCAGCACGTAGCGCGCCTGCGTGTGGGTGGTGGCGATCGACAGCGTGCCGCTGTCCTGTGCGCTGAACTGCTCGCCGATGCGCTTGAGGTTGCCGACCTCGCGCATGATCAGTTCGATGCTCGCGATCACGTGCTGGCCCGGCTCGGTCACGCGCTTGAGGCGCTTGCCGTGGCGCGCGAAGATTTCCACGCCGAGTTCTTCCTCGAGCTCGATGATCGCCTTCGACACCCCGGGCTGGGAGGTGTGCAGCGCCTTGGCGGCCTCGGTCAGGTTCAGGTTGCGCCGCACGGCTTCCTGAACAAACTTGAACTGGTGCAGATTCATATCAAATTCCGTCTTATTGCGGAATTTATTATGCCTTCGGAATCTATGGAAATTGCCTAATGTTCAGATTTCCACCGCAATTCGGGCCAGCAGGTCGATCACCTGCGGCGATTCCCCCACGGTGGGCGCGAGCGTGAAGGCCAGCGCCGGCCATTCGGCGCGCAGCGCGTCGAGCTGGCGCGGGATGTCCTCGCGTGCGTGCTTGCCCATGCCGAGGAACAGCGGCACCACGCGGATCGCGCTGGCGCCTTCATCGACCAGCGCGGCGGCCGCGGTGCGCAGGTCGGGCTCGGCCAGTTCGAGGTAGGCGCAGCGCACCCGGACCTCGGGGGACAGCGCGCGCGTTCGCGCCGCCACGGCCTCGATCGGCTCGCGCCAGCGCGGGTCGCGCGAGCCGTGCGCCAGCAGCACGATGCCCTGCACCGTCGGCGTGGCCATCAGCGTCTGAGCACCAGCCAGCTGAAGGCCGCCAGCGACATCACCGAATAGATGAGCCCGGGCGCCGCCGCCGTGATCCAGGGCGACCAGTTGCTGAGATTGCCGAGGTAGCCGAACACGTTGTTCAGCAGGAAGAAGCTGATGCCGATCATCACGCCGCCGAACACGTAGGTGGTGATACCGGCCTGGCGGAAGTGCAGGTAGGCGAAGGGCAGGGCGAGCACCACCATCACCAGGCAGGACAGCGGATAGAACACCTTGCGCCAGAACTCGATCTCGTAGCGCTGCGCGGTCTGGCCGTTGGCGTCGAGGTGGCGGATGTAGTCGAACAGGTCGATGGTGCTCATGCGGTCGGGCCGCAGCAACGCCACCGAGACCATCTCGGCCGTCAGCGAGGTCGGCCAGTTGAGCTCGGCCATCCGGGTGGTGGCGACATGCGCCTTGCCTTCGGCGGCGCGGGTGTCGTAGTCCTGCTGCTCGATCTCCGACAGCACCCAGTAGCCGCGCTCGATGCGCGCCGTGGCGGCGGTCATCTGCTTGCGCAGGTAGCCTTTGTCGTCGAACTCGAAGATGCGCGCGGTCTTGAGCCCGCCGTTGCGCGAGATCGACAGCACGTTGACGGCGTAGGACGCCTTGTCCTGCCGTTCCTTGAGCCAGGCGCCGGTGTTGCCCACGAAGGTGAAGGTGCCCTGGTAGCGCGATTTCACGAGCTGGGCGGCGCGCTCGGCGGCCGGCGCGAGGTAGTCGCCCACCGCGAAGGTCAGCACCACGAAGCCCAGGCCCAGCACCAGCAGCGTGCGCAGCGCGCGCCAGGGACCGAGGCCGCTGGTGCGCAGGATGGTGTATTCGGAGCTTTGCGCGAGCCGCGCCATCACGAAGATGCAGCCGATCAGCACGGTGATCGGCAGCAGCTCGTAGAGATGGCTCGGCAACAGCAAGGTCACGTAGAGCAGGGCCTGCGCCGGCCCGTAGGCCAGGCTCTCGGGGCGGCCCACGGCCTGCAGCTCGTCGACGAAGTCGAAGAAGAAGAACAGGCTCAGGAAGCCGAGGGTCACGAAGGCCACGGCCTTCAGCGCCTCGATGTAGATCAGGCGGCGGATGGTTCTCATGGCGTGGGCTCCAGCCGGGCGGTGGAGGGCGGCGGGGTGGGACCGGAGGCCCGGCCGCCGCGGCTCTTGCGGCGCGCCCAGTTGTTGTTGCGCAGCGTGAGCCACGAGATGGCGAACAGCGCCACGCCGCCGTGCAGCAGCAGCATGAAGCCGCCCATGCCGTAGCGGCCAGAGCTGATCCAGCTCTGGCCCAGGTTCAGCAGGTTGTAATAGATGACGAAGGCGAACAGCGCGAACAGCAGGTTGCCGCTGCGGCCCACGCGCGGATTGACGCTGGAGACGGCCAGGGCCAGCAGCACGAAGTTGATGGCCGCCAGCAGCATGCCCACGCGCCAGGCGAGTTCGCCGCGCGCCGCGGTTGCGTTGAAGTCGCCGAGCAGCGACAGCGTGGTGCGCGCGCGTGGCGGCGTGGCGTCGCTGGTGCCGGCGGCGCTGCCGCCGGCGCGCGTGCCGTAGGTCTCGAACTCGCTGATCTTCAAGGCGCCGTTGGGCAGCAGCGGGCGCTCCAGGCGCTGGCCGTTGCTCAGCATCAGGTAGCGCGAGTTGCCGAGCGTCTCGATGCGGCCGCTGCGCGCCGAGGTCGTGATCTGCAGGTTGCGCTCGACCGACCAGATGAAGACGTTGGTGGCGGTGGCGCTGTCGGCGGAGTCCTTGTCGATGAAGAACACCCGCAGCCGGCCGGCCGATTCACGGAATTCGCCGGGCGACACGCGTTCGAGGTCGCCGCGCTGCTCGTACTGCTGGCGCATGCCCATGGTCTGCGAGTTGGCCCAGGGCCAGCCGATCAGCGCCATGGCGGCGATCAGCAGCAGCACCGGCCAGGCGAAGCGGAACAGCGGCTCGACGAAGTCGGACAGCCCGCGGCCGCTGGAGAACCAGATCACCATCTCGCTGTCGCGGTACATGCGCGACAGGGTGCCGACGATGGCGATGAACAGGCTCAGGCTCAGGATGGTCGGCATGTAGCCGAGCACCGTGTAGGCCATGACGAGGAACACTTCGGACGGGTTCACGCTGCCCTTGGAGGCCAGTCCGAGCGTACGGATGAGCATCATGGTCATCACGATGGTGACCAGGACCACGAGGGTCGCTCCGAAGCTGCGCGACAGCTCCTTGCGTAGGGAAGAATGGAATAACATCGTTCGAGGAAAAAAAGGATTATGGACTTTCAACTCAAGACCCTCACAGTCGCCCGCGCAGCGGCCGAAAAATCCGACGTCCTGATCGTGCTCGTGGGCAGTGCGCCGCTCGCGTCCAAGGACCCCCTCTCCGTCCAGATCGCCGCCGCCCGCAAGGCCGGCGACCTGCCCGACAAGGCCGGCAAGCTGCTGTCCCTGTACCGGCCCGAGGACGTGGCCGCCGCCCGCGTGGTGCTGGCGGCCATCGGCGACGGCAAGCCGGCTTCGGTGCGCAGCGGCGTGATCGCCGCGGTCAACGCCGCCAAGGCCCAGTCGCCCAAGCGCGTGGTGCTGGCCTTCGCCCAGGACGCCGAACCGGCGGCCGTGGCGAGCGCCGTCATCGCGGCCGCCGACGCCAGCTATGTCTACACCGCCACCAAGTCCAAGGCCGAGCCGCGCAGCATCCGCCAGGTGACCGTGGGCGTGGCCGATGCGGCCACGGTCGGCGCGGCCTTCGAGCAGGCGCGTGCCACCGTCGAGGGGATCGAGTTCGCCAAGGAGTGGGGCAACCGCCCCGCCAACCATGCCACGCCGACGATGCTGGCCGAGGCCGCCAAGGGCCTGGGCAAGCTGCCCGGCATCAAGTGCGAGGTGCTCGGCCCCAAGGAGGTCGACAAGCTCGGCATGGGCGCGTTCGCGGCCGTGGCCCAGGGCTCGGCCGAGCCGCTGCGCTTCATCGTGCTGCGCTACCAGGGCGGGTCCAAGGACCAGGCGCCCGTGGTGCTGGTCGGCAAGGGCATCACCTTCGACACCGGCGGCGTCTCGCTCAAGCCGGCGGCCGAAATGGACGAGATGAAGTTCGACATGTGCGGCGCCGCGAGCGTGCTCGGCACCTTCCGCGCGCTGGCCGGCATCAAGCCCGCGATCAACGTGATCGGCCTGATCCCCTCGTGCGAGAACATGAACGACGGCCGCGCCATCAAGCCCGGCGACGTGGTCACCAGCATGAGCGGCCAGACCATCGAGATCCTCAACACCGACGCCGAAGGCCGGCTGATCCTCTGCGACGCGCTGACCTACGCCAAGCGCTTCGACCCCGCCGCCGTGATCGACATCGCGACGCTCACGGGCGCCTGCGTGGTGGCTCTGGGCGGCGTGCGCAGCGGCCTGTTCTCGAGCGACGACGCGCTGGCCGCGGCGCTCGAGGCGGCCGGCGAAAGCTCGCAGGACCGCTGCTGGCGCCTGCCGCTCGACGACGAATACGCCGAGGGCCTGAAGACCAACTTCGCCGACGTGGCCAACGTGGCGGGCCGCGCGGGCGGCGCCATCACGGCGGCCAAGTTCCTGCAGCGCTTCACGGCCGACTTCGCCTGGGCGCACCTGGACATCGCCGGCACCGCATGGAAGAGCGGCGCGGCCAAGGGCTCGACCGGCCGACCGGTCGGCCTGCTGGTCTCGTACCTCACGCGCCGCGCGCAGGATGGCGCGACCGGCGCCGGCGAGGGCAAGGCGAAAGCCAAGGCCGAGCGGAAGACGGAGGGCAAGTCCGAGAGCAAGGCGGCGGCCCGCAAGGCGCGTTCGGTGCAGTGACGGACATCGGCTTTCACTACAACGCGCCGGACAAGCTCAGCTACGCCTGCCGGCTCGTGCGCAAGGCCGTCGCCACGCGCGGCATGCGGGTGGTGGTGGTCGGCGAGGCGCAATGGCTCGACGCGATCGACGCCGGCCTCTGGCAACTGGCACCGACCGAGTTCGTCGCCCATTGCCGCGGCGATGCGCCGGCCCACGTGCTGTCGCGCTCGCCGGTGATCCTGGCCGACGAGGGCGCCGAGTCGGCCGCGCTGCCGCACCGCGAACTGCTGGTCAATCTCGGTGCGCAGGTGCCCGCGGGCTTCGAGCGCTACGAGCGCCTGATCGACATCGTGAGCAACGAGCCCGACGACCGCCAGATCGGCCGCGCGCGCTGGCGCCACTATGCCGACCGCGGCTACACGATCCAGCCGCACGACTTCGCGAGGAGCGCATCCTGATGGCCACCCCGACCCGCACGCCGCCGCGTTTCGTTCCCACGCTCACGACCGTGCTCGACCTGCCCGCCGAGCCGGTCGCGGCGCATTCGCCGTTGGCGGACAACGCCGGGCCGGATGCCGCCGCGCCGGCCATGCCCGACCCGTCCCAGGCCGTCGCATTGCCGCCCGCGGTGCAGCGTTCCGAGGCCGACATCGTGCGGCTCGAGGAGCAGTTGCTGCACCGTGTTCTGCAGCGCGTGGACTTCTCGCTCGAGGAGCGTTTGAGCGACACCGTGGCCGCCGCCGTGCAGCAGCAACTCGATGCGATGGTGCCGCGTTTGCGCGGCGAAATCGAAGCCGTTTTGCGTGCGTTGGTGATCGAGGCGATGGCCGCCGAACTCTCGGAAAACCCAGGGTCTACGCCAACTTTCGAGGGGTGAAGCTTCAGCTAAACTGCGCGCCAGGTCGGGTGGGCCAAAGCTGGAGGGTTAGGGTGGCCCGGGTCTGCGGCGCGGAACTTGCGAGGTCAGGAGCGCCCGGATCACACGACCGGTTTCTCAATCTCATCATCCATGTTCTGGAGGTTCTCATGCAATTGAAATGGACTGCGGTCGCTCTGGCTGCACTCACGCTGGTGGCTTGCGGCAAGAAAGAAGAAGCTGCGGCACCCGCTGCTGCCCCGGCGCCCACCGCGGCCGCCCCGGCACCCGCTGCACCTCCCGCCGATGCACTGGTCGTGAAGATCGGCCACGTGGCTCCGACCAGCGGTCCGATTGCCCACCTCGGCAAGGACAACGAGTTCGGCGCCAAGATGGCGATCGAGGAACTGAATGCCAAGGGCCTCAAGATCGGCGACAAGGTCGCCAAGTTCGAGCTGGTCGCCGAAGACGACGCAGGCGATCCGAAGCAAGGCACGGCCGTGGCCCAGAAGCTGGTCGACAGCAAGGTCAACGGCGTGGTCGGTCACCTGAACTCGGGCACCACCATCCCCGCCTCGAAGCTCTACAGCGACGCCGGCATCCCCCAGATCTCGCCTTCGGCAACGAACCCCAAGTACACCCGCCAGGGCTTCAAGACCACCTTCCGCGTGGTGGCTGACGACACGCAACTCGGCGGCACGCTGGGCAAGTACGCGGTCGAAACGCTCAAGGGCAAGAACATCGCCGTGATCGACGACCGCACCGCCTACGGCCAGGGCGTCGCCGAAGAATTCGAGAAGTCGGCCAAGGCCGCCGGCGCCACCATCGTGGGCCACGAATTCACCACCGACAAGTCGACCGACTTCAACGCCATCCTGACCAAGCTCAAGGCCGCCAAGCCCGACGTGCTGTTCTTCGGCGGCATGGACGCCGTTGGCGGCCCGATGCTCAAGCAGGTCAAGCAGCTCGGCCTGAACGTCAAGTTCATGGGCGGCGACGGCCTGTGCACCGGCGAACTGCCGAAGCTCGCTGGCGATGCCATCGGCGAAGACATGGTGGTGTGCGCCGAAGCCGGCGGCGTGGACGGCGACTTCAAGCAGCCGCTGGAAGACTTCAAGGCCAAGTTCAAGACCAAGAACGGCGTCGACGTCCAGATCTACGCACCGTACGTCTACGACGCGGTCAACGTGCTGGCCGAAGCGATGGTCAAGGCCGGCTCGGCCGATCCCGAGAAGTACCTGCCCGAAGTGGGCAAGATCCAGTACAAGGGCGTGACCGGCCCGATCGCCTTCGACGAAAAGGGCGACATCAAGGGCGGCGCCCTGACGCTCTACACCTACAAGGGTGGCCAGCGTACGCAGATCGCCGTGGTGCGCTGATCGGCTTCGATCCGCGTTCCAACGAGAAAGGGCCTTCGGGCCCTTTTTTCATGGGCGCTCGAAACGGCGGGGGAGAAGGAAGAGGAGGGCGCCTGCTGCTCAGAGCGGCGCGAGTCCCGAGGGGCGGTCGGTGTTGCAGTACTCGATGAAGGCGTCGAGGTCGCGCGACTTGTCGAACACCGCGTCCGCGCCGAGCGTCTCGCAGCGCGCGCGGATGTCGGCCGTCACGTAGTTGCTGAGCACCACCGCGCGCTGGCCGGGAAGGCGTTCCTTGCAGCCCGCGAGCACGCCCAGGCCCGAGCCTTCCTTGAGGAACAGGTCGACGATCAGCAACTGCCACTCGGCCGGATGGGCGCGCAGCCACGCGAGCGCTTCGGATTCGGTTTCGGCAAAGCCAACGACTTGGGCATTCACCAGGTCCTCGAGTGCCGGAACCAGGTTGTCCCTGATGGTCTTGTTGTCCTCGACGAGGAACGTGATGAGGGCCATGCCACGGATAGGGTGTGAGAACCAATAGCGTAGCGTGCCGCGCGCGCTTGCTGCGTAGGAGAAAGGAGACGGAGAAACGCGGCGTGTCCCTATTTCATACGATGTCCGCCGCGCCCCGCCGCCGGCGCGCGGGTCGCGTCAGTCGTTCGCGTGCTTGCCCGTGCCGGGCTCGGCCGCGGTGGCCTGCCGGGCCTCGAGCTTCTTCACGCGGGCCGCGCTCTCGTCGCGCTGGGCCGTGGCCTCGATGCGCTTCTCGATCTCCTCGCTGAGCGCCGCGTTGACCTCGGCGAGCTGCTCGGCCGATTGCGCGAGCTTTTCCTCGAGCTGGCTCGTGTGCGCGATGGCCAGCGCCACCTCGCCCACCTGCACCTCCTCGGGCAGCTCCTGCTCGAGCACCGTGTTGACCACCGCGAGGTTGTCGGAGGCCTTCTGCACGTCGGCGGCGACCCGCTCGGTTTTTTCGAGCGTGCGGTCGAGCGACGTGCTGCCGTGCGGCTTGGTGCTGGGATGTCCTGCCATGCGGCGCCTCCTGGGGAACTGAAAACCTGGGGATCGTACCGCCAGACGGGTCGGGGAGGGCGGTGTGAGGTCTGCGCGGGTCGGTGGAGTGAGTCCGGCGCATCGGTGAGAGCAAGGGGCGCGCCACGCAACAGGCGCCCACAAAAAAGCCCAAGTGCCAATGGCAACTCGGGCTTCCTGCATGTTCGCGAACGGTTGCGAACAAAGACTCTCTGGCGGAGCAGGCGGGATTCGAACCCGCGGAGGGCTATTAACCCTCACACGCTTTCCAGGCGTGCGACTTAAACCGCTCATCCACCGCTCCGAAGCCCACGATTGTAGCAGTCGCCGAGGCCGTTTCCGGAAGCCTCAGGCCGTGGGACCCGAGGATTTGCCGGCCTGCACCATGCGCATGGCCGAGGCGATCAGCGCGGCGGTCTCGGTCATGTTGCTCGGCACGATCAGCGTGGTCTTGGAATCGGCCGCGACCTTGCCGTAGGCATCGACCGCGCGTTCGGCCACCTTGAGCTGCACCGCCTGTTCGCCGCCCGGCTGCTGGATCGCGGCCGCCACGCGCTCGATGGCGTCGGCCGTCGCGGTGGCCACCGCGGTGATCGCGGCCGCCTCGCCCTGGGCGTTGTTGATCTGGGCCTGCTTCTCGCCCTCGGAGCGCGCGATGAAGGCCTCGCGTTCGCCGGTGGCGATGTTGATCTGCTCCTGGCGCCGGCCCTCGGAGGCCGCGATCAGCGCGCGCTTCTCGCGTTCGGCCGTGATCTGGCGCTGCATCGCCTGCAGGATTTCCTTCGGCGGCGTCAGGTCCTTGATCTCGTAGCGCAGCACCTTCACGCCCCAGTTGAGCGCCGCCTCGTCGATGGCCGCGACCACCTGGGCATTGATGACGTCACGCTCCTCGAAGGTCTTGTCGAGTTCCAGCTTGCCGATCACGCTGCGCAGCGAGGTCTGGGCGAGCTGGGTCACGGCCACGATGTAGTTCGAGGAACCGTAGCTGGCGCGCATCGGGTCGGTGACCTGGAAGTAGAGGATGCCGTCGACCTGCAGCTGCGTGTTGTCGCGCGTGATGCAGATCTGGCTCGGCACGTCGAGCGGGATTTCCTTCAGGCTGTGCTTGTAGGCCACCCGGTCGATGAACGGGATCAGGAAGTTGGGGCCGGGCGTCATGGTGCCGTGGTACTTGCCCAGGCGCTCGCGCACCCAGGCGTTCTGCTGCGGCACGAACTTCACCGACTGGCTGATGAAGATGATCGCGATGACCAGGATGATGATGGGGACCGAATATTCCATGGCTCTGTACCTTTCCTCTTTCGTTCTCGGGTTCTAGCTAGACCTTGTCGACCACCAGCCGGCTGCCGACGACCTCGACCACGCGGTGTTCGCCGGTGGAGGGCGCATGGCCCGCGCGCTGCACGACGGTCCACTGGGCGCCGCGGTAGCGCACGGTGGCGGTTCCGTCGGGGTTCCATGCCTCGACCTGCACGCTCTCGCCGATGTCGAGATTGAGGTCGCGGTTGGCTTCGGTGGGTGGGGGCGGCGGGCGCTTGCGCTGGATCGAGTACCAGGTCAGCACCGCCACCACGCCGACGACGGCGGCCACGAGCAGTTGCGTGACGGTGCCGAAGCCCAGGTGGGCGGAGATCGCCGCGGCGGCGAAACCGCCGGCCAGCAGCAGCAGGTAGACCGTGCCGGACAGGAGCTCGACCACGATTGCCGTGCCAGCGATCAACCACCAGATCGTGGAATTCGCCATGACATCTCCTCTGTAGTTGTTTCAGGCGACGCCATTCTGAGGCATGCGCTCCGGGCGGCCCGGACTCGCCTGCACTTTGTGGGGGCTCCCGGCGCTGCGGCGAAAAGCGTGTCGCACCGTCATTCGGCGGACATTCGACGCGGCGGCGAATTCTTCATCTGAATTCCGTACACTTCGCGCCTCATTGCCTGTCCCGGAGCTCCGCCCCATGAAATTCCGCTTTCCCATCGTCATCATCGACGAGGACTTCCGCTCCGAGAACACCTCGGGCCTCGGTATCCGCGCGCTCGCGCAGGCCATCGAGACGGAGGGCTTCGAGGTGCTGGGCGTCACGAGCTACGGCGACCTGAGCCAGTTCGCTCAGCAGCAAAGCCGTGCCAGCGCCTTCATCCTGTCGATCGACGACGAGGAATTCACGGTCGGTCCCGACCTGGATCCGGCGGTGCTGAACCTGCGCAATTTCATCGGCGAAGTGCGGCGCAAGAACGCCGACGTGCCGATCTACATCTACGGCGAGACCAAGACCTCGCGCCACATCCCGAACGACATCCTGCGCGAGCTGCACGGCTTCATCCACATGTTCGAGGACACCCCCGAATTCGTGGCGCGCCACATCATCCGCGAGGCCAAGAGCTACCTCGAGGGCGTGCAGCCGCCGTTCTTCAAGGCGCTGATCGACTACGCGGAAGACGGTTCGTACTCGTGGCACTGCCCGGGCCACTCGGGCGGCGTCGCCTTCCTCAAGAGCCCGGTGGGCCAGATGTTCCACCAGTTCTTCGGCGAGAACATGCTGCGCGCCGACGTCTGCAACGCGGTGGAGGAACTGGGCCAACTGCTCGACCACACCGGCCCGGTGGCGGCCAGCGAGCGCAACGCCGCGCGCATCTTCAATGCCGACCACTGCTTCTTCGTGACCAACGGCACCAGCACCAGCAACAAGATGGTGTGGCACCACACGGTGGCGCCCGACGACGTGGTGGTGGTGGACCGCAACTGCCACAAGTCGATCCTGCACGCGATCATCATGACGGGCGCGATCCCGGTGTTCATGAAGCCCACGCGCAACCACTTCGGCATCATCGGCCCGATCCCCAAGAGCGAGTTCGAGCCCGAGGCCATCAAGGCCAAGATCAAGGCCAACCCGCTGCTGGCCGACGTCGATGCCAACAAGGTCAAGCCGCGCGTGATGACGCTCACGCAGTCGACCTACGACGGCGTGATCTACAACACCGAGACCATCAAGAACACGCTCGACGGCTACGTCGACACGCTGCACTTCGACGAGGCCTGGCTGCCGCACGCCGCCTTCCACCCGTTCTACGGCTCCTACCACGCGATGGGCAAGCGCCGCGTGCGGCCGAAGGAATCGCTGGTGTTCGCGACCCAGTCCACGCACAAGCTGCTGGCCGGCATCAGCCAGGCCAGCCACGTGCTGGTGCAGGACTCGCAGAATCGCCAGCTCGACCGCGACCTGTTCAACGAGGCCTACCTGATGCACTCGTCGACCAGCCCGCAGTACGCGATCATCGCGAGCTGCGACGTGGCCGCCGCGATGATGGAGCCGCCCGGCGGCACCGCGCTGGTGGAGGAGAGCATCCTCGAGGCGCTCGACTTCCGCCGCGCCATGCGCAAGGTCGAGGAGGAGTTCGGCAAGGATGAGTGGTGGTTCAAGGTCTGGGGCCCCGAGAAACTCGTGGACGAGGGCATCGGCGTCCCGGACGACTGGATCATGCACGGCGAGAAGAACGGCAAGAGCCGCTCGAAGAAGTCGCCGCGCAACTGGCACGGCTTCGGCGAGCTGGTCGACGGCTTCAACATGCTCGACCCGATCAAGTCGACCATCGTGACGCCGGGCCTGGACCTCGAGGGCAACTTCGCCGAGACCGGCATTCCCGCCAGCGTGGTGACCAAGTTCCTGGCCGAGCACGGCGTGATCGTCGAGAAGACCGGCCTCTACAGCTTCTTCATCATGTTCACCATCGGCATCACCAAGGGCCGCTGGAACACGCTGCTGACGGCGCTGCAGCAGTTCAAGGACGACTACGCGCGCAACCAGCCGATGTGGCGGATCATGCCGGAGTTCTGCCAGCAGCACACGGGCTACGAGCGCCTCGGCCTGCGCGACCTGTGCCAGCACATCCACCAGCTCTACGCGCGCTACGACGTGGCCCGCCTGACGACCGAGATGTACCTGAGCGACCTCACGCCGGCGATGAAGCCCAGCGACGCCTTCGCGCACATCGCGCACCGCAAGACCGAGCGCGTGGAGATCGACGAGCTCGAGGGCCGCATCACCACCAGCCTGATCACGCCGTACCCGCCGGGCATTCCGCTCTTGATCCCGGGCGAGGTCTTCAACAAGAAGATCGTCGACTACCTGAAGTTCTCGCGCGAGTTCAACACGCAGTGCCCGGGCTTCGAGACCGACATCCACGGCCTGGTGGCGCGCGTCGACGAGACGGGCAAGAAGCGCTACTACGCGGACTGCGTGCGGAAGATCGCCTGAGCGCCGGAGCGCGAAGCGGGCAGGGTGAGCAAGGTGCGGGGGGCGGCTCAGCCGTCCTCGCGCACGCGCATGAAGCGTGCGAAGCGCGGCAGCCCGCCGGCCGTGAGCCCGTTGTAGCGGTAGGTGATCCAGGTGCCGATCGCGGGCGGCTGCTCGCGCTCGGTATCGCTCAGGCCGGTGCCCAGCTTGAAGCGCTGGCCGCCGGGCATCTCGACCAGCAGCGCGCCGAGCCGGTGAGCGTGTTTGCCCTTGCCCGGCACGTGGCCGACCACGCGGGCTTCGGCATCTTCGTGCGTCTTGACCTTGAGCAGGTCGTTGTTGCGCTCGGCACGGTAGAGCGAGGCGCCGCGGTGCAGCATCAGGCCTTCGCCGCCCATCTTCACGGTCTTGTCGAGCAGCGCCTGCAGCGCCTCGGCCGTGGTCGCGCGCTCCTGCGGCACCGCCACCACCCAGGGCGCATCGGTGATCGGCAGCAACTTGCGCAGCACGCCGAGGCGGGCCGTGAAGTCGCCGCCCTGGGCCGGCAGGTCGAACACCATGAATTTCATCTCGTGCCAGGCGACGTCGTTGGGCGCCTGGCTGCGCACCGTCGACACCGCATGCGAGAAGCGTCCGCGGCCGGCCCAGAGCTCGCCGTCGAGCGGCTGCCTGGGCAGCGCGGCGGTGAACCAGGCCGGTGCCAGGATGCGCTCGCCGCCGCGCGTGAAGAGCTGCCGGCCGTCCCAGTACGCGCGCACGCCGTCGTACTTCTCGCTGACCCAGTAGTCGGCCAGCGACATGCCCGGCTTGTAGACCTCGGCCAGCATCAGCGCGGGCGCGCCGGCGTGCGCCGGCAAGGTCAGCGCAAAGCCCAGGGTGGCGAGCAGCAGGGAGCGTCGATGGAGCACGGGTGCTATGAAATGAGTAGCTGGAAACGACCGATGGATGCCCATTTGTGGCCGAAGTTCCTTCGCGAGACAAGCGCTGCGCGACCGGCGTGCATCGCCGTCCGACGGGCGCGAGAGCGTGCCCGGGAGCCGTGGTGCCGCTTACT
>NZ_JBWKMZ010000010.1:0-146573 GCF_059415325.1 Variovorax sp. GW821-FHT10D07 | reverse complement strand
TGCCGCCGACGACGTTGCTGAAGCCGCCGTCGACGTAGGTGATCTCGGCCGTCACGCCGCTGGCGAGGTCGCTCAGCAACAAGCGCTGCGCGACCGGCGTGCATCGCCGTCCGACGGGCGCGAGAGCGTGCCCGGGAGCCGTGGTGCCGCTTACTCGGCCATGCCGCCGACGACGTTGCTGAAGCCGCCGTCGACGTAGGTGATCTCGGCCGTCACGCCGCTGGCGAGGTCGCTCAGCAGGAAGGCCGCCACGTTGCCGACTTCCTCGATCGTCACGTTGCGGCGGATCGGCGAGGCCTCGGCGACGGCGCCGAGCATCTTGCCGAAGCCCTTGATGCCGCTGGCCGCGAGCGTCTTGATCGGGCCGGCGCTGATGCCGTTGACGCGCACGCCCTTCGGACCCAGCGAGGCCGCCGTGTAGCGCACCGAGGCCTCGAGCGAAGCCTTGGCCAGGCCCATGGTGTTGTAGTTGGGCAGCGCGCGCTCGGCACCCAGGTAGGTCAGCGTGAGCAGGGCCGACTTGTCGTTGAGGTAGGGCTGCGCGGCCTTGGCCATGGCCGGGAAGCTGTAGGCGCTGATGTCGTGCGCGATGCGGAAGCCCTCGCGCGACAGGCCCTCGAGGAAGTCGCCCGCGATCGCCTCGCGCGGCGCGAAGCCGATGCTGTGCACGAAGCCGTCGAAGGTCGGCCAGACCTGCGACAGGTCGGCGAACAGCTTCCCGATCTGGGCATCGTCGCCGACGTCGCAGTCGAAGATCAGCTTCGAGCCGAAGTCGGCCGCGAACTCGGTGATGCGGTCCTTGAAGCGCTCGCCGACGTAGCTGAAGGCGAGCTCGGCACCCTGTTCATGGCAGGCCTTGGCGATGCCGTAGGCGATGGAGCGGTTGCTCAGCACGCCGGTGATCAGGAGTTTTTTGCCGGAAAGAAAGCCCATGGAGTTGCCTCGTGAAAATCTCGGGGCAGAATTCTCGCATGCGAGGTTGGCTGCTCTGGTTCGGTTTGGCGCTCTCGGCGGCCCCTTCGTGGGCCGCCCATGCGTACGCGCAATTCGGCGACGTCAAGTACGCGCCGGGCTTCACGCACTTCGGCTACGTGAATCCGAACGCCCCCAAGGGCGGTGAATTCAGGCTGGTGCCGCCGACCCGGCCCACCAACTTCGACAAGTTCAATCCGTTCACGCTCAAGGGCACCGGGCCCTCGGGCCTCGGCCAGCTGATGTTCGAGAGCCTGATGACCGGCAACTCGGAGGAGCCGACCACCGCCTACGGCCTGCTGGCCGAAGACATCGACGTGGCGCCCGACGGCCTCTCGGTCACCTTCAGGCTCAACCCCAAGGCCCGCTTCAACGACGGCTCGCCGGTGCTGGCGGCCGACGTGGTCTATTCGTTCCAGACCCTGATCGGCCCGCTCGCGGCCCCGCAGTACAAGACCATCTATGCCGAGGTCAAGAAGGCGAGTGCGGTCGGCGAGCGCACGGTGCGCTTCGACTTCGCGAGCCCGAACCGCGAACTGCCGCTGGTGGTCGGCGGCATGGCGGTGTTCAGCCGCAAATGGGGCGGCGGCAAGCCCTTCGACCAGATCGTGACCGAGGTGCCGATCGCCTCCGGCCCCTACAGGCCCGCGAGCGACCGGCTGGGCCGCGACATCACCTACGTGCGCCGCGCCGACTACTGGGGCGTCGATTTGCCGGTGCGCAAGGGGATGTTCAACTTCGATCGCGTCGCCTACAAGGTCTACCTCGACGAGACCGCGCGCTTCGAGGGCCTGAAGGCCGGCGAGTTCGACTTCATGCGCGAGTTCGTCTCGCGCAACTGGGCGCGCCAGTACAAGGGCAAGCAGTTCGACAACGGCGAGATCGCCAAGCGCGCCTTCGAGAACCACAACCCCGGCGACTTCCAGGGCTACATCTTCAACACGCGCCGCGACAAGTTCAAGGACGTGCGCGTGCGCCAGGCCATCGCTCTCGCGATGGACTTCGAGTGGCTCAACCGCCAGCTCTTCTACGGCATCTATACCCGCGTGCAGGGCTATTTCCCGAACAGCGACTTCCATGCCGACGGCCTGCCCGGGCCGGACGAGCTGGCGCTGATGGAGCCGCTGCGCGCCAAGGTCAAGCCCGAGGTGTTCGGTCCCGCGCCGGTGCCGGCGAGCACCGATCCGCCCGGCAGCCTGCGCGAGAACCTGCGCAAGGCGAGGGCGCTGCTGGCCGAGGCCGGCTGGACCTACCGCGACGGCGCGCTGCGCAACGCGAAGAACGAGGCCTTCACCATCGAGTTCCTCAACGACCAGCCCTCGCTGATCCGCGTGGCGACGCCGCTGCAGACCGCGCTCAAGAAGCTGGGCATCGAGATGAGCTTTCGCACCGTCGACTTCTCGCTCTCGCAGCAGCGCATGCAGAACTACGACTTCGACATGACCTCGATGCGGCTGCCGGGCAACACCGCGCCGGGCGGCGAGCTGTTCGAGCTGTTCGGCTCGAAGTCGGCCGAGACGCCGGGCTCCTCCAACTACTGGGGCATCGCCGATCCGGCGGTCGACGCCATCGTCGGCAAGGTGGTGACGGCCACCACGCGCCCCGAGCTCACCACCGCCTTGCGCGTGCTCGACCGCGTGCTGTCGGCCGGCTACTACTCGATCCCGATGTACTACGGCAGCGCCTTCCTGGTCGGCTACCGGCCGGCCGGCGTGGTGCTGCCGCCGACGATTCCGCCGTACTACGATGTCGGCGATTGGGCCCTCGCGACATGGTGGGCCTCGCCGGCCAACAAGTAGCGCCCGCCGCACGAGAAGAGATCCGGAGCACGACAACCGCATGGCCAGCTACATCCTCAAGCGACTGCTGCTGATGATTCCCACGCTCCTGGGCGTGCTGATCATCACCTTCGGCGTGATCCAGTTCGTGCCGGGCGGTCCGGTCGAGCAGATGGTGGCGCAGTTGCAGGGCCGCGATTCGGGCGGCGAGCGGGCCGCGAGCAGCGGTGCCGGCTACCGCGGCCGACAGGGCCTCGATCCGCAGCGCATCGAGGAGATCAAGAAGCTCTACGGCTTCGACAAGCCGGCCCACGAACGCCTGTGGACCATGCTCAAGTCCTTCGCGCGCTTCGACCTCGGCACCAGCTTCTACCAGCGCAAGGACGTCTGGGAACTGGTCAAGGAGAAGATGCCGGTCTCCATCAGCCTGGGCCTGTGGACCTTCTTCATCAGCTACCTGATCGCGGTGCCGCTGGGCGTGGCCAAGGCGGTGCGCGCGGGCTCGCGCTTCGACTTCTTCACCACGCTGATCGTGCTGGTGGGCTATGCCATCCCGGGCTTCGTGCTCGGCGTGGCGCTGCTGGTGATCTTCGGCGGCCAGCTGCAGTGGTTCCCGCTGCGCGGCCTCACCTCGCCGAACTGGGAGAGCCTGAGCTGGGGCGCGCGCATCGTCGACTACCTCTGGCACATCGCGTTGCCGGTCACGGCCATGGTGATCGGCAGCTTCGCCGTGACGGCGATGCTGACCAAGAACTCCTTCCTCGAGGAGATCCGCAAGCAGTACGTGCTGACCGCGCGCGCCAAGGGCCTCGCCGAGCGGCAGGTGCTCTGGAAGCACGTGTTCCGCAACGCGCTGATCCCGATCATCACGGGCTTTCCGGCCGCCTTCATCGGCGCCTTCTTCACCGGCTCGCTGCTGATCGAGACCCTGTTCACGCTCGACGGCCTGGGCCTGCTGAGCTACGAGAGCGTGATCCGGCGCGACTACCCGGTGGTGCTGGGCACGCTCTACCTGTTCACGCTGATCGGGCTGGTGACCAAGCTGATTTCCGATCTCTGCTACGTCTGGGTCGATCCGAGGGTGAAGTTTGACTGAATCGATGCCCACTCCCGCCGCGCCGCGTCCGCCGGCCAAGTCGGACAGCCCGGGCCGGCGCGCCTGGCGCCGTTTCCGCCGCAATCCGCTGGGCTTCTGGAGCCTGGTCCTGTTCTCCGTGCTGGTGGTGCTGAGCCTGTTCGCCGAGCTGCTGTCCACCGACAAGCCGCTGGTGGTGCGCTACGAGGGCCAGACCTACTTCCCGGTGCTGCGCGACTACTCCGAGAAGACCTTCGGCGGCGACTTCGAGACCCCGGCCGACTATCTCGATCCCTTCATCCGCGACCGCATCACGGCCGGCGCCAACTGGGCGCTCTACGCGCCCAATCCCTACGGCCCGCGCACGCTCAACTACTTCGCAAAGCAGCCCAATCCGGCCGCGCCCTCGGGCGAGAACCTGCTGGGCACCGACGACCGCGGGCGCGACCTGCTGGCGCAATTGATCTACGGCTTCCGGGTCAGCGTGCTGTTCGCGCTGGCGCTCACGGTCGTGGGCGTGGTGCTGGGCATCTCCATCGGCGCGATCCAGGGCTTCTTCGCGGGCAAGACCGACCTGTTCCTGCAGCGGCTGCTCGAGATCTGGGGTTCGATGCCCGAGCTCTACCTGCTGATCATCTTCAGCGCCATCTTCACGCCCAGCGTGCTGCTGCTGCTGGTGCTGCTGAGCTTGTTCGGCTGGATGGCGCTGGCCGACTACGTGCGCGCCGAGTTCCTGCGCAACCGCCAGATGGACTACGTGCGCGCCGCGCGCGCGCTCGGCGTGAGCAACCTGCAGATCATGCGGCGCCACATCCTGCCCAACAGCATGGTGCCGGTCGTCACCTTCCTGCCGTTCCGCATGAGCGCGGCGATCCTCGCGCTGACCTCGCTCGACTTCCTCGGGCTCGGCGTGCCGCCGGGCACGCCCTCGCTGGGCGAATTGCTCAACCAGGGCAAGGCGAACATCGACGCCTGGTGGATCTCGATGTCCACCTTCGGCGTGCTGGTCTTCACCTTGATGCTGCTGACCTTCATGGGCGACGCGCTGCGCGACGCCCTCGATCCACGGAAGGCCGACAAGTGAAGCCGGGCGAATCCTCCCTCGCGGCCGGCGCGCCGCTGCTCGACGTGCGCGGCCTGCGCGTGGCCTTCGCCGGCAAGCCGGTGGTCCATGGCGTCGATTTCCGGATCGCGGCCGGCGAGAAGTTCGCGCTGGTGGGCGAGTCGGGCTCGGGCAAGACCGTCACCGCGCTGTCGCTGCTGCGGCTGGTGCAGAACGCCGAGCTCTCGGGTTCGGCGCGGCTGTTCGATTCCGGGCGTGCGCAGGACGGGCGCGACCTGCTGTCGATCCCCGAGCGCGAGCTGCGCGGCATCCGCGGCAAGGAGATCGCCATGATCTTCCAGGAGCCGATGACCGCGCTCAACGCGCTCTACAGCGTGGGCGACCAGATCGCCGAGGTGCTGCAGCTGCACGAGGGCCTGCCGGCACGCGCCGCGCAGGAGGCCGCGGTGCAACTGCTGGCCGACACCGGCATTCCCGAGCCGGCGCGGCGCGCGCGGGCGCTGCCGCACCAGCTCTCGGGCGGCCAGCGCCAGCGCGCCATGATCGCCATGGCACTGGCCTGCCGGCCGCGCCTGCTGCTGGCCGACGAACCGACCACCGCGCTCGACGTGACGGTGCGCGCCCAGATCCTCGAACTGCTGGCCGAGTTGCAGCGCAAGTACGGCATGGCGGTGCTGCTGATCACCCACGACCTGAACCTGGTGCGCCATTTCGCCGACCGCGTCGCGGTGATGGAGCAGGGCCACATCGTCGAGCACGGCCCGGTGGCGACCGTGTTCGAGGCGCCGCAACACCCCTACACGCGCAAGCTGATCGACAGCCATCCCACGCGTGACGTGACACCTGCGCCGGCGCGGCCCGACGCGGCGCCGATCCTCTCGGCCACGGGCTTGCGCGTGAGCTACCCAGTGCCCAAGCCCGGCTTTGCAGGCTGGTTCGGCAAGGGCGAGTTCGTGGCGGTGCAGGGCGCCGAGTTCCGCATCGCACCCGGCGAGACCCTGGGCGTGGTCGGCGAGTCGGGCTCGGGCAAGTCGACCCTGGCGCTGGCCGCGCTGGGGCTGCTGCGCTTCCAGGGCGCGCTCAAGGTCGAGGGGCAGGGCTGGGGACAGGGCCAGGCTTCCGATCTCGCGCTGCGGCGCGCGATGCAGGTGGTGTTCCAGGACCCGTTCTCCTCGCTGTCGCCGCGCATGACCGTCGAGCAGATCGTCGGCGAGGGCCTGCTGGTGCATGCGCCCGAGCTCAAGGCGTCCGACCGTCGCGCGCGGGCGCTGCAGGCGCTGGCCGACGTCGGGCTCACCGAGGCGCAGTTCCCCGCGCTGCTCGACCGCTATCCGCACGAGTTCTCGGGCGGGCAGCGGCAGCGGCTGGCGATCGCGCGCGCGCTGATCGTCGATCCGCGCCTGCTGGTGCTCGACGAGCCCACCAGCGCGCTCGACGTCACGATCCAGAAGCAGGTGCTGGGGCTGTTGCAGCGGCTGCAGCGCGAACGCGGGCTGAGCTATCTGCTGATCACGCACGACGTGGAGGTGATCCGCGCCATGGCGCACCAGGTCATCGTCATGAAGGACGGGGCGATCCTCGAATCGGGCCCGGTCGACCGGGTGCTCGACGCGCCCGAACACCCTTACACGCAGAAACTGGTGGCCGCCGCGCAACTGGCCTGACGGCGAACGCGACCCACAACAACGAGCATTGCGCGAAAAGATGTCGGAAATCGGACAAGACAGGCGCGGCGCCTGGCGGGCGGCGCTCGCCTGCATGGTGACGCTGGCGGTGGCCATGGGGCTGGGGCGCTTCGCCTTCACGCCGATGCTGCCGATCATGCTGCACGAGGGCAAGCTCGAGCTCGAGGCCGGCGGGCTGCTGGCCTCGCTCAACTACCTCGGCTATTTCGTCGGCGCGGTGAGCTGTGCCGCCATCGGCGTGCGCGCCAAGACCATGGTGCGCGGCGGCCTGCTGGCCACCGCCGTGCTGCTGATCGGCATGGGGCTCTTGCACAGCTTCGGTGCCTGGGGCGTGCTGCGCGCGGCGGCCGGCGTGATGAGCGCCTGGGTTTTCGTGTTCGCCTCGAGCTGGGGCCTGCGCCGGCTGGCCGAAACCCGCTCGCCGGCGCTCGGTGGCGTGATCTACACCGGCCCGGGCGTCGGCATCGCCATGACGGGGCTGCTGGGCGGGGCACTCGGCCGCTGGGGATCGGAAACCGGCTGGATCGGCCTGGGCCTGCTGGCGCTGGTGCTGATCGCGGTGATCTGGCGGGTCTTCAACGATGGCGAGCAGGCCGTGGCCGGCGGTGCGGCGCCGGCGCCGGTCGCGGCGCCGAGCGCGCAGGACTCGGCCGCGGCGCGCGCCGACGCCCTCTGGCTGGTGGCGCTCTACGGGCTGGCGGGCTTCGGCTACATCATCACCGCCACCTTCCTGCCGGTGATCGCGCGCCAGGCGCTGCCGGGTTCGTTCTGGCCCGACTATTTCTGGCCGCTGTTCGGCGCGGCCATCATCCCGGGCGCCCTGATCGGCGCGCGCGCGCCGGTGCACTGGGACAACCGGCTGCTGCTGGCGATCGCCTATGCGCTGCAGGCGGTCGGGGTGGTGCTGTCGGTGGCCTGGCCCAGCGTGGTCGGCTTCGCGCTCGGCAGCCTGCTGCTGGGCATGCCGTTCACCGCCATCACGCTGTTCGCGGTGCGCGACGCGCGCCGGCTGCGCGGCAACGCGGCGGCCGGGCTGATCGGCTATGCCACCGCCTCGTACGGCGTGGGACAGATCATCGGCCCGCTGTTCGCGGCGCCGCTGGCGCAGCGCACCGGTTCGTTCCAGATCCCGCTGCTGGTGGCGGCGGCCGCGCTGGCGCTGGGCGCGGTGCTTTTCGCGGCCGTCTGGGCGCGTTCCAGGCGCGTCGCCGCCGCCCGCGAAAGGGCCGCCACGCCCTGAGCCGTGCACGGGTGTGGCTCGCTTGCAGAAGTGCCCCTTCATTTATCACAGAAGTGGCATATAATTCGAGGCTCACGACCAAACGGGCGGGTACCAACCGCCCGTTTTTTTTGGTCCATCCGTTCTCGGATTGCTGGGCAAGACCCGGTTTCTCACGGATTTTTTATCGATTGCGCGGTACCTGGCGGGCGGGTCCTGCGCATCGTTGACTGAATAAAAGGCACCTTCGAACACGTGGCATTGCAGCAGACAGTGGAACAAACCGTGGCCGGTCTCGGCTACGACCTGGTCGAGATCGAACGCTCGGCGGGAGGATTGCTGCGCGTGACGATTGATTTGCCGTGGACGGCCCCCACATCGGAGGCTCTCGCCGCCGGCACGCCCGAGCCCTTCGTCACGGTCGAGGACTGCGAGAAGGTCACGCGACAGCTCCAGTTCGCGCTCGAGGTGGATGGCGCCGACTACAAGCGGCTCGAGGTGTCCTCGCCGGGTATCGACCGTCCGCTGCGCCACGAGAAGGATTTCGAGCGCTTCGAGGGCGAGGTGATCGACATCACGCTGAAGGCGCCGATCGGCGAGGCGGCGGCCGGCCAGGTGTCGGCCAATCGCAAGAAGTTTCGCGGCACGCTCGAGCGGGCCGCACAGGCGGAAGGGGCCGACGGCCCTCAGGGTTGGCAGATCGTCTGGAGCGACGAGCCGGAGCCCAAGCCGGGTCAGAAAGTCAGCAGGAAGCGCGCGCCGGCGCCGTTGCAGGCGCTGGGCTTCGTGCTGGACGAGCTGCGCGAAGCGCGGCTGGCACCCATCGTGGATTTCAAGGGGCGCAAGCCCAGGGCCCGTCAGGGCTCGCAGGACATTGGCGGAACAAAGGTTCCGGACTGACTAGAGGAGTGGTGGCATGAATCGCGAAATGTTGATGTTGGTGGATGCGATCTCGCGCGAGAAGAACGTCGAGCGTGACGTCGTCTTCGGCGCGGTCGAGTCCGCGCTGGCGCAGGCCACCAAGAAGCTGTACCAGGGCGAGGTGGACATCCGCGTCGCCGTCGACCGCGACAGCGGCGACTACGAGACCTTCCGTCGCTGGCACGTGGTGCCCGACGAAGCCGGCCTGCAGCAGCCCGACCAGGAAATCCTGCTGTTCGAGGCCAAGGAAGAGATGCCCGACATCGAGGTCGACGAGTACATCGAGGAATCGGTGGACTCGGTGCCGATCGGCCGCATCGGCGCCATGGCCGCCAAGCAGGTGATCCTGCAGAAGATCCGCGACGCCGAGCGCGAGATGCTGCTCAACGACTTCATGTCGCGCGGCGACAAGATCTTCGTGGGCACTGTCAAGCGCCTGGACAAGGGCGACATCATCGTCGAGGCCGGTCGCGTCGAAGGCCGCCTGCGCCGCAGCGAGATGATCGCCAAGGAAAACCTGCGCAACGGCGACCGCGTGCGCGCCATGATCATGGAGGTCGACCTGACGCTGCGCGGCGCTCCGATCATCCTGTCGCGCTCGGCCCCCGAGTTCATGATCGAGCTGTTCCGCCAGGAAGTGCCCGAGATCGAACAGGGCCTGCTCGAGATCAAGAGCTGCGCCCGCGACCCCGGTTCGCGCGCCAAGATCGCCGTGCTCTCGCACGACAAGCGCGTCGATCCGATCGGCACCTGCGTCGGCGTGCGCGGCACGCGCGTCAACGCCGTGACCAACGAGCTCGCCGGCGAGCGCGTGGACATCGTGCTGTGGAGCGAGGATCCGGCCCAATTCGTGATCGGCGCCCTGGCGCCGGCCAACGTGTCGTCCATCGTGGTGGACGAGGAAAAGCACGCCATGGACGTGGTGGTTGACGAGGAAAACCTCGCGATCGCGATCGGCCGTGGCGGCCAGAACGTGCGTCTGGCTTCCGAGCTCACCGGCTGGAAGATCAACATCATGGACGCCAACGAGTCGGCCCAGAAGCAGGCGAACGAAACCGACGCCGCGCGCCGCCTGTTCATGGAGAAGCTCGACGTCGACGAGGAAATCGCGGACATCCTGATCTCCGAGGGCTTCACCAGCCTCGAGGAAGTGGCCTACGTGCCGATCTCCGAGATGCTCGAGATCGAAGCCTTCGACGAAGACACGGTCAACGAACTGCGCTCGCGTGCCAAGGATGCGCTGCTGACCATGGAAATCGCCAAGGAAGAGGGCGTCGATACCGTCTCGCAGAATCTGCGCGACCTCGAAGGCCTGAACCCCGACCTGATTCCGAAGCTGGCCGAGGCGGGGGTGAACACCCGCGACGACCTGGCCGACCTCGCGGTCGATGAACTCACCGAGATCACCGGCCTGAGCGCCGATGACGCCAAAACCCTCATCTTGAAGGCCCGCGAACACTGGTTCGCTGGCCAAGAGTGATGGTCATGGAGGCACGAAACGAATATGTCCAGTACCACTGTCGCCGAGTTCGCGAATGAACTCAAGAAGACTCCCGAAACCTTGCTCGATCAGCTTCGCAGCGCCGGTGTGCCCAAAGCGGCCGCCAGCGACGCGCTGACCGAGTCGGACAAGCAGCGCCTGCTCGGTTTCCTGAAGGCCAGCCACGGCACTGTCGAGCCCGAGCGCAAGAAGATCACGTTGACCAAGAAGTCGACCAGCGAGATCAAGCAGGCCGACGCCACCGGTCGCGCCCGCACGATCCAGGTCGAGGTGCGCAAGAAGCGCACCTTCATCCAGCGCGACGAAGGCCCCGCGGGTGCCGTCGAGGCCCCGGCACCGGTTGCCGCCGCGCCCGTCGCCGCGCCGGCCGAGCCGGCCGCGCCGCGCATCGATGAAGCCGAACTCGCCCGCCGCGAGGAGGAAGCCCGCCGCCAGGCCGAGCTGATCCGTCGCCAGGAAGAAGAGCTGGCCGAGAAGCGTCGCCAGCGCGAGGAAACCGAAGCGCGCGAACGCGAGAAGGTCGAACGCGCCGAGCAGGCCGAACAGGCCGAGCAGGCACGCCAGGAAGCCGCGCAGGCAGCTCGCCAGGAAGCCCAGAAGAAGGCCGAAACGGCCGCCGAAGCGGCCAAGCCGGTCGCCCGCAGCTCCGCCAACAGCGCCGCCAAGGCCGAGGCCGAAGTCGCCGCGCTGAAGGAAGCCGCGGAAGCGCAGGTCGTCGCCGCCAAGCAGGCCGCCGAGGCCAAGGCCGCGGCCCAGGCCGCCGCCACGCAGGCCAAGGAAGACGCGAAGGCCAAGGCCGCCGCCGAATCCAAGGCCCGTGCCGACGAGGAAGCCGCGCGTGCGCGCGACCTCGACGAGCGCCGCCGCAAGGCCCTGGCCGAAGCCGAGGCCATCCGCGCCATGATGAATGCACCGGCCCGCGTGCTGGTGCCGCACAAGGTCGAGAAGCCGGTGGCCGAGGTCAAGCCCGCCGGTGGCGTCAAGGGCACGCTGCACAAGCCGACCGCGCCCGCGGCCCGCGCCGGAGCTCCGGCCGCGCCGGGTGCTGCGGCCGCGCCTGCCGGCGGTGCCGCCGGCAAGGAAGTGAAATCGGCCAAGCTCTCCTCGAGCTGGGCCGGGGACACCGCCAAGAAGAAGGAAATCAAGACCCGCGGCGACGCGAGCGGCGGCGTGGGCCGTGGCAACTGGCGCGGCGGTCCGCGCGGACGCCGCGGCAACGACCGTGGCCACGACGACCAGCAGCACGCACCGGCAGCACCGGTCGAGGCCCGCATCATCGAGGTGCACGTGCCGGAAACCATCACGGTGTCCGAGCTCGCGCACAAGATGTCGGTCAAGGCGTCCGAGGTGATCAAGCAGCTGATGAAGCTGGGCCAGATGGCCACGATGAACCAGGCGCTCGATCAGGACACCGCGATGATCGTGGTGGAGGAAATGGGTCACAACGCGGTGGTTGCCGCGCTCGACGATCCCGAAGCCTTCACCGACGAGGACGTGTCGGCGCAAACCGCCGAAGCCCTGCCGCGCGCACCGGTCGTGACCGTCATGGGTCACGTCGACCACGGCAAGACCTCGCTGCTGGACTACATCCGCCGCGCCAAGGTGGCCGCGGGCGAAGCCGGCGGCATCACGCAGCACATCGGTGCCTACCACGTGGAAACCGAACGCGGCATGGTGTCGTTCCTCGACACCCCGGGTCACGAGGCGTTCACCGCCATGCGTGCCCGCGGTGCGCAGGCCACCGACATCGTGATCCTGGTGGTGGCGGCCGACGACGGCGTCATGCCCCAGACCAAGGAAGCCATCAAGCACGCGAAGGCGGCGGGTGTGCCGATCGTGGTCGCGATCAACAAGATCGACAAGCCCGATGCCAACCTGGACCGCGTGAAGCAGGAACTGGTGGCCGAAGAGGTGGTGCCCGAAGAGTACGGCGGCGACGTTCCGTTCGTCGGTGTCTCGGCCAAGACCGGCCAGGGCATCGACGACCTGCTCGAACAGGTGCTGCTGCAGGCCGAAGTGCTGGAACTCAAGGCGCCGGTGGATGCCGCAGCCAAGGGCCTGGTCATCGAAGCGCAGCTCGACAAGGGCCGCGGCCCGGTCGCGACCGTGCTGGTTCAGTCCGGCACGCTCAAGACCGGCGACGTGGTGCTGGCCGGCTCGACCTATGGCCGCGTGCGCGCCATGCTCGACGAGGACGGCAAGCCGACCAAGACGGCCGGTCCGTCGATCCCGGTCGAGATCCAGGGCCTGACCGAAGTGCCGCAGGCCGGCGACGAGTTCATGGTGATGAGCGACGAGCGCCGTGCGCGCGAAATCGCCACCTACCGTGCCGGCAAGTTCCGCAACACCAAGTTGGCGAAGCTGCAGGCCGCGAACCTGCAGAACATGTTCACCGACCTGTCGGCGGGCGAAGTGCAGACGCTGCGCATCATCATCAAGGCCGACGTGCAGGGCTCGCAGGAAGCGCTCGCGCAATCGCTGCTCAAGCTCGCGACCGACGAGGTCAAGGTGCAGGTGGTGTATGCGGGCGTGGGCGGCATCAGCGAAAGCGACATCAACCTCGCGATCGCGTCGAAGGCGGTGGTGATCGGCTTCAACGTGCGGGCCGATGCCGGCGCGCGCAAGCTGGCCGAGGGCAATGGTGTCCAGCTCAACTACTACAGCATCATTTACGACGCGGTGGACGAGATCAAGGTCGCCATGTCGGGCATGCTGGCGCCGGAGCGCCGCGAGGAAATCATCGGCTCGGCCGAGATCCGCACGGTGTTCGTGGCCTCGAAGATCGGTACCGTGGCCGGCTCGTACGTCACCTCGGGCTATGTCACCCGCAGCTCGCACTTCCGTCTGCTGCGCGACAACGTGGTGGTCTACACCGGCGAAGTCGACTCGCTCAAGCGCATGAAGGACGATGTCCGCGAAGTGCGCGAAGGCTTCGAGTGCGGTATCAAGCTCAAGAACTACAACGACATCAAAGAGGGCGATCAGCTCGAGTTCTTCGAAATCAAGGAGATCGCCCGGACGCTGTAAACGGACGGTCGAACGCGCAGGTCGTGAAGCGCCAAGCTTCGCGATCTGCGCTTTCCACATCCGGGAACGCTTCCGCATTCGCCAATGCCCAAAAGAAAAGCCGCCACTCCCAACCGCGCCTTCAAGGTCGCCGATCAGATCCAGCGCGATCTGACGGAGTTGATCGCGCGCGAGTTGAAGGACCCGCGCGTGGGCATGGTCACGTTGCAGGCGGTGGAAGTCACGCCCGACTATGCGCACGCGAAGATCTTCTTCAGCCTGCTCACCGGCGACGTGGACGAGACCACCGAAGCGCTCAACCAGGCCGCGGGCTTCCTGCGCAACGGCCTGTTCAAGCGCCTGCACATCCACACCGTGCCCACGCTGCACTTCGTGTTCGACCGCACCACCGAGCGTGCCGCCGACATGAACGCGCTGATTGCGCAGGCCGTCGCTTCGCGTTCGAAAGACGACTAGCCATGAATGCGCCACGCACAAGGGTGCAGCGGCGCCCTGTGCATGGGGTGTTGCTGCTCGACAAACCGCTGGGACTGTCCAGCAACCAGGCCTTGCAGAAGGCCAAGTGGCTGCTGCGCGCCGAGAAGGCGGGCCATACCGGCACGCTCGATCCGCTGGCCACCGGCGTGCTGCCGCTGTGCTTCGGCGCGGCCACCAAGTTCAGCCAGCTGCACCTCGACGCCGACAAGACCTACCTCGCCACCGCGCGGCTGGGCATCCGCACCGCCACCGGCGATGCCGAGGGCGAGGTGATCGCCGAACGCCCGGTCCAGGTCACGGCCGAGGACCTGGCGCGCGCCGAGGCGCTCTACACCGGCCCGATCCGCCAGGTGCCGCCGATGCACAGCGCGCTCAAGAAGGACGGCAAGGCGCTCTATGAATACGCGCGCGAGGGCATCGAGGTCGAGCGCGCGCCGCGCGACGTCGTCATCCACGCGCTGAAGATCGCGCAGACCGCGGCCGATGCCATCCGCATCGAGGCCTCGGTCAGCAAGGGCACCTACATCCGCACCCTGGGCGAGGACATCGGCGAGGCGCTGGGCTGCGGCGCCCACCTGAGCTCGCTGCGCCGCACCGCCACCGGCGGCTTCGTGGCGGCCCAGTGCATCACGCTCGAGGCCCTCGAGGCCATGGACGAGGACGAGCGGCTGGCGCGGTTGTTGCCTGCCGAATGCCTGGTCGAGGGCCACACGATCGTCACGCTGGGCAGCGAGGATGCAGGGCGCTTTCTGTCCGGCCTGCGTCGGCGCGGGCCGTGGGCCGATGCGGCCCGGGTCGCGGTGTTCGGCGAATCGCCCCCGGCCTTCCTCGGCACGGCCCACGTGGCCGCCCATGAACTGATCCCGGGGCGCTTGCTGAACCCCATCGAAATCCAGCAAATTCTTTTGAACGCACCACAGACCGAAGCGACACCATGACCAAGCAAATCCGCAATATCGCCATCATTGCCCACGTGGACCATGGCAAGACCACGATGGTCGACCAGCTGCTGCGCCAATCGGGCACCTTCGCCGAGCACGAGAAGGTCGTCGACACGGTGATGGACAACAACGCGATCGAAAAGGAACGTGGCATCACGATCCTGGCGAAGAACTGCGCCGTGACCTGGCAGGGCACGCACATCAACATCGTCGACACCCCCGGCCACGCGGACTTCGGCGGTGAAGTGGAACGCGCGCTGTCGATGGTCGACGGCGTGGTGCTGCTGATCGACGCGCAGGAAGGCCCGATGCCGCAGACGCGCTTCGTGACCAAGAAGGCACTGGCCCTGGGCCTGAAGCCGATCCTGGTGGTGAACAAGGTCGACAAGCCCGGCGCCAACCCCGACAAGGTGGTCAACGCCGCCTTCGACCTGTTCGACAAGCTCGGCGCGACCGACGAACAGCTCGACTTTCCCGTGGTCTACGCCTCGGGCATCAATGGCTGGTCCTCGCTCGAAGAGGGCGCGCCCGGCGAGCAGTGGGGTCCCGACATGTCGGCCCTGTTCGACACCATCCTGAAGCACGTGCCCTCGCAGAAGGGCGACCCGGCCGCGCCGCTGCAGCTGCAGATCTCGGCCCTCGACTTCTCGACCTTCGTCGGCCGCATCGGCGTGGGCCGCATCAGCCAGGGCACGCTGAAGCCGATGATGGACGTGCTGGTGATGGAAGGCCCGGACGGCCAGTCCGTCAAGGGCCGCATCAACCAGGTGCTGACCTTCCAGGGCCTGGACCGCGTGCAGGCCACCGAAGCCGGCCCGGGCGAGATCGTGCTGATCAACGGCATCGCCGACATCGGCATCGGCGTCACCGTGACCGACCCCGCGAGCCCGGCGCCGCTGCCGATGCTCAAGGTCGACGAGCCCACGCTGACCATGAACTTCTGCGTCAACACCAGCCCGCTGGCCGGCCGCGAAGGCAAGTACGTCACCAGCCGCCAGATCTGGGACCGCCTGCAGAAGGAACTGCAGCACAACGTGGCGCTGCGCGTGAACGAGACCGACGAAGAAGGCGTGTTCGAAGTCATGGGTCGCGGCGAACTGCACCTGACCATCCTGCTGGAGAACATGCGCCGCGAAGGCTACGAGATGGCCGTCTCGAAGCCGCGCGTGGTGTTCCGCAACGTCAACGGCGAGAAGCACGAGCCGATCGAGCTGGTGACGGCCGACATCGAAGAGCAACACCAGGGCGGCGTGATGCAGGCCCTGGGCGAGCGCAAGGGCGAACTGGTCAACATGGAACCGGACGGCCGTGGCCGCGTGCGCCTCGAGTACCGCATCCCGGCGCGTGGCCTGATCGGCTTCACCAACGAATTCCTGAACCTGACGCGCGGTTCGGGCCTGATCAGCAACATCTTCGACAGCTACGAGCCGCACAAGGGCGAGATCGGCAGCCGCAAGAACGGCGTGCTGATCTCGATGGACGACGGTGAAATCTTCACCTACGCCCTCGGCAAGCTCGACGACCGCGGCCGCATGTTCGTGAAGGCGAACGATCCGGTGTACGAAGGCATGATCGTCGGCATCCACAGCCGCGACAACGACCTGGTGGTGAACGCCACCCGCACCAAGCAGCTCACGAACTTCCGCGTCTCGGGCAAGGAAGACGCGATCAAGATCACGCCGCCGATCGACCTCACGCTCGAATACGGCGTCGAGTTCATCGAGGACGACGAGCTGGTCGAGATCACGCCCAAGAGCGTGCGCCTGCGCAAGCGCTTCCTGAAGGAACACGAGCGCAAGCGCGCGAGCCGCGAATCGGCCGTCTGAGGACCGCCTCCGCGCCATGCCCCTGCACCTGACCCACGGCGGCGCCGTGGTGCTGATGGTGGCCGTGACCCTGATGTGGGGCACGGCGGGCATGGTCACGCGCCATCTCGAGGGCGCGCACAGTTTCGAGATCACCTTCTGGCGCGGCCTGTTCACCGTGCTGTCGCTGTGCGCCATCCTGCCGCTGTGGCGCGGGCCGAAGGTGTTCCGCGCGCTGCTGGCCGGCGGGCGCGAGCTCTGGATCTCGGGCCTGTGCTGGGCCGTGATGTTCACGGCCTTCATGGTGGCGCTCACGCTGGCGTCCACCGCGAGCGTGCTGGTCACCATGTCGCTCGGGCCGCTGCTCACCGCGCTCGCGGCGCGGCTGTTCATCGGCCACAAGCTGCCGGCGCGCACCTGGCTCGCCATCGTGGTGGCGGGGCTGGGCATCGGATGGATGTACGGCGCGCAGCTGCTCGGTGGTGCGGGCGGATCGCTGCTGGGCACGCTGGTGGCGCTGTGCGTGCCGCTGGCCGGCGCCGCCAACTGGACCGTGGTGCAGCATGCGCAGGCCAAGGGCCAGCGCATCGACCTCGTGCCCGCGGTGCTGATCGGCGCCGTGCTGTGCACGCTCGCCACCTTGCCGCTGGCCATGCCGTTCCGCGCCAGCGCGCACGACCTCGGCCTGCTGGCTTTTCTCGGCCTGTTCCAGCTCGCGATCCCCTGCGTGCTGTCGGTGCTCTGCGCCAGCGTGCTGAAGGCGCCCGAGGTGGCGCTGCTGGCCCTGCTCGAGGTGATCTTCGGCATCGCGCTGGCCTGGCTCGGCGCGAACGAGAAACCGGCTCCCAGCGTGCTGACCGGCGGCGCCATGGTGATCGGCGCGCTGCTGTTCAACGAGCTGCTGGCGCTGCGCGGGCGGCGCACGACGGTGGCCGACCAGGCCGTGCCGGGCGCGCACTGAGCGTGCCAATCGGCGCGCGGGTTATCGCGTCTTGGGCGGCGGCAGCTTCGGCATCACGAGCGTCGGCGGGGGTGGCGGCGGCTCGGGCAGTTCGAGCGGTCCCAGCGCGGCATCGCTCACGCCCTGTTTCGTGAGCCGCGCCTCGACCACCGCCATCGCGAAGCTGCGTTCGAAATCGCCGGCCACGCGCCAGATGCCGGTGTCGTCGGGCGCCAGCGTGATCTCGGCGCGCAGCGGCAGCGACGCGGCATTGCTGGCTTGCACGCCGCCGAGCGCGCCGAGCCGGCGGTCGTCGTAGACCATCACCACCGGGCAGACCTGCTGCTGCCCGTCCCCGGCCTGGCAGGCGCCGGCGGGTTCGACCTCGGTCAGCGGGAGCCTGGGGTCCGGATCGATCGCCATGAGCGGCGCTTCGCGCAGCGCGCGCAGTCGTTCCTGCAGGTTCTTTGGCGCCCGCATGCGCGCTTCCAGGTTGTCCACGCCTTCGCGCAGCGCGTCCGCGAGCGCCAGCCGGCCGACCGGCTCGGCGTTGTGCTGCGGGCGGCCTTCGGCATCGAGCGCGCCGAAGCGCGCCTCGACGATCGCCGCCTCGGCGCCGCGTACCACCGTGTCGCCGCTCGAGCCGCCGCTGTCGGACCCGATGGTGAAACCGATGGTCTCGGTCTTCCCGTCGCGCGACAGCGTGGCCAGGCAGCCGCGCACGTTGTCGGCCTTGAGGAAGCCGATCTCGTGCAGCGCGCTCACGCGGGCCTCGACGCCGGGCTCGGAGCGCAGCCGCTCGTCGTTGCTGGTGCTCGATACCAGGCCGCCGAGCTCGCGCCGCGCCAGGTCGCTGTTGCAGGCCGGCAGGCCGTTCAGCTTCCACAGGTACGCGGCCGCCGCGCCGATCATCGCGGTCACCGCGAGCACGCCGAGCCAGCGCGGAGGCCGCAGCCCCGTCGAGCGCTTGCGCGCCATGACCTTCGAGCTCGCGTTCTCGGCCGCGATGCGTTCGCGCGCCCGCGCGACGATCTGCCGCCGCTCGTCCGCGCCGACGAAGGCCGGCTCGGCCTCCACGCGCGCGGCGATGGCCTCGAAGCGTTCTTCCTCGAGCCAGCCGTCGGTCACCAGCCAGGCGAGGGCGGTGGCCGGGTCGGCGCGCTGGTCGGACACCAGCGGCACCCACGGCAGCGCCTCCTCGAGGTCTTCGGCGTCGAGCAGGCCGTCGTCGCGCAGCGCCTGCACCACCGTATGCGAGAGGCCGAGCGCGCCGGCCTCGAGCAGTTCGTCGGATTCGTCGAGCGTGTCCTCCGCGTCCTCGGCCATCGAATCGCCGTGGGTCGCGACGATGCGCTCGATCAGCGCATCCTGGTCCTCGTTCTCGGCCGGCAGCAGCCCGCGCAGCCGCATCCAGGCATAGGCATGGGCCGGCGTCGGCGGCTTGGGCAGGCTCGCGTATTCGGGATGGGCGCGCGCGGCGGCGAGCCGGGGCGCGTCGACCAGGCCCTGGAGAACCAGCGCCTCGAAGGGCTCGGGATCGAGCCAGGCGTGCGCGGCCTCGGGGTCGGGAGCGGCGCCGCTGACCGGCACGCGCTCCAGTGCCTCGTCGCGCGCCTCGGCGTCGATGCGGCCGTCCGCGTGCAGCGCGAGCACGGCCTCGCGCACGATGCCGCGCTCGCCGAGCCGGTGCAGCGCCTCGGCCTGCTCGGCGACCTCCACGGCCTCGTCGCGCGTGCCGCGGTCGAGCTCGTTGCGCTCGACGCGCCGATCGAGCTGGATGCGCAGCACGTGCGAGGCCACCGGGTCGATCAGCCCCTGCTGCTGCATCCAGTCCAGCGCATGGGCCGGGCTCGGCAGCGGCGCCAGCGTGGGGAAGCCGGGGTGGGCCAGCACGGCATCGTGCTGTTCGTCGGTGATCAGCCCCAGGGGGAGCAGGGCGGCGAAGGCGTCGAGATTGGCATTCGAAGGCATCGGGCCATTCTGCCGTCTGTGCGCGCCGGGCCCGGAAACGAAAAAGGCGGCCGTTGCGGGCCGCCTTCGTGGCGTGGATCACCCGGGCGCGAGCCCCAGGGTGACGAGCGCGGTCTCAGGGACGCGCGAGCTTCCAGGCGCCGTTGGCGAAGCCGTCGCCGGTCTTGTCGCCCGGCTTGGCGTCCTTGGCCCAGTAGTACAGCGGCCAGCCCTTGTAGGCCCATTGGCGCTTGCCGTCCTCGCGGATGATGATGGTGTAGCCACCCATCGGCCGGGCGGTTTCGGCCACGCCCAGCGGCGGCCAGTTGGTCGCGCACTGGCCGTTGCAGGCCGAGGTGCCCGAACCGGCGGCATCCTTGGTGAAGGTGTAGAGCGTCATGCCGTTCGGGCCGACGAGCACGCCGTCGGCGGTGCGCGTCGGGGTGTCGGGCGCGCTGGCGCTCTGGTTGGACATGCTGCCGCAGCCGGCGAGCAGGGCGGCCGCGAGGATCGAGGCGCTGAGCAATTTCATGCAGTTTCTCCTTCGTTGAGTGATCGCGAACATGGAAATGAGGGAATGCATGCGCGAACCGGCCGAGTGTATGCCGCGCTCAAGACAGATCCCGGTAGGCCAGCGTCGCCAGTTTCATCAGGGTCTCGCGCGGCAGCCGGCCGGCCACCGCGTAGCCGAAACCCTGGTCGACCCAGTAGAAGCTGGGCACGGCGCCCTCGGTGGCGAAGCGGAAGGCGGTCTCGGGCGCGGGGGCCGGTTTGGCGCCCGCGGTCTTGGGATCGAGCTGGCCGACATAGAGCGTGACGCGCTCGCCGGCCGCATCCTCGAACATGAACTGGGCCCGGGCGCCGTTCTCGCCGGGCAGCAGCCGGCCGCCGACCAGCGTGTAGCCCAGGGTCGAGAAGTCCGGCACCTTGAGTGGCCGGTCGAGCCGCCGCGACAGCCACTGCACCAGGTGCTGCTGCTCGGCCGCGGCCACCTCGACCGGATGGCGTTTCTCGGGCGTGTAGACCTGGTGCGCGAGCGAGGCCGCATGGACGAATTCGCGCACCGCCGGCGCACGCGCCAGCGCGGTGCCCGGGCGCTGGGTGGCGCTCCATTGGGCATTGCCGAGCCAGCCGGCGCCGAAGGCGATCAACAGGCCGGCCGCGATGCCGCCCCAGCGCCACCAGCCGTCGCGCGGCGCGGCCTCGCGTTCGAGCACGGCCGACAGGTGGGCCGGCACGGGTTCATGGAGCAGCTCGGCATGCAGTTGCCGCAGCGTGTCGCGCTGTGCCTGCCAGAGCGAGACCCGGGCCGCGAGGGCCGGATCGTCGGCCAGCGCGGCCTCGACGGCGGCGCGGCGCTCGGGCGCGAGCTGGCCGTCGACCCAGGCGTGCAGGTCGTCGTCGGAAGGGGGCGGGGCGGGGCGGTTCATGGCGTTATTTGAGGCGGCGCAGGCCGGGGCGCGGGGCCGCACTGCCCGCCAGTGTGCCCGCCGACGTGCCGGCTACGGCCGCGCCGTCGAGCAGTTCCTGCAGCCGCACGCGGGCGCGCGACAGCCGCGACATCACGGTGCCCAGCGGAATGCCGAGCACCTTCGCGACCTCGGCATAGGACAGGTCTTCGAGCGTCACCAGCAACAGCACGGCGCGTTGCTCTTCCGGCAGCTGCAGCAGGCAGCGCTGCAGGTCGAGGCGCACGCCGTGGTCGCGGCCGGGATCGACGCCGCCCTGCTGTTCGGGCGGCAGTTCGTCGAGCGACACGGCCGCATGCGGCGGCGGCGCGCGGCGCACCTGGCTCGCGAAGAGGTTGTGCATGATCGCGAACAGCCAGGCGCGCAGGTCGCTGCCCGCCACCCACAGCCGCCACTTGCTGCAAGCACGCTCGAGCGTGTCCTGCACCAGGTCGTCGGCCGCCCAGGCATTGCCGGTCAGCGCGCGCGCATAGCGGCGCAGGCCGGGAATGTGCGGGGCGAGCTGGCGGGCGTCCATGGAAGGCGGGAAGGCCCGGGCTCAGGGCTTGGCGGTCTTCCAGCTGCCGTTGACGCCGTCGCCGGTCTTGTCGCCGGGCTTCGTGTCCTTGATCCAGTAGTACAGCGGCCAGCCCTTGGCGGCCCACTGCTTCTTGCCGTCGTCGCGCGTGACGATGCTGAAGTCGCCCGCGGCCTTGTCGCCATCGGCCGCCATGTATGGCGGCCAGTTGGTGGCGCACTGGCCGTTGCAGACCGACTTGCCGTTGCCGGCCGTGTCCTTGTCGAAGGTGTAGAGGGTCATGCCGTTGGGGCCGACCAGGGCGCCGTCGGCGGCCTTGGGTTGGGCCGCGGCGGGCAGCGAGAGGAAACCGGCGGCCAGCAGCGTGGCGGCGAGGAAGGGAAGGCGGCGCGAGGTCAGCGGCATGGAAGAGCTCCTGGTTGTGGCGCCGGACGATCCGGCGACACCTGCATGAACGCCCGCGGCGCCGCGTTTATTCCATGGCCGCGCAAAAAAAAGCGCGAACGCCGCGGCTCAGCGGCTGCGGCTCTTCATCGCGCGCTCGACTTCGCGCTTGCCTTCGCGGTCCTTGATGGTGTCGCGCTTGTCGTGCTCGGCCTTGCCCTTGGCCAGCGCGATCTCGCACTTCACCTTGCCGGCCTTCCAGTGCAGGTTCAGCGGCACCAGGGTGTAGCCCTTCTGCTCGACCTTGCCGGTCAGGCGGCGGATCTCTTCCTTGTGCAGCAGCAGCTTCTTGGTGCGCACCGAGTCGGGCGTCACGTGGGTCGAGGCGCTCTTGAGCGGGTTGATCTGGCAGCCCAGCACGAACATCTCGCCGTCGCGGATCACCACGTAGCCGTCGGTGAGCTGCACCTTGCCTTCGCGCAGCGCCTTCACTTCCCAGCCTTCCAGCACCATGCCGGCCTCGAAGCGTTCTTCGAAGAAATAGTTGTACGCCGCCTTCTTGTTGTCGGCGATGCGGGAGGAGGTGTCTTGTTTCTTGGTGGCCATCGTTGTCATTTGGGGGCGCATGGCGCCCGGACAACCGCCCGGCATGCACAGGGCGTGGATTCTATGAAAGTGGCAGCAGGTGCCTTCAGCGCTGCCGCTGCAGCGTGCGATGGGGCGATTCGCCGAAGCGGCGCGCGTAGTCCTGGGCGAAGCGTCCGAGGTGGGCGAAACCGAACTGCAGCGCGACCGAGGTCACGGTGGTGTCGGCCCCCGGCTCGCTCAGGCGCTCGTGCACCGCGAGCAGCCGCCGCTCGCGCAGGTAGGCCATCGGCGTCTGGCCCGCATGCTGGCGGAAGGCCACCTGCAGGCTGCGCACGCACAGCCCGCTGGCCGAGGCGATCTCGTCGACCGTGAGCGCATCGGGCAGGTGGGCCTCGATGTACTCGCGGGCGCGGCGCAGCGCGCGCGGCGAGACGTCGCCGCGCTCGGCGCCCAGGCGCGCGCTCTGGTTGTGCGGCAACTGGCCCAGCAGGGTGTGGATCAGGCCCGATTCGGCCTGGGCCAGGAAGGGCGTGGTCAGCGGCGTGCGGCCGCACGAGAGCTCCTGCGCGAGGAATTCGACCAGGTGCTTCACGCTCGCGCCCGCGCCCTCGTCGAGCGCGATCTCGGGCTCGAATTCGAGCGGCCGCGCGCCGGCCGGCTCGCCGCACAGCGATTCCCAGTGCCGCTGCACCACCGCCTTGCCGATCTTCACGATCAGGTGCGGCGTGTCGTCGCCCCAGCGCATGCGCAGCGGCTGGCTCGGCGAGGCCAGCGAGGCCCGGTGCGCATCGGAGGTGAAGCTCTGGCCGGCCCACTCGATGCGGGCGTTGCCCCTGAGCGGGATCTGCAGCAGATAGAAGTCGCCGAGGCAGCCGGGATCGATCTCGACCTCGGCGCCGTACTGCACGTAGTTCAGCGAGATGTCGCCCAGCGGCGCGACGTGATGGCGCGCGTCGAAGCGCGAGCTGCCGTGCCCGAGGTGCAGCCGGTGCGGACAGAAGATGCGCGCCACCTCGTCGCGCGCCTCGTCGAGGTCGGGCGTGGCGATGACGGCATAGCGCGACAGGGGAAGCGAGGCCGATGCAGCGACAGCGTGTTCCATGCGGGGCGGCGTGGGGGCAGCGAATAAATGCGTTTTGCGGACAGCGGCTGCGCAATCCGGATTGGGGTCTGAATCCTTCAAATCTAAAGTAACTGCAAGCAATTGACAACGGGACCAACCAGGAGAAAAGGCATGAGCGACAAGGACTTGCAGGACAGGACGGTGCTCGTCACCGGTGGCGCGACCCTCATCGGTGCGGGCGTGGCCCGTTGCCTGCGCGATGCCGGTGCACGCGTGGTGCTGGCCGATATCGACGTGGCGCGCGGCGAGGCGGTGGCGCGCGAGATCGGTGCGAAATTCATCGCCACCGACATCACCGATGACGCGGCCGTGCAGGCCTGCGTCGAGCAGGCGGCCGATGCCGAGGGCCGCATCCACGCGCTCGTGAACCTGGCCTGCAGCTACCTCGACAACGGCCTGGCCTCGCCGCGCGGCGAGTGGCAGACCGCGCTCGACGTCAACGTGGTCTCGGCCGTGATGATGGCGCGCGCCACGCTGCCCTTCATGCAGGCCGCGGGTGGCGGCGCCATCGTCAACTTCACCTCGATCTCCTCGGGCGTGGCCCAGACCGGCCGCTGGCTCTATCCGGTGAGCAAGGCCGCGCTGGTGCAGCTCACGCGCAACATGGCGCTGGACCTGGCGGCGATGAACGTGCGCGTCAATTCCGTCTCGCCGGGCTGGACCTGGTCGGCGGTGATGGACCAGCTCACCGGCGGCGATCGCGCCAAGACCGATGCGGTGGCCAAGCCCTTCCACATGCTCGGCCGCGTCGGCGACCCGGTCGAGGTCGGCCACGTGGTGGCCTTCCTGTGCTCGCACAAGGCCTCGTTCGTCACCGGCGCCGACTGGGCCGTGGACGGCGGCTACTCGGCCATGGGCCCGGAGCAGGGCGAGCCGGCCATTCCCAAGCTCGCGGCCTGAAGGCGGCCGGCGCATCCCTTTCATCACCCCACCCACGAACGAGGCATACCCATGAGCAACATCGCATCGCAGGGCGCCAAGCCGCGCCGTTTCATGATCGTCGGCGCGGGCCAGTCGGGCCTGCAACTGGCGCTGGGCCTCCAGCGCGAGGGCCACGAGGTGACCGTGGTCTCGAACCGCAGCGCCGAGGACATCCGCACCGGCCGCGTGATGTCGAGCCAGTGCATGTTCGACGCCAGCCTGCAGATCGAGCGCGACCTCGGCATCGACCAATGGGCCGACGCCTGCCCGCCGGTCGAGGGCATCGGCTTCGCCGTGCCGCATCCCGAGAAGCCCGGCGAGAAGCTGCTCGGCTGGTCGCACCGCCTCGACGCGCCCGCGCGTTCGGTCGACCAGCGCGTGAAGGTGCCGGCCTGGATGAAGACCTTCGAGGAACGCGGCGGACAGATCCTGTTCCAGGACGCGGGCATCGAGGACCTCGAGCGCTGGACCCAGTCGCACGACCTCGTGATCGTCGCCGCCGGCAAGGGCGAGATCGCACAGATGTTCGAGCGCGACGCGCAGCGCTCGCCCTACGACAAGCCGCAGCGCGCGCTGGCCCTGACCTACGTGCACGGCATGACGCCGCGCCCCGAGTACTCGGCCGTCAACTTCAACCTGATCCCCGGTGTCGGCGAGTACTTCGTGTTCCCCGCGCTGACCGTGACAGGACCGTGCGAAATCATGGTGTTCGAGGGCGTGCCTGGCGGGCCGATGGACTGCTGGGCCGACGTGAAGACGCCCGCGCAGCACCTCGAGCGCTCGCTGTCGATCCTCGACACCTTCACGCCCTGGGAGGCCGAACGTTGCCGCGACGTGCGCCTGACCGACGACAACGGCATCCTGGCCGGCCGCTTCGCGCCCACGGTGCGCAAGCCGGTCGGGCGGCTGCCCTCGGGCCGCGCCGTGCTCGGCATGGGCGACGTGGTGTGCCTCAACGACCCGATCACCGGCCAGGGCTCGAACAACGCCGCCAAGTGCGCCGATGCCTACCTGCGCGCCATCCTCGCGCAGGGCGAGGGCGCCTTCGACGCGGACTTCATGCAGTCGGCCTTCGACGGCTACTGGCGCTATGCGCGCCACGTCGTCGAGTGGACCAACGCGATGCTGCAGCCGCCGCCCCCGCACGTGCTCGAGGTGCTGGGCGCGGCCCAGGGCAACGCGGCCGTGGCAGGGCGCTTCGTCAACGGCTTCAACGATCCGCGCGACTACGCCGAGTTCTTCATGACGCCCGATGCGAGCAGCGCCTACCTGCGCTCGCTGGCGCCGCAACCGGAGGCGGCCTGACCATGCGCGGCGAGTTCCGGGCCATCGAGTCGCTGCGCTGCGAACCCAACGTGGGCGCGGCGACTTCCGGCGCGCCATGCGCTGCCTGGTCGGCGCCGTGACCGTGGTCACGAGCACCGACGGGCAGACGCCCGTGGGCCTCACGGCCACGGCCGTGACCTCGTTCTCGGCCGAGCCCGCGCGCATCCTGGCCTGCGTCAACCTGCAGGGCAGCAGCTTCCGCACCATTGCGCAAAGCCGCCGCATGGCGGTCAACCTGCTCGCGCTCGACCAGTCGGCGCTGGCGCTGGCCTTCTCGCGCCAGGGCGAGGCCGGCGAGCGCTTCGATCCCGCGCACTGGGAGACGCTGGTGACCGGCGCGCCCGTGCTGCGCGGCGCGCTCGCGGTGTTCGACTGCGTGGTCGACGAGATGATGGTGGCGCACAGCCACGCGATGCTGATCGGCGAGGTCAAGGCCGCGCGCATCACCGACGCGCAGGGGCTGCCGCTGCTCTATGCCTGCGGCCAGTTCACCACCCTGCGCGACGAGTGCGTGCCGGCCTGAGCGCCGGCCGTACCGCCCACGATCCAGAGATTCGGAACAAGGAGAAAGACATGACAGCTCAGAAGGGCCGCTGGCTGCAGGTGCCGGCCATCGACGGCAGCGGCAGCTTCCGCGCCTACCTCGCCACCCCGGCCTCGGGCAAGGGCCCCGGCATCGTGCTGGCGCAGGAGATCTTCGGCGTCAACGCCACCATGCGGCAGGTGGCCGACTACTACGCGGAAGAAGGCTACGTGGTGCTCGCGCCCGACCTGTTCTGGCGCCAGCAGCCCGAGGTCGAGCTCGGCTATGCGCCCGACGACTGGCAGAAGGCCTTCGCGCTCTACAAGGGCTTCGACGAGGACAAGGGCACCGAGGACGTGGCCGCTTCGCTGGCGCTGTTGCGCTCGCTGTCCGAGCAGCAGGGCAAGGCCGGCGTGCTGGGCTTCTGCATGGGCGGCAAGCTCGCCTACCTCGCGGCCTGCCGCACCGACGCCGACGTCTGCGTGGGCTACTACGGCGTGGGCATCGAGCAGCGGCTCGAGGAGGCCGAGCGCATCCAGGGCCGGCTGGTGCTGCACATCCCCGAGCTCGACGGCTTCTGCCCGCCCGAGGCGCGCTCGCGCATCGTCGAGACGCTCGGTGCGCGGCCTGGGTGCGAGCTCTATGTCTATCCGGGCGTCGACCATGCCTTCGCACGGCTGGGCGGCGACCACTACCACAAGCCCTCGGCGCTGATGGCGCACGAGCGCAGCGTGGCCGCGTTCCGCCGCGAGATGGGGCCGCACTACGACTTCTCGGCGCTGTGGGACAAGCACTGCGAGTACGAGTTCGGCACCCGCAACGTGGCCGACACCATGGCCACCATGGTGGCCGAGCCCTACGTCAACCACATCCCGACCATGACCGGCGGCGTGGGGCACGCGATGCTGAGCCGCTTCTACCAGCACCATTTCGTGAACAGCAATCCGCCCGACACGCGGCTGGTGCCGATCTCGCGCACGGTGGGCGCGACGCAGATCGTCGACGAGATCCTGTTCAGCTTCACCCATACCTGCGAGATCGACTGGCTGCTGCCGGGCGTGGCGCCCACGGGCAGGCCGGTGGAGATTCCGCTGGTGGCGATCGTGAAGTTCCGCGGTGACAAGCTCTACCACGAGCACATCTACTGGGACCAGGCCAGCGTGCTGGTGCAGGTGGGGCTGCTCGATCCGAAGGGCCTGCCGGTGGCCGGCGTCGAGACCGCGCGCAAGCTGCTCGACGAGACGCAGCCCTCGAACACGCTGATGGCGGCCTGGTCGCGTTCGGGCTGAGAGGGCTGGACTAGAGAGCGGGCTCCCGTCCCGCGAGAGGAGGGAGCCACGGAGGCTCCCTACAATGAATCGGTCTCTCGATCCGATTCAATGAAAACAGTCAACAAGTCCGTTCTCATCTGGTACAGCGCCGAAGAGATGTACGCGCTGGTCACCGATGTGGCGAAGTACCCCCAGTTCCTGCCCTGGTGCGACAAGGCGCGCGTCATCGAACAGGACGAGGCCGGCATGACCGCCGAGGTCGGCCTGGCCTTCGCGGGCCTGCACCAGAGCTTCACCACGCGCAACACCCACGTGCCCGGCCGCGAGGTGCAGCTCAAGCTGGTCGACGGGCCGTTCTCCAACCTCGACGGCCACTGGAAATTCGTGCCGGTGGGCGAGGGCGGCGAACGCGCCTGCCGCGTCGAGCTGCACCTGAGCTACGGCTTCAGCAACTTCGCGCTGCAGGCCCTCGTGGGCCCGGTGTTCGACACCATCGCCTCGAGCCTGGTCGAGGCCTTCGTCAAGCGCGCCGAGCAGGTCTACGGCGCAGCCTGAAGCCCCCGATGATCGAGGTGACCCTGAGCTGCTCGCCGGCGCCGCGCGAGGTGTTCGAGGAGCCGCTGCGCCTGCCCACCGGCGCCACCGTGAATGACGCGATCCGCGCCAGCACCCTGGCGCAGCGCTTTTCCGCGCTCGATTGGCGCCAGACGATGACGCCCGGCATCTGGGGCCGGACCGCCGATTGGGACGATGCACTCGAAGACGGCGACCGCGTCGAGCTGTGCCGCGCGCTCGAGGTCGATCCGAAGGTGGCGCGGCGCGAGCGCTTCCAGCAGCAGGGCGCGCGCGGCACCGGGCTGTTCGCGAACCGGCGCAAGGGCGGCAAGGCGGGGTACTGAGCCGCTCGGCGCGGCTTACTTGCAGTCGCTGTCGATCACCGACTGCAGCCGGCGCTGCTCGGCCACGCGCTGGTTGTCGTCGAGGATCTCGCGCTCGCCCTTGGCGTTGACGCGCGCGATGCGCATGCCGCTGTCCATGGTGGCCTTGCTCTCGCGGGCGCGGCTGCAGTTCTCGGCCTTGGCCTTGACCAGCTTCGCGGCCTCGGCCGCCTGCTTGGCCTTCTCGTCGGCCTCGGCCTTCTTTGTCTTTTCCTCGAGGTCCTTGTCGACCGTCGGCGCCTTGGGCGCGGCTGGCGCAGCCGGTGCCTCGGCGCCCTTGTCGGTGGTGGCCGTGCCCTCGGGCGCCGCCACGCCTGAGCCGGTGCGCGCCGGCGGGCCGGCGCGACGCACGATGTTCTTCTCGGGAATGTCGGTCGGCGGCGGCTGGTCGCTGAAGACCTTCTTGCCGTTCTTGTCGATCCATTGCCATTGGGCGTCCGCGGCCAGGGGCAGCAGGCAGATCGATCCGAGCAGGAGGCTGAGCAGGAACTTCATGGGGCGCAAGTCTAGCGATGCCTTACGTTTTGCAACAGGCAGTGATTGGTTTTCGCCGCCGTCCGAAGAGCGGGCAGTGGGCAAATGGCGACGCGGGAGGCGACGGGCGGGCGATAGGCCCGCACCGCGCGGGGCCGAGCCGCGGTGAGCCCGCCAGCATACCCCGCGGCCTCGTTACAATCCGTCTTTTGGAGCCTCACCCATGCGCCTTCTCGGCAAAGCGCTCACCTTCGACGATGTGTTGCTGGTGCCAGCGTTCTCCCAGGTCCTGCCCAAGGACACCTCCCTCGCCACCAAATTCTCCCGAAACATCACGCTGAACATCCCGCTCGTCTCGGCGGCGATGGACACCGTGACCGAAGCCCGCCTCGCGATCGCCATCGCGCAGGAAGGCGGCATCGGGATCGTGCACAAGAACCTCACCGCGCAGCAGCAGGCCGCCGAAGTGGCCAAGGTCAAGCGCTACGAATCGGGCGTGCTGCGCGATCCGGTGGTGATCACGCCCACGCACTCGGTGCGGCAGGTGATGGCGCTGTCGGACCAGCTCGGCATCTCGGGCTTCCCGGTGGTCGACGCCGGCCGGGTGGTCGGCATCGTGACCGGGCGCGACCTGCGCTTCGAGAACCGCTACGACGTGCCAGTCAGCGAAATCATGACGCAGCGCGACCGGCTGATCACCGTGCCCGACGGCACCACGCTGGCCGAGGCCAAGGCGCTGCTCAACAAGCACAAGCTCGAACGCCTGCTCGTGATCAACAGCGACTGGGAGCTCAAGGGCCTGATCACCGTCAAGGACATCACCAAGCAGACCACCTTCCCCAACGCCGCGCGCGATGCCTCGGGCCGCCTGCGCGTGGGCGCGGCGGTCGGCGTGGGCGAGGGCACCGAGGAGCGCGTCGAGGCACTGGTCAAGGCCGGCGTCGATGCCATCGTGGTCGACACCGCGCACGGCCACAGCAAGGGCGTGATCGAGCGCGTGCGCTGGGTCAAGCAGAACTATCCGCAGATCGACGTCATCGGCGGCAACATCGCCACCGGCGACGCCGCGCGCGCGCTGGCCGAGGCCGGTGCCGACGCGGTCAAGGTCGGCATCGGCCCGGGCTCCATCTGCACCACCCGCATCGTGGCCGGCGTGGGCGTGCCGCAGATCATGGCGGTCGACAGCGTCGCCACCGCGCTGCACGGAAGCGGCGTGCCGCTGATCTCCGACGGCGGCGTGCGCTACTCGGGCGACATCGCCAAGGCCATCGCGGCCGGCGCCAGCACCGTGATGATGGGCAGCATGTTCGCCGGCACCGAAGAGGCGCCCGGCGAGATCGTGCTGTACCAGGGCCGCAGCTACAAGAGCTACCGCGGCATGGGCTCCATCGGCGCGATGCAGCAGGGCAGTGCCGACCGGTACTTCCAGGAATCGACCACCGGCAATCCCAACACCGACAAGCTCGTGCCCGAGGGCATCGAGGGCCGCGTGCCCTACAAGGGCTCGATCGTCTCGATCATCTACCAGATGGCCGGCGGCGTTCGCGCCAGCATGGGCTACTGCGGCTGCGGCACCATCGAAGAGATGAAGAACAAGGCCGAGTTCGTCGAGATCACCACCGCCGGCATCCGCGAGAGCCACGTCCACGACGTGCAGATCACGAAGGAAGCGCCGAACTACCGCGCCGAGTAAGCGGTGGCTGAACCTGATTCTGGCCAGACCTTGAAATTCGGGCCAGATCAGGTTTAGAATTCGGGCCAGATTCAAATTTTCTGGCCCCAATGCAATCCATCGGCATCGCTGAAGCCAAGAACAACTTCTCGGCCCTGATCGACTCGGTCGAGAAGGGCGAGGAGGTGCGCATCACCCGCCACGGCAAGGAGGTGGTGCGCATGCTGCCGGTGCGGCGCAAGCCGGTCATCACCGACGAGCAGATCGCGCGCGAACTGGGCCAGATCGACGCGCTGCATGCCGCCATCCTTCCGGGCACCTCGGCCGGCGCGCTGCTGAACCAGGGCCGCCAGCCATGACCGCCTTCGTCATCGACGCCTCGGTCACCGCCGCCTGGCTGCTGCCCGACCACGCAAACGAACACACGCGCAGGCTCTACGCCGCTATCCGCCGCGACGAGGTCGAGCCGCAGGCGCCCAATGCCTGGCAGTGGGAGTGCGCCAACGTCATCGCCAACGGCGTGCGCAGCGGCCGCATTCCGTCCTCGGCCGTCGAGGGCCTGTGGAGCGTGCTCGATGCCATCCGCCATCGCGTCGAGCTGCACGAGCTCGCGCCGGCCCAGCACAAGGCCGTGCTCGCCGTCGCCATCGATGCCGGCGTGTCGCTCTATGCCGCGGGCTATCTCTGGCTCGCGCGCTCGCTCGGTCTTCCGCTCGCCACTTTCGACGAGCAACTCATCCAGGCCGCGCCGCAAGCGGGCGTCCGGCTGTTCGACATTTCAACGCTCTGAGTCCCCGCCCATGCAACACGACAAGATCCTCATCCTCGATTTCGGCTCGCAGGTCACCCAGCTCATTGCGCGCCGCGTGCGCGAGGCCCATGTGCTCAGCGAAGTGCATCCCTGCGACGTCAGCGACGAATGGGTGCGCGAATACGCGGCCGACGGCCACCTCAAGGGCGTGATCCTCTCGGGCAGCCATGCCAGCGTGTACGAGGAGACCACCGACAAGTGCCCGCAGGCCGTGTTCGACCTCGGCATTCCCGTGCTCGGCATCTGCTATGGCATGCAGACCATGGCGCACCAGCTCGGCGGCAAGGTCGAGGGCGGCCACAAGCGCGAGTTCGGCTTCGCCGCCGTGCGTGCCCATGGGCACACCGCGCTGCTCAAGGAGATCGCCGACTTCACCACGCCCGAGGGCCACGGCATGCTCAACGTGTGGATGAGCCACGGCGACAAGGTGACCGAGCTGCCGCCGGGCTTCAAGCTCATGGCCAGCACCGACAGCTGCCCCATCGCCGGCATGGCCGACGAGGCGCGCCGCTACTACGCCGTGCAGTTCCATCCCGAGGTCACCCACACCGTGCAGGGCAAGGCCATCCTCGAGCGCTTCGTGCTCGGCATCTGCGAGGCCAAGCCCGACTGGGTCATGCGCGACCACATCGCCGAGGCCGTGCAGAAGATCCGCGAGCAGGTGGGCGATGAGGAGGTCATCCTCGGCCTCTCGGGCGGCGTCGATTCGAGCGTGGCCGCCGCGCTGATCCACCGCGCCATCGGCGACCAGCTCACCTGCGTCTTCGTCGACCACGGCCTGCTGCGCCTCAACGAGGGCGACATGGTCATGGAGATGTTCGAGGGCAAGCTGCACGCCAAGGTCATCCGCGTGGATGCCAGCGAACTGTTCCTCGGCAAGCTCGCCGGTGTGAGCGACCCCGAAGCCAAGCGCAAGATCATCGGCGGCGAGTTCGTCACCGTGTTCAAGCAGGAAGCCGCCAAGCTCAAGGCCGGCGACGGCGGGCACAAGGGCGCCACCTTCCTCGCGCAGGGCACCATCTATCCCGACGTCATCGAGAGCGGCGGCGCCAAGAGCAAGAAGGCCGTCACCATCAAGAGCCACCACAACGTCGGCGGCCTGCCCGAGCAGTTGGGCCTGAAGCTGCTCGAGCCGCTGCGCGACCTGTTCAAGGACGAGGTGCGCGAACTCGGCGTCGCGCTCGGCCTGCCGCCCGAGATGGTCTACCGCCACCCGTTCCCCGGCCCGGGCCTGGGCGTGCGCATCCTCGGCGAAGTGAAGAAGGAATACGCCGACCTGCTGCGCCGCGCCGACGCCATCTTCATCGAGGAGCTGCGCAACTTCACCGACGCCGAGACCGGCAAGACCTGGTACGACCTCACGAGCCAGGCCTTCACCGTGTTCCTGCCCGTGAAGAGCGTCGGCGTGATGGGCGACGGCCGCACCTACGACTACGTCGTCGCGCTGCGCGCCGTGCAGACCAGCGACTTCATGACCGCCGACTGGGCCGAGCTGCCGTATGCGCTGCTCAAGAAGGTGTCGGGGCGGATCATCAACGAGGTGCGGGGGATCAACCGGGTGACTTACGACGTGTCGAGCAAGCCGCCGGCGACGATTGAGTGGGAGTGAGGGCTCTGCCATAAATAGCCGCGGTCCTCAGCGGCTATTTTTTTGTACATTCAACGGCTTTGTCCGTCTTACGGTGGAAGCCGATCGCGAAATAAATGGCTCTCAAGAAATCAGAACTCTATTCCTCGCTCTGGCAAAGCTGCGATGCGCTGCGCGGGGGCATGGACGCCAGCCAGTACAAGGACTACGTGCTGGTGCTGCTGTTCATCAAGTACGTTAGCGACAAATACGCCGGCAGGCCGTACCAGCCGCTCACCATCCCGCCAGGCGCCAGCTTTGCTGAAATGGTGGCGCTCAAGGGCAAGAGCGACATCGGCGACCAGATCAACAAGAAGATCGTTGCGCCATTGGTGGCGGCCAACTCGCAGCTGTCGCTGTCCGACTTCCCGGACTTCAACGACGCTGCCAAGCTCGGCACCGGCAAGGAGATGGTGGACCGACTGACCGACCTGGTCGCGATCTTCGAGAACAAAGCGCTCGACTTTTCGAAGAACCGCGCCGACGGCGACGACATCCTCGGTGACGCCTACGAGTACCTGATGCAGCACTTTGCCACCGAAAGTGGCAAGAGCAAGGGCCAGTTCTACACGCCGGCCGAGGTAAGCCGCATCGTCGCGGCGGCGCTGGGCATCGCCACCGCGCCGACCACGCACCAGACCACCGTGTACGACCCGACCTGCGGCTCGGGCTCGCTGCTGCTGAAAGTGGCTGACGCGGCGCCGACCAAGGTGGCGCTGTACGGGCAGGAGAAGGACGCCGCAACCAGCGGCCTGGCGCGCATGAATATGATCTTGCACGACCAGCCAACAGCCGAGATCAAGCAGGGCAACACGCTGGCCGACCCGAAGTTCCGCGACGGCAAGGCGGGTAATGAAAGCCTCAAGGTCTTCGACTACGTGGTGGCCAATCCGCCGTTCTCCGACAAGCGCTGGAGCACCGGCATCGACCCGCTGCATGATCCCTGGCAGCGCTTCGAAAGCTTCGGCGTACCGCCGGCCAAGCAGGGCGACTACGCCTACCTGCTGCACATCGTGCGTTCGCTCAAGAGCACCGGCCGAGCGGCCTGCATCCTGCCGCACGGCGTGCTGTTCCGCGGCAACGCCGAGGCCGATATCCGGCGCGCGCTGATCCGTAAGGGCTACCTCGAAGCCATCATCGGCCTGCCGGCCAACCTGTTCTACGGCACGGGCATCCCGGCCTGCATCGTTGTCATCGACAAGTCGCGCGCGGCCGAGCGCGTGGCCGCCGGCACCGGCATCTTCATGATCGATGCCAGCCAGGCCTTCATGAAGGACGGCCCCAAGAACCGCCTGCGCGAGCGCGACATTCACCGCATCGTCGACACCTTCCAGCGCCGGCAGGACGTGCCGCTTGTCCCGCGGTACGCCCGGCAGGTGAGCCTGCACGACATCGAGAAGAACGAGTACAACCTCAACCTGCCGCGCTACATCGACAGCCAGTTGCCCGAAGACCGGCAGGACATCGAAGGCCACTTGCGCGGCGGCATCCCCGAAGCCGACGTCACGGCGGCCGACAGCCTGGTCAGCCGCTACTGGGCCGTGTGCCCGCAGCTCGAACGATCACTGTTTCGGGAGAATCGCCCCGGCTACGTCGATCTGGCGGTGGACAAGGCGGCGATCAAGTCCACCATCCACGGCCACCCCGAATTCGCCGGCTTCATCGCACGCATGAACGCGCACTTCACCGCCTGGCGCGACGTGCAGGCCAAGGCGATGAAGGCGCTGCGCCCCCACACGCCTGAAGCCAAGCCCCGGCGTGTGATCGCTGAACTCTCCGAAAGCCTGCTCGCCCACTACCTTGACCAGCCGCTGATCGACGCCTACGCGGTCTACCAGCACCTTATGGACTACTGGGCGCAGACGATGCAGGACGACTGCTACGCCATCGCCGCCGACGGCTGGAAAGCGCAGGCTTATCGAGTGATCGAGACCGACAAGAAGGGCAAGCAGAAGGACAAGGGCTGGGCCTGCGACCTGCTGCCCAAGCCGCTGATCGTGGCGCGCTACTTCGCGAAGGAGCAGGCCGCGCTGCAGGCGCTGCAGGCTGAGCTGGAAGGCACGAGCTCCAAGCTGGCCGAACTGGAAGAGGAGCACGGGGGCGAGGACGCAGCCTTTGCCAGCTTCGACAAGGTCAACGTCGCGGCGGTGAAGGAGCGGCTGCGCGAGATGGAAGGCGAGGTGAAGGCGGAGATCAAGGCGGCCAAGGGCGGCAAGTCAGGCAAAGCTCTGGCGGCTGACGGTGGCGAGGCCGGAGAGCCGGTCGCCGAAGAACTGTGCGTGCTGCTGGAGTGGATGAAACTCGCGGCCGAAGAGTCGGCGCTGAAGAAGCGAGTGAAGGAGGCCGATGCGGCGCTGGATGCGGCGGCGTATGCGAAGTACCCGAAGCTGAGCGAGGTCGAGGTGCAGGCGCTGGTGGTGGAAGATAAATGGCTCGCCACGCTGGACGCGGCGGTGCATGGCGAGATGGACCGGCTGAGTCAGCAGCTCACAGCGCGGGTGAAGGAGTTGGCGGAGCGCTACGAGTCGTCGCTGCCGCAGTTGAACGAGCGGGTGGCGGAACTGGAGACGCGGGTGCACCGGCATCTGGAAAGGATGGGGTTCGCATGGAGGTGAGGGAGACCACCGCCGTCTATCGAATTCTGGATCGGAGCGCCAGCGAACGGCAGGATACCGATGTCGGTGCCTTGCCGAAGGATTGGCGTGTTGGTCGATTGCATGAGCTCGCGACGATAAGAACAGGCATCGCGAAGAATGGCGGCGCAGAGATCGACAACCCAGTCCTCGTTCACTATCTGCGCGTGGCAAACGTTCAGGACGGATACCTAGATCTGTCCGAGATGAGTCAGCTCAAGGTCCGCGCGGAAGACGTCAAGCGATACGCAGTCCTTCCCGGCGACATGCTGATGAACGAGGGGGGTGACCTCGACAAACTCGGGCGTGGCGCACTGTGGAGGGGCGAGTTCGACCCCTGCGTTCACCAGAACCATGTCTTTGTCGTGCGCTGCGGAGCTCAATTGCTACCGGATTTCCTCAGTGCTTGGACTGGTTCGACAAACGCGCGCCGGTTCTTCATGCTGGCGGGGCGCCAAACGACGAATCTCGCCTCGATCAACAAGACTTCATTGGGACAGTTTCCGGTTCCTCTTCCGCCTACGAAAACTGAGCAGAAAGCCATCACCGAAGCGCTCTCTGATGCGGATGCCCTGATCGCATCCCTGTCGCTGCTGCTGGCCAAGAAGCGCCAGATCAAACTAGGCGCCATGCAGGAACTGCTCACCGGCAAGAAGCGGCTGCCGGGGTTCACCGATGATTGGAATGAGGTTTCCCTCGGATCAGTGGCCACGATAACGATGGGCAGAACGCCGTCGCGGCTCAGACCAGATTTTTGGGGAAACGGTCAGAAGTGGCTGTCGATTGCAGACCTAAGAGAGAAGGTTGTTCGGGAGTCGAAGGAAGAGATTACGGAAGCGGGCGCAGCGGACATGACGGTCATTCCCGAGGGAACGCTGCTCATGAGTTTCAAGCTGTCCATTGGGCGCTTGGCTTTCGCAGGGTGTGACCTGTTCACGAACGAAGCGATTTGCGCCTTTCGAAGCCCCGCCACGAATGCCGAGTTCCTTTACTACGCATTGCAGCGTGTCGATTTTTCCCTTTTCGGGAAGCAAGCGGTTAAGGGCTACACGCTGAACAGTGAGTCCTTGAAGTCGGTCACGGTCACAGTTCCGAGGAGTCGCGACGAGCAGTCAGCGATAGCTCGGATTCTTGCTGACCTGGATCTTGATATCGACGGCATCGAGGACAGGCTTGTCAAAGCTCGGCAATTGAAGCAAGGCATGATGCAAACACTGCTCACCGGCCGCATCCGTCTGGTGCAACCTGCCTCGAACGCCCTCCCGCTACCCACCAAGCCAGCAGCGAATCTGCCTCCCGCACGTCCCAACCACAACTGGCAAATCAACGAAGCCGTCGTCATCGGCGTGCTGGCGCAGCGCTTCGGCAGCGAGCAGTTCCCGCTGCCGCGCAAGCGGCGCGTGAAACTGACCTACCTGCTGCACCGCCATGCCGAAGGCTGCGCCGAGGGTTACCTGAAGAAGGCTGCCGGCCCCTACGACCCGAACACCAAGTACAAGGGCCCGGAGCAGATCGCGCTGAAGAACGGCTACGTGCGGGCGCTGCGCAAAGACACCTATGAAGGCATCGTCGCCGGCGAAAAGATCGAGCAGGCGCAGCGCTACTTCGAGCAGTGGTATGGCTCTGCAACGCTTGAATGGCTGGAGCGATTCCACTACCGCAAGACCGACGACCTGGAACTGCTGGCGACCGTGGACATGGCGATGGTGGATCTGACAGCCAATGGCGAGCCAGCCGACGTGGCCAGCGTTAAACGCATCATCGCCGCGCATCCGGAATGGTTGCCCAAGCTGTCGCGTGAGTTGTTCTCGGACGAGCGCATCGCCGCCACCATCGCCGAGTGCCAGACACTGTTCGGCGGCTGACCGCCCCAGACCCCTAGGAGGAGCCGCCCCATGCCCCCGATCGGACAACCAGAACGCGCCACGCAGGACCGCGTAGTCGCACTGTTCCGCGACGAACTGGGCTGGCGCTACGCGGGTGACTGGTCGGACCGCGAGGGCAATGCCAACATCGAAGAGAGCTTGCTCACGCCTTGGCTCGCGAAGCGAGGCTTCACGCCCGCGCAGATCAGCGCCGCCTTACTGCGCCTGCGCAGCGAGGCCGGTAACCACCATCGCACGCTCTATGCGAACAACAAGGCCGTGTACGGCCTGCTGCGCTACGGCGTACAGGTGCTGACGGCTGCAGGCGCCAAGACGCAGACCCTCGAGCTGATCGACTGGCAGCATCCGGAGGCCAACGATTTCGCCATCGCAGAGGAAGTGACGCTGAAAGGCGATCGCACGCGGCGGCCTGACCTGGTGCTGTACGTCAACGGCATCGCCATCAGCGTGATCGAGCTGAAGAACAGCCGCGTGTCGGTGGGTGAAGGCATCCGTCAGTGCCTATCGAACCAGTTGCCGATGTTCCATGAGGCGTTTTTCAGCACGGTGCAGTTCGTGTTTGCCGGCAACGATTCGGAAGGGCTGCGTTACGGCACGATCAAGACCGAAGAGAAGATGTTTCTGAAGTGGAAGGAAGACGAGGCCGACGACAGCCGCTTCAAGCTCGACAAGTACCTGCTGAAGATGTGCGGCAAGGTGCGGCTGATCGAGTTGATGCACGACTTCGTGCTGTTCGACGGCGGCATCAAGAAGCTGCCGCGCGTGCACCAGTACTTCGGCATTCAGGCGGCGCAGGCGCATGTAAAGCAGCGCAAGGGCGGCATCTTGTGGCATACCCAGGGCAGCGGCAAGAGCATCGTGATGGTGCTGTTGGCGCGCTGGATTCTGGAGAGCCGGCCGCAGGCGCGCGTGGTGATCGTGACCGACCGCGACGAGCTGGACAAGCAGATCCAGCGCGTGTTCACCGATGCGGGCGAGAAGCTGCACCGCAGCCGCAGCGGGCGCGACTTGATGATGCAGCTGGCGCAGCCCGCCCCCAGGCTGCTGTGCTCGCTGGTGCACAAGTTCGGTGTGGAAGCGCGCGGGCGCGACAAGAAGGAGTTCGAGGCCTTTCTGGAAGAACTCCAGACCCAGCCGGCAACGGCCGTGGGCGAACTGTTCGTGTTCGTCGACGAATGCCACCGCACCCAAAGCGGCCGGCTGCACCGCGTGATGAAGGCACTGCTGCCCGAAGCTGTATTCATTGGCTTCACCGGCACGCCGCTGCTCAAGGCCGACAAGCAGTCCAGCTTGGAGGTGTTCGGGGGTTACATCCACACCTACAAATTCGGCGAGGCGGTGGAAGATGAGGTGGTGCTGGACCTGGTGTACGAGGCCCGCGACATCGACCAGCGGCTGGGTTCGCCCGCGAGGATCGACGCTTGGTTCGAGGCCGCGACCGAAGACCTGAACAACTGGCAGAAGAACGAACTCAAGGCCAAGTGGGGGACGATGCAGCAGGTGCTGAGTTCGCGGTCGCGCATGCAGCGTGTGGTGGACGACATTAAGTTCGACTTCAGCGTCACCAAGTTCGGCAAGCCTCGGCTTTCCAGCGGTCGTGGCAATGCCATCCTCGTTGCTTCCAGCATCTATGAGGCATGCAAGTACTTCACGTTGTTCAATGCAGTCGGCACGAGCTTCAAGGGCAAGTGCGCCATTGTCACCTCGTACAACCCGCAAGCCAAAGATGTGACGACCGAAGAGGTTGGTGCCAACACCGAGAGCGACAAGCAGTTCATCTTCAACACCTACACCGAGCTGTTGAAGGGTGTCGAGGCCAAGCCGGGAATGAGCGCCACCGAGACCTACGAGGAATGGGCGAAGGCGCTGTTCTCCAATGAACCTGCGAATATGAAGCTGCTGGTGGTGGTCGACAAGCTGCTGACCGGCTTCGACGCGCCTCCGTGCACCTACCTGTACATCGACAAATCGATGCAGGACCATGGCCTGTTCCAGGCCATCTGCCGCACCAATCGGTTGGACGGCGATGACAAGGACTTCGGCTACATCGTCGACTACAAGGACCTGTTCAAGAAGGTGGAGAAGGCGATTGCCGTCTACACCTCGGAGCTGGACCACAGCTCGGGTGGCGCCGACCCCGAAGTGCTGATGCAGAACCGGCTGGAGATCGGCCGCAAGCGCCTGGAGGATGCGGTGGAAGCGTTGGCTCTGTTATGTGAGCCGGTGGCGCCACCGCGCAGTGAGCTGGAGCACATTCGCTATTTCTGCGGCAACACTGAGATCGCCAGCGATCTGGCTGCCCACGAACCGCAGCGCGTGATGCTTTACAAGGGCGTGGTCGCGCTGTTGCGTGCCTGGGCCAATGTGGCCGACGAATTGGGGGCAGCCGGCTACGCCGAGGCCGACGGTGTGCGTCTGCGAGGGCTGCTCGACCACTACGTGAAGCTGCGCGAGATCGTGCGCAAGGCCAGCGGCGAGACGCTGGACCTGAAGCCGTACGAGGCCGACATGCGGCACCTGATCGACACCTACATCGAGGCCGAAGAGCCGCGGCAGATTTCGCCGTTCGAGGGTGTGGGCCTGCTGGACCTGATCGTCAAGACGGGCATCGCCGATGCCATCGCCGCGAAGCTCGGCGAGCTCAAGGGCAACCGCGATGCGATCGCCGAGACGATCGAGAACAACGTACGCAGCAAGATCGTCAAGGAGCACCTGAACGATCCGGCGTTCTACGAGCGCATGTCGGCACTGCTAGACGGCATCATCAAGCTGCGCAAGGAGAAGGCCGAAGAGTATGAGCAGTACTTACTGCGCATTGCGCAACTGGTGAAGGACGTGGAGGCGGGGCGCGCGGAAGATGCGCCGATAGAGCTGACGACGCCAGGACGCCGCGCGCTGTACAACAACCTGCAGCCTTGGCTTGCGGCGCGGCCCGCAAATCACGTTGCCGAGCCGACGCCACCCTACAGTGACAGAGACATCCGGAACCCGGCGCTTGCGTTGGCGCTACGCATCGACCAGACCGTCAAGGCGATAAGGCCGGATAGCTGGCGAGGCAATCCGGCGAAAGAGAACACCATTAAGGCGGCGCTGTATGCGTTGCTGCAGGATGCGGAGCAGGTGGAGCGCATCTTCCTGATCCTCAAGGCCCAGGGCGAGTACTGATGCCGGCTCGCATTGCGCTTGGCGGTATCGAGGCGGAGGTGGTCTTCAAGGACATCCGCAACGTCCATCTGACGGTGTTGCCGCCAAATGGGCGGGTGCGCATTTCCGCCCCGACGCATATGGCGCTCGACACGGTTCGTGTGTTCGCCCTATCCAAATTGGCCTGGATCAAGAACCAGCGCAGAAGCATGGCTGAGCAGGAGCGTGAGCCGTCACGCGAATACCTGGAGCGCGAGAGCCACTACGTCTGGGGCCGCCGCTACCTGCTCAAGCTGGTGGAGACCGACGGTCCGCAGACGGTGATGCTCCGACACCGCACGCTGGTGTTGGCTGTGAAACAGGGCGCCGACCTAACGGCGCGGGAGGCCGTGCTTTCCCGTTGGTACCGCGATCAGGTGCGCGAGCGCGCCGGGTCATTGGCCGCGGTTTGGAGCCGTACGCTCGGGTTGAATGCGCCGCGTCTTCACGTCCAGCATATGAAGACGAAATGGGGGAGCTGTTCTCCTACAAGGTGCGCGATCCGCCTCAATACCGAACTGGCCAAGAAACCTCCGGGTTGCCTGGAGTACATCGTTGTCCACGAGCTGGTCCACCTGCTTGAGCCTACCCACAACGATCGCTTCAAGGCTCTGATGCGGACGTTCCTGCCTGATTGGGAGGATCGCCGGCGCGAATTGAGCGCCTTACCGGTCCGTCATGAGGATTGGGACTACTGATCCTCAGAGTCAGATTGACGGTAAAAGTGACGGTAGAGCGCGATCACGCAGGCCCGAGAACTTAGAGATAAAGAGGCCGAATCAAGCCTCCTCAAAATAGTCAGAGTCGATGCGCTTGACCGTGTAGTTCGCGGCGACCGACACGCCCACATCGAAGTCAATCATCAAGCTCGCTAGCTTTTGACCGTCGATAAGAACCACCTTTGTGTCGATCTGCCCTACATAGGCTGTTGCATCCGCTGTGTAGGCGGAAGTGGTAATGAAGACACCTTTTCTAGCCCGCTGTCCTTGTAGGGCGCCAACAAACTTCTGTATCTCGGGGCGTCCGACCGATCCCTGCCAGCGTTTGGCTTGGATGAAGATGGTGTCGAGTCCCAGGCGGTCTTCTTTGATGATTCCGTCAATGCCGCCATCGCCGCTCTGGCCAATTCGTTCGCCAGCATCCTTGCGACTTCCCCCGTAACCCATCTTGACCAGTAGTTCCACGACGAGATGCTCAAAGAAGGTGGGCGAACAGGCAAGGATCTTGGACAAGAGTTCCTGGGCAAGCTGCTGACGCAGACCTTGGTAGCCGCTCTCGATGGCTTCCTCGGGCGTGGCCTCTGCTTCGGTGGGCCTCATCGCAATGGGGGCCGGCTGACCATCCGCCTGGGGTTGCGATGCCCGTTGAAAGTCCTGGAACTCGGGAAACCGGGACAGGTACTTCGAGTCGACAACCTTCACTCCCTCGGCCAAAACGCTCATGCCACGTGGAGTGATCTTGAAGACTCCTCGACGAGGCGCTTCGATCAGGGCTGCCTTCTTGAGGTAGGTCCGGGCCCAGCCAACCCGGTTCACGAAAACGGCCGTCTGGCCGCTGGGAAGAAGCTGTGCTCGCTCCGCGGGGGTCAACGAGAAATGATCTGCAAGAACTTCAGCGATTTCTCGGATAGGCCATTCCTTTCCATCTTCGAGGAGCGCGAGGAAAGGCTGCGTGCAATCGGTGTATGTAGGGATCGCCATGCACCGGATGATAGGGGCTGGGCAAACGCAAATCGGCGCACTTCATTCCGCTCGAAAGCGAGCCTTTACCGTTTGCGCACGCGATCGACTGCACCATTTGCCGCCGGCGAGAACACTTAGGAGGAGGCTGATCGGATGCCGCTCAGCGGTGCCCAGAAAGGGCGACTTAGCCGCCTTCTCCCGAATCGCCTGCGGCGACGGTAAACCGGGCAGTACAAGGCCCCTCCTGAACCTTCCTACTCACTCTGTACATAGAGAAGCGCCGTAGGCTATTGACGATTGAGTGGGAGTGAGATCGGGGCCCGCGGACTGTCGTCCGCGAAGAAAACCCCATCGGCCTTCAAGAGGCCGATGGCCCGACCTCGATCGCGATCTTTCCTCGCAACCCGTTGTTGGGACTTTCCAGCCGCGCATGGGCAAGCGGAATGTCTGCCAGCGAATAGACGGCACCCACATGCGGCCGTAGCTGCCCGCGCTCGATCAAGGCGCTCAACTCATCGAGCTTGCCGCGGTTCTGTCGCGTGAAGACGAAGTGGTAGCTCGCGTTCTTGCCCCAGGCCTGGACGAGGTTCTGCGGCCGGGCAATGTCCACGATGCTGACGACGCGGCCCAGTTGGGCGAGCGCGTCGGGGCTGCGCGACAGGGTGTCGCCGCCGATGGTGTCGAACACGACGTCGACGCCGCGGCCACCCGTCTCGCGCAGGACGGCGTCGACGTAGTCCTCCTTCTCGTAGTCGATGAGCACGTCGGCACCCAGGCTGCGTGCGAACTCGAAGTTGGCTTCGCGCACGGTGGTGAACACCCGGGCTCCGATGGCTCTGGCGAGCTGAATCGCCACATGGCCGACGCCTCCCGCGCCGCCGTGCACCAGGATGCTTTCGCCCACCCTGAGCGCCGCGCGCACGACCAGCGCTTCCCATGCCGTGCCACCCACCAGGGTCAGGCTCGCCGCCTCGAGATGGCTCAGCGAGGAGGGCTTCTTGCCGACGATGCCTTGGGCCGCAACGTGGTATTCGGCATAGCTGCCCGGCCCGTCGAAGATCTGCGGCGTGTACCAGACCTCGTCTCCGGGAGAGAAGGCCGTCACGCCCGGCCCGACTTCTTCCACAACGCCCGATACGTCGTGGCCGGTGATGGCCGGCAATGGCACCAGGTCGGGATAGTCGCCACGTCGGACCTGGTAATCCAGGGGATTGATGGAGGTCGCGTGGACCCGGACCAGGACCTGTCCCGCCTGGGGCACAGGGCGGGGCAGGTCGCACAGTTCGAACGATTCGGGGCCACCGAACGATGTGAGTCTCAGAGCTTTCATGGCATGTCCTTCATTTCTGTAAAAAGGGATATCGGGAATTTCCGATGTTTCGGGGTAAAAAAAGTCAAAGCTCCTTGCCGATGATCTCGGCCAGGGCGCTGATGGTTGCCTCGTTGCGCTTGTAGTAGGTCCACTGGCCGATGCGACGGACTTCGACGAGACCGGCCCGCTGCAGGGTCGCGAGGTAGTCCGACACCGTCGACTGCGACAATCCGACGCCTTCCTGGATGCTGCTGACGCAGACCCCCACCGTCAGGACGTCGCCTTCGTCCTGCGGCGGGAAGTTCTTCGCGGGATCCTTCAAGCCCTTCAGGATGTCGAGGCGCGTCCGGTTCGAGAGGGCCTTGAAGACTTCGAGCAGTTCCATGCGCCAATCATATCGGAATTTACCGATATCCCAATGCCGATGCCGTATGACCCTTCAAGTCCCGGGGGCCACCCACCACGCATGCCCCGTGCGCGGCGCCTCCAACGCCACCCGTTCTCCCATCACCGGCGTGGCCAGCTTCACATCGCGCGCCCGCGCCAGTGCCTGGATGCGCTCGAAGGGTTCGTTCCAGGCATGCATCGCCAGGTCGAAGGTGCCGTTGTGCACCGGCAGCAGCCAGCGCCCGCGCAGGTCGAGGTGGGCCTGCAGCGTCTGCTCGGGCTGCATGTGGACGTCGGCCCATTGCTTGTCGTAGGCACCGGTCTCGAGCATGGTCACGTCGAAGGGACCGTAGCGATCGCCGATGGTCTTGAAGTCGGCGTGGTAGCCAGTGTCGCCGCTGAAGAAGAGCCGCAGGTCGCCGGCCAGGATCACCCACGAGGCCCACAGGGTGCGGTCTTCGTCGAGCAGGGTGCGGCCCGAGAAATGCTGCGCGGGCACGGCCGCGAGGCGGATGCCGCCGACGGTGGTCTCGTCCCACCAGTCGAGCTGCCGCACCCGCGCCGGGTCGACGCCCCAGCCGATCAGGCGGTCGCCCACGCCGAGCGGCGTGACGAACACCTCGACCTTGGGCGCAAGCCGCGCGATGGCGGCGCGGTCCAGGTGGTCGAAGTGGTCGTGCGAGAGGATCACGCCCTTGATCGGGGGCAGGTCGTCGATGTCGATCGGCGGCGCGTGGAAGCGCTTGGGGCCGGCCCATTGCACTGGCGACGCACGCTCGGAGAACACGGGGTCGGTGAGCCAGAACTCGCCGTCGAGCTTGAGCAGCAGGGTCGAATGGCCGAGGCGGTAGAGGCTGCGGTCCGGCGCCGCCAGCAGCGCCGCGGTCGTCAGTGGCCGCACCGGGATCGGGGTGCTTGGCACGGTGGTGTCGCTCTTGCCGGTCAGGACCCGCCAGCCGATCGCCACGGTCTTCAGGAAGCCCATCGGCGCGCGTGGCACGACGTTGCGATAGACGCCGCCGCGCTGCTGCGGCGACTGGGGATGGGCCGTGGGGCGCGAGCCGCAGGCGCACAGGGAGAAGGTGGACATGGCGAGGACTCCGTTCGTGAACAGGTGGAAGGGGCTCAGGCGCCGGCCGCCGGGCCGGGACGGCCGCAGACGAGGCGCACGGCGGTGCGGATGCCGGCCTGGTACTCGGCCGGCGTGCGGGCATAGTGCTTGAGGCCGTGCGAGGCGGCATACAGGTGCTGCGCCAGCGCCTTGGCCGTGAGGCCGGCGCCGCGCCAGGGCACGGCATCGCCGCTGGACTGGATGGCGCGCGCCAGTTCCTTGGGCACGGCCTGGTCGAACTCCTCGAGCACCGGGCCGACCAGCTCGCGCGCGGTCGCGACGATCTCGTTCATGTGCTCGAGCGACATCTGCGAACCGTCGTTCTGCGCATGCAGCGCCGCGAAGGCGCCGACCAGCCGCTCCTCGATCGGCAGCTCCTCGCGCGCCAGCGCGGCCCGCATGGCCGCGAGGCCGCGTTCCGCGAACCAGGTGACGGCCTGCTTGAAGAGTTCGTCCTTCGAGGTGAAGTGCAGGTAGAGGCCCTGGCGCGAGATGCCGGCGGCGCGCGCGAGGTCGTCCATCGAGGTCTTGCGGTAGCCGTAGCGCAGGAAGACGCCGATTGCGGCCTCCATGATCGCGACGCGCCGGTCGGGGGTGGGGGCCATCAGCGGGGCACTCCGGCAAGGCCGAAGGAGATCGGGGACAGCGAAGGCATGGGCGAATTCGACGGTGAGGGTGGGTGTTCGGGGCCCCGCCGATCGACGCACCACGAAGCTCGGTGCCGATCCGCGAGGACAGGCATCGGACTTTACAGTATTGATCTATTTTGTCAATTTGGTATGGAGGCGAGACCACGCTCCTCACGCGGTTTCAACGCTCTCGTAGACGAGGATCGCCGCCGCGAGGTCCTCGAGCGCCGTGCCCACGGCCTTGAAGACGGTCCGTCCCTCGGTCCCGGTTCGCCCCTGTATCCGGCCGACGGCGAGGTCGGCCAGCTCTCCCGCCACGTCCGCCGCCGCGAACACGCCGCGCGACATCGGCCCGAGCAGTTCGCCGCTCTTCTGCAGCGCCTCCCGCGTGTCGATGAAGAGCTTCGCGCCGACGAACGCGGCGTCGTCGGCCTCGCGCATCTGCGGCGTGAAGCCGCCGATCAGGTCGAGGTGGCTGTGCGGCCGCAGCCAGGCGCCCTCGATCACCGGCTGCGTCGCGAGCGTGGCGCAGCTCACGATGTCGGCCTCGCTCGCGGCCTGGCCGAGGTCGGTGGCGACGAACGCATCGATATCTTGCGCGTGGAGGCGCGCGGCGAGTTCCTTCGCCGCCACTTCGTTGCGATCCCAGACCGCGATGCGCTCGATCGGCCGTACGGTGCGAAAAGCCTCGGGAACGAGGCCACCGACACGGCCGCAGCCAACGACGAGCAGATTGCGCGCCTGCGCGGGCGCGAGGTAGGAGGCGGCGAGGGCCGATGCGGCGGCGGTGCGGCGCGAGGTGATCTCGTTGCCATCGATCTGCGCCAGCGGCTCTCCCGTGCTTGCGTCGTAGAGCGTGTAGGTCGAGAACAGACCGGGCAGGCCGCGTTCGGCATTGCCCGGGAAGATGTTCACCGTCTTGATGCCGAGGTAGCGGCCTTCCTGCCACGCCGGCATGATCAGCACGGTTCCGCCCGCTTGTGGAGCCTGGTTCTGGAGCGTGTGTACATGCCGTAACGGCACTTCGCAGCCGGCGACGAACATGTCGCGCAGCGCGGGGATCAGGCGCTCGAAGCGCAGGGCGTGGCGGGTGGTTTCGGTATCGATGGTTCTCATGGGGCGGTGGGTGGAAACGGAGGGCGGGGCTCATGCGTCGAGCACGAGGTCTTCGAGCGGCACGGCCTGGCATGTCAGGCACACGGCCGGGTCTTCGGGTTCACGGCCATGCAGGTGGACCACCTTGCCGGCGATCACGCGCACGGTGCAGCTTTCGCATTGCCCCACGCGGCAGCCGCTGGGCAGTTGCAGACCCAGCGATTCGCCGAAGCTCAGCAGCGTGCCCTGCCTGGGCGTCCACGTGACCGGTCCGCGGCCCGAGCGCGCGAAGCGGACATCGAACTGCTGGGGACCGTCCGTCGGCGGCGCGGCGGGCGATCGGAACACCTCGCTGAAGATGTCGAAGCGCGGCACGCCGCGCGCCACCAGTCCCGCGATGACGCTGTCCATCAGCGCGGGCGGGCCGCACAGGTAGAAGCGCGCCCGCTGCGCGATCAGCGCGTCGTCCACCACGCCGGCATCGATGTAGCGGTCCGACTGGTAGTCGATGCCGAGGCGGTCCTCGGGCAGCGGCGCGTTGTAGTGGTCGATCACCTGCAGTCGGGGCAGGCGCGCGCGGTGGTGTGCGATGCGTTCGCGGAAGGCGTGCGTCGCGCTGTTCTGGTTTGCGTAGTAGAGCCGGATCGCGGGGCCTTCGGCGCCATCGGGCAGCGACTCGAGCAGGCTGATGAACGGCGTGATGCCGATGCCGCCCGCGAACAGCACCAGCGGCTGGGGCGAGCTTCGGGGAATCGCGAAGCCGCCCGACGGTGCCCGCAGCTCGACCGTGTCGCCGAGCTTCAGCTCGCGATGCAGGTGGCCCGACATGCGCCCCTGGTACGGCGTGCCATCGGCCGCGCGGCCGCGCTGGTGCCGCACCGCGATGCTGTAGCCGTGCCGATCCTCTTGCTCGGCCGCACCGGTGAGCGAATAGGCACGCGAGACCGGCGTGCCATCGCCGGGATCGAGCTTGAGTTCGACATGCTGGCCGGGCCGGTAGTCGGGCAGGGCGCCATCGTCGACGGGCGCGAAGCGAATGCCCAGCACGCCCTCGGCCTCGGGCCGCAGTGCGTCGATGCGAAAGCGGCGCATGCCCGTCCATGCGCGCTGTCGCAACGCCGTGGCGGGATCGCGTTCGATGTCGCACAGAAAGGAACGGTGCGGCACCGAGCCGCTGACCGGATCGCAATGGTCGGCCGAGATCAGCGCATTGAAATTGCTGCTCAACGCACCATCGACCGGCAGGCCCTCGCGGTCCAGTTCGCTGCAGCCCTGCCACCAGCCGAACTCGGCCACGACGAGGTCGTCCGCCAGGCCGGGCGTGATGCGCGCGACGAAGCGGGCCTCGCCCACGCGCGTGCGGATGCGCAGCCAGTCGCCGTCGACGATGTGCTTGGCCTGCGCGAGCGCGGGGCTCAGCTCGGCCACCGGCTCGGGTGCGCGCCTGCGCAGCGAAGGCAGGCTGCGATGCTGGCTGTGGCAGTAGAGGCCGTTCTTGGCCGAGCTCAGCACGTAGGGGAAGCGGCCCTGTCCGGTCGCCCTGGCGTCGCGCGGCGTGTCGGCGGGCTCGACGAAGCTCGCCACGGGCGGCTGGCCGTGGCGCAGCAGGGTTTCGGAATAGAGCTCGACGCGGCGTGTGGGCGTGTCGAAGCCTCGCACGCCGGCGGGCGTTTCGCGCGCGTACTTCCGCTCGCCCGCGTCGATGTCGCAGGCCATGCCTTCGGGACGTTCGCGCAACTGCGCCACCGTGAGACCCAGCGGCTCGAGGATGTGGTTCCACCCGGCCTCCAGGCTGCCGTCGAAGAATGCGTCGCCCATGCCTAGGCGTTGCGCGAGGTCGAACAGCACCTCGTTGTCGGAACGCGACTCCCCGCGCGGCGCCACCATGCGCTGGCGCAGTTGCACCCAGCCGGCCGCGCGGTCGTCGATCTCGAAGCCGATGCGCAGGCCCTCGCGCTCCCAGGGCGTGTCGATCGGCAGCAGGATGTCGGCGTAGCGCGCGGCCGGCGTCTCGAACAGGTCGCAGTGCACGTGGAACTCGAGCTGCGACAGCGCCTGCTGCGCGAGCGCGGTGTCGGCCTGCGAGACCGGCAGGTTGGTGCCGAAGGCCATCATCGCGCGCACCTTGTACGGCTCGCCGTCGACGATCGCGCGATAGGTGTCGCGCGCGGTCACCCAGCCATGGGCGGGCGGGCCGATCGGCCGTTCCTTCAAGCCGAGTGCCTTCGCGCGCTGCGCAGCGGGCAGCAGCGAGAGCGCATTGACCGCGTTGACGCGCGGACCCGTGCGCACGCGGTTGCCGCCGATGCGGTCGAAGCTGCCGCACAGCGCGTACAGGGTGGCGACCGCGCGCTCCGACTGGGTCGCGTTGGTGTGCTGGCCGATGCCGGTCCAGGCGTGATAGGCCGTGCGGTGCCCGCCGCCGAACAGCTCGGCCGCGGCGCGCAGCGGGGCTTCGGGCACGCCGGTGATGCGTTCCACTTCCTGTGGTGTCCAGGCGGCGCAGGCCTGCGCCAGCAGATCGAAGGCCGGGCGGCATGCGAGGCGCTGGCCGTTCTCCATCGTCACCGTGACCGCACCGCGCAATCGGAAGTGGGCCGAGCCCTGCGCCTGTGCGGCCCGAGCGGTGTCGTAGGGCACTGCCCCCTGGTCCGCATCGCTCCAGACCATGAAGCGGTCACCCTCGGCATCGGGCCGCAGGTCGCGCTCGCGCAGCAGGTGCCCGTTTTCGTCGCGCACCAGCAGCGGCGCATTGGTCCAGTCGCGCACGAAAGCTTCGTCGAAGCGCTCGTCCGCGATCAACAGACGGATCAGCCCGAGCGCGAGCGCCGCATCGGTGCCGGGCCGCACCGGCAGCCACACGTCGGCCTGGCGCGCCAGCGCCGTGGGACGCGGGTCGACCACGATCATCCGCGCGCCTTTCGCGCGGCCCTTCGCGATGGCATTGGCCTGGGCCAGCCAGGTGTTGCTGGGGTTGTGGCCCCACAGCACGATCAGCTCGGCCTGCGCATAGTCGGCCGGCGGCATGCCGCAGCCGAAGGTGAAGGCATGGGCGAAGTCCTTGTGCCAGTTGCAGACCTCGGTCGCGTAGCAGATGTTGGGGCTGCCGAAGAGGCGCACGAAGCGCTCGATCCAGTCGATGCTGTCGGACAGAGGCGTGCCGCTCGGGGTGGTGACCGCGAACACCACCGATTCGGCGCCGCTCTCGGCCCTGATGGCGCCCAGGCGCCGAGCGGTCTCGGCCAGCGCCTCTTCCCAGCCGATGCGCACCCAGCCCGGATCCGGATCGCCCTTGGGCCGCGTGCGGCGCATGGGATGCAGCACGCGATGCGGGCTGTGCACGAGTTCGGGCGCGGCCTTGCCCTTCATGCACATGGCCTGGCCGGTCGGGTGCGCCGTGTCGGGGCGCACTGACACCAGCATGTCGCCGCGCACCTCGTTGAGCGTGCCGCAGCGCGAGCGGCAGAGCGTGCAGTAGCCGGGCTTGGTTTGCGTCGTGGCCGCGTCCATTCGAATGTCCGGCTCGTTCAGGGCATCACGGGCGCCACATAGCTCAGCGTGCGACCCAGGAACCACAGCATGAAGAGCACCAGCGGCGCATGGACGAGCAGCTGCAGGAAGGTGAAGCCGACGATGTCGCGCGCCTTCAGCGAGAGCACGCCCAGCAGCGGCAGCATCCAGAAGGGGTTGATCAGGTTGGGCAGCGCCTCGGCCGCGTTGTAGACCTGCACCGCCCAACCGAGGTGGACCTTGAGTTCGTTGGCCGCCTGCATGACGTAGGGCGCCTCGATGATCCACTTGCCGCCGCCCGAGGGAATGAAGAAGCCCAGGATGGCGGAGTACGCGCCCATCACCACCGCGAAGCTGTCGACGCTGGAGATGCTCACGAACAGGTGCGCGATGCGGTCCGACAGCGTGTGGCCGCCGTCGCCCTTGGCGGCGGTCAGCATGGCGGCGATGGCGCCGTAGAGCGGAAACTGGATGATCACGCCCGCGGTCGAGGGCACCGAGCGCGACACGGCGTCGAGAAAGCTGCGCGGGCGCCAGTGCAGCAGCATGCCGATCATCAGGAACAGCAGGTTGTAGGTGTTGAGCCCCGCGATCGCGATCAGCGGGCTCTTGGCCATGAACTCCTGCGCGAGCCAGCCGAAGCCGAGGGCGCACAGCAGCAGCGTGAGCAGCGGGCTGCGCTCGAGCCATTCGCCGGGGCGCCGCGTGGCGGTCGCGTCCGTGGCCGGCTTCACTTCGGTCAGGTCGATGCCGAGCTCCTGCGCTTTGACCGCGCTCTCGGCCGTCGGCGCGGACCACAGCGCGATCGCGACCGAGACGGTGATCAGCACCAGCGCCATCACCATCGATTGCCACAGGAAGATGGTCTGGCTGAACGGGATCACGCCGGTGATGTCGAGGATGCTCCTGGGCAGGCTGGCGGCGTTCGCCTGCAGTTGCGCCGCCGAGGAGCTCAGGCCGAGCGCCCAGGTCGCGCCCAGCCCGAGATAGGCGGCCGCGCCGGCGGCGCGGTAGTCCATGCGCAGTTCGGTCCGGCGTGCCAGGGCGCGCACGTAGAGCGCGCTGAAGATCAGCGAGATGCCCCAGTTGAACAGCGACAGGATCATGCTGATCGCCGCCACGTAGGCGATGGCCTGGCGCCCCGACATGGGCACCGATGCCAGGCGACCGATGAAGCGCGCGGCCGGCGGCGAGGTCGCGACCACGTAGCCGCCGATCGCGACCAGCGCCATCTGCATCGTGAAGACGATCAGGCTCCAGAAGCCGTCGCCGAAGGACTTGGCCACGACCAGCGGGCTCGATCCATTGAGCAGCGCCGCGACGGCGACCACCGCCGCCGCGATGGCCGCGAACACGTAGGCATCGGGGAACCAGCGCTCGGCCCAGGCGGTGAAGCGCAGGCCCAGGCGGCTCAGCAGGCCGGGACCCGCATGGCCGGGATGCGCGGCGGAAGGGAGCAGGGCGTCTTGCTCGGGGGCTGTTCTTGATGTCGAGGGCATGGTGTCTCCAGTGGCTGGGCCTGGGGCGTCTTTCGCGCCCGGGATGTCGTGCGGGGCGACTATGGGCGAACACCGGAGCCAATTCAAATATTGAATATTAATAGAGTGATATAGGATCGATCTATGTCGATCACGATCAAGCAGCTGCAGCACTTCGTCGCCACGGCCCACACGGGCCAAGTCTCGCGCGCGGCGCAGCGCTGCTACGTGAGCCAGCCTTCGTTGACGACATCGCTGCGCAATCTCGAGACCGCGCTGAAGGTCCAGCTCTTCACGCGGCACTCCGACGGGCTGCGGCTCACGGTGCATGGCGAAGGCTTCCTGCGCCACGCGCAGCACATCCTGCGCACGCTCGAAGTGGCGGTGGAGGAGACCCACGGCTCGGCGTCCTCGGTCGAAGGGCGCGTGCGCATCGCCATCACGGACACGGTGTCCGAATACATGCTGCCGAAGATCATCGGCGCCATGCGCCGGCAGTTGCCGTTGATCGAGTTCGAACCGGTCGAGCGCAACCGCGAGGAGATCGAGGCAGGCCTGCGCAGCGGCGAGTTCGACCTGGCCGTGGTGCTGGTCTCGAACCTCTCGCAGGCGCCCGACATCCGGCGCGAGAACCTGCTGAAGTCGCAGCGGCGCCTGTGGACCTCGCTCGACCATCCCTTGGCCACCGGGCAGTCGGTGTCTTTGCGCGAGATCGCGGAGCTTCCCTTCGTGCTGCTCGACATGGACGAGCACGTGGAGACCGTGGGCCGCTACTGGGGCGCGGCGAAGCTCGAACCCAAGGTCGTGTTCCGTACCAAGTCGATCGAGGCCGTGCGCAGCCTGGTTGCGCAGAACGTCGGCGTGACGATCCTGTCGGACCTGGTGTTCCGCCCGTGGTCGCACGACGGCGGGCGCATTCGCCGCACGGCGATGGCGGGCGCGGTGCCGTCGATGGACCTGGGGCTGGCCTACCGGCGCAGCGGCGTGCTGTCCGAGGCGGTCGCCGCCTGTGCGGGCACCTTGCGGCTGCTGGCGAAGACGGTGACGCGGGAGTCGGATCTGCGGGCCGGCGACGGCCCATGAATTAAAAAAAAGCCCCCGCGTCTTCCCGAAACGCGGGGGCTCGATCGCTCAGGCCGGCATGCGCCCGAAGCGGCCGCCGTTGAAGTCGGCCATGGCCTGGCGGATCTCGGCCTCGCTGTTCATCACGAACGGACCGTAGCCCACCACGGGCTCGTCGATCGGTTCGCCCGACAGCCACAGCACCGTCGCGTCGCTGTTGGCCTCGATCTCCACGCCGCTGCCGGCGGTGTCCAGGTGCACCAGCTGCCCTTCACGCGCGATCGTCTCGCCATTGACCAGCACCGTGCCGCGCAGCACCACCAGCGCCAGCGTGCGGCCTTCCTTCGCCTCGAAGCGCCCGGTGCGGCCCTGGGCGATGCGAAGGTCCCACACGTCCATCGGCGTGAAGGTGCGCGCCGGGCCGCGGTGGCCGTCGAAGTCGCCGGCGATCACGCGCACCCGGCCCGCGCCCTCGGGCAGGTCCACCGACGGGATCTGCGCGTCGAGCAGGGTCTGGTAGCCGGGCTCGGCCATCTTGTCCTTCGCGGGCAGGTTGACCCAGAGCTGCACCATCTCCATCGTGCCGCCGCGCTCGGTGAAGCCGCGCGAGTGGAACTCCTCGTGCAGGATGCCGCCGCCGGCGGTCATCCATTGCACGTCGCCCGGGCCGATCAGGCCGCCCGCGCCGGTGGAGTCGCGATGCTCGACCTCGCCCTGGTAGACGATGGTCACGGTCTCGAAACCGCGGTGCGGATGCTGGCCCACGCCACGCGGGCGGGCGGCCGGTTCGAAGGCGGTCGGCGCCGCATGGTCGAGCAGCAGGAACGGGCTCAGGTGCTTGCCCAGGCCGTCGTAGCCGAACAGCGAGCGCACCGGAAAACCGTCGCCCACCCAGTGCGTGCGAGGGGCGCTGTAGACACCGAGAACCTTCTTCATCTTCATCTCCTTGCGTCGCCAGGACGAGGGTCCTGGCCGATGGATAGAGAATATGGGTTGAACGATGGATGCGGTAGATGGCGACATTTGCCATCAGCGTTCTATCTTGTGAACGATGAGGGGGCGCGAGCGATGAAGGACCTGAACGACCTCTACTACTACGTGCAGGTGGTGGACCACGGCGGCTTCGCGCCCGCGGGCCGTGCGCTGGGCATGCCCAAGTCCAAGCTCAGCCGGCGCATCGCGCTGCTCGAGGAGCGCCTGGGCACGCGCCTGATCCAGCGCTCGACGCGGCGCTTCGCCGTCACCGAGCCGGGCCAGACCTACTACAGCCACTGCAAGGCGATGCTGGTCGAGGCCGAGGCGGCCGACGAGGCCATCGCGCTGACCCAGGCCGAGCCGCGCGGCGTGGTGCGCATGACCTGCCCGGTGGCGCTGCTCGACACGCACGTCGGCGACATGGTGGCTGCCTTCATGGTCGCGCACCCGCGCGTGCAAATCCACCTCGAGGAAACCAACCGCCGCGTGGACGTGGTGGGCGAGGGCGTCGATGTCGCCATTCGCGTGCGGCCGCCGCCGATCGAGGACAGCGAGCTCGTGATGCGCGTGCTCGCCGAGCGCGGGCAGTGCCTGGTGGCGCATCCGCAGCTGCTGTCGGGCGGCATCCCGCGCGTGCCTGCGGACCTTGGCGGCCTGCCGAGCATGGACCTGGGCCTGCCGCAGCACGAGCATGTGTGGACCCTGATCGGCCCCGATGGCGCGCAGGCCGCCATCCGCCATCAGCCGCGCCTCGTCACGCGCGGCATGCTGGCGCTGCGCGCCGCCGCCCTCGCGGGCGTGGGCGTCGTGCAGCTGCCCTCGATGATGGTGCGCGAGCAGATCGCGCGCGGCGAGCTGATCCACGTGATCCAGGGGTGGGCGCCGCGGCGCGAGATCATCCACGCGGTGTTCGCTTCGCGGCGCGGGCTGCTGCCGGCGGTGCGGGCGCTGGTGGACTTTCTGGCAGAGCGCTTCGCGGCGCTGGACGAAGACTGAATCCGCGTTCCATTCGCCTCGGGCCGCGGTCTCACCCGCAACAGTTCGCTTCCATCGCAACCTGAAACCGAGTCCCCAGCAACAAGTGTTGTGGATTTGTTCTCAGTGTTTGTCCGAATCTGAAACCGCGTTTGTACATCCGTACATCATTTGGTTAACAGCAATAACAATATGCAACCATTCAAAAAAGACAGTCAGGGAAGAAGGTATGCCACTCGTTCTGGGCGTGATGGGGCTCCCTCCGGTTGAGGTCGAGCTCCTGAGAATTATCGTCCGCCTCAGCTCCAATCTCCGTTCGCGCTGGACGGTCAGCGAATCGCAGTCCTGCGACCTGCTGCTGATCGACGGCGAAGGCCCGGCCGCGGAGCGGCAAGCGCCGCCGGCCCGTTTCGTGGTGCCGATGGTGCCCCGCCACGGCGCCGCCGCCACGCCACCCAGTCCCGCGCTGGCGCGCCCCATCTACGCCGAGGAACTGGTCGAGCTGCTCAACCAGATCGCGCCGAGCGCGGTGACGGGCCATGCAGCGCCATCCGGTGCGCGTGCCTCGCTGAGCCGCTGGCCGTCGCAGGCGACGCTGCAGTGCCACCCGGCCCATGTCCGGTTGGCGGCGGCGCTCGCCAGGAGCGCGCAGTCGGCCGAGAGCCTCGGGGTGCTGGGCCAGGTCGATGCCGAGGTGTGCCGCGCTTTCCTTCGCCTGCTCGACGAAGAGGGGGCCCTGGTCTGGGTCCGGGAAGAAGCGATTCCCGCGCCTCGCGCGGCCGGAGCCGCCGATGCGCGGCAACACAAGCAGGGGCTGCTCTCGCGCATCCGCCAGCGTCTCGGCCTGTTCTGAGCGGGCTCGCGCCATGAGGGATTTCAAGCTCGTCTTCACGGGCCCGATGGGCGTGGGCAAGACCACGGCCATCGCCGCCATCAGCGAGACCGCGCCCATCGCCACCGAGGTCGCCAATGCCGATGCCTCCGTGGCCAAGGCCACCACGACGGTGGGACTGGACTTCGGCCAGCTGACGCTGGACAACGGCGACCGGCTGCGCCTGTACGGCACGCCGGGGCAGGCCCGCTTCGACTTCATGTGGAAGATCCTGGTGCGCGATGCGCTGGGCCTCGCGATCCTGGTCGACAACAGCCGGCCCGATCCGCTGGCGGACTTGGTGGCCTATCTCGACGGTTTCGCGGGCGCGCTCGAGAAGATGCCCTGCGCGATCGGCGTCACCCGGCTGCCCACGCATCCTTCGCCCACGCTCGACGACTACGCCGGCGCGCTCGCGGCCCGCGGGCTGGTGCTGCCGGTGCTGGCGATGGACCCGCGCCGCAAGGACCACGTCGTCGCCTTGATCGAGACCTTGCTGATGCAGATCGAGGTGATCGACGAGGAGATCGCGCCATGAAGATTCCCCACGCGCTCAAGCTGCGTGCCGCGGCCGAGGCCCGCAGCGTGCTCGACGAGACGAGCGGTGTCGTCTCGGTGGTGGTCGCCACGCCCGACGGCTTCGAGATCGCTCATGCCAGCCTGCGCGACTTCGACCCCTCGCGCATCGCCGCGATGGCCAGTTCGATGGCCGCCATCGGCGCCGTGGCCTCGCAGGAGGCGCGCCTCGGTCGCTGCACCTGCATCACGGTGGCCACCGACAAGGGCTTCGCGCTGGTCAGCCCGGTGCGCAACGGCGAGACGGAACTGGTGGTGAACGTCATCGCCGACGCCGGCGCGGTGCTCGCGCAGGCGATGTACCGGACCGCCGCCTGCGTGCGGGCACTCGAGGCGCCTTGAGGCGTCGAGCGCAATTTCCGGCGGAGGCGGGTTGCATGCGACGCCGCCGCTTCATCCTTTCATTCGCATGATCCACAGGGAACAAGACACATGGCCACGATCCAGAACAGCCTCGACAACCTCATGACCGCCGATGGCGCGCTGTGCGCCGCCGTGGTCGATTCCGCCAGCGGCATGATGCTGGGCGCCATCGGCTCCGGCGTCGACCTCGAAGTGGCGGCCGCCGGCAATACCGAGGTGATGCGCGCCAAGCTCAAGACGATGCGTGCCCTCGGCCTCAACGACAGCATCGAAGACATCCTGATCACGCTCGGCAAGCAGTACCACCTGCTGCGCCCGATGGCGCAGAAGGAAGGCGTGTTCGTCTACTTCGTGCTCGACAAGGCCAAGTCGAACCTGGCGCTGGCCCGGCGCAAGCTGCAGGAGGTCGAGAAGGACATGAACTTCTGAGCGTCCGGCCCGGGTGCCTTAGGCGCACCCGGTGCATGGGCAATGCGGCGCCGATACGATGGCCGCTCGTTCGCCGCCCCGTCGAATTGGTGACCGCTCTCTTCGTCGCGCACGAGGAGCCGGATGCCAGCCATCTCGCCCGACGCGGCGGGACAGCCCGCCACTGAACCCTTGCAGCACCTGTCGTTCCCGCGGGGCGGCTTCCTCGTTTCGTTTCGAAGGACGCCGACATGCACGCCGACACCTCCATCTCCCGTTCCGTCCGGCGCGAAGCGCTCGACCTGCTGCTGCAACGTCATTCCCCCTGGCCGCTGACCGACCCCGCGCCCTCGGCCCAGGACCTCGACCTGGTGTTCCAGGCCGCCTTGCGCGCCCCCGACCACGGCCAACTGCAACCCTGGCGCTTCCTCACCATCCGCGGCGATGCCCGCATCGCCCTCGGCGAAGTGTTCGCACGAGCCGCGCGCCAGCGCGATCCCGAAGAAGACGGCGAGCGCTTCCGCAACAAGGCGATGGCCGCGCCGCTGCTGATCGCGCTCTGCGCGCGCGTGCTGGCGCCGCATAAGATCCCCGAGTCCGAGCAGGTGCTCGCGGTCGGCGCCGCCGCGATGAACATGCTCAATGCGCTGCACCTGCTGGGCTATGGCGGCTTCTGGGCCACGGGGCTCAACAGCTACGACCCGCGGGTGCAGCGCGCGCTGGGCCTGGGCGAGGCGGACCGGCTGCTGGGCTTCCTCTACGTCGGTACGGCGAAGGAGGCGACCCGCGCGCCCGAGCGCAGCGCGCCCGACGCGTTCGTGCGCGAATGGACCGGCGAGGCGATCGGCGCGCAACGCTGAAATTTCTTCGCGCGGCGGTCCCGGATCGCGCCGGGCATCTGTACCATTCAGCCCCCCAACGAATGCCATCCGCCGTGCGGTCCTCGACCGCCACCGCACGCGCCCCCACGCTTGACTGCCGCCATCCGCCACACCCGCCGCCGCGCACCCACGTCCCCGCACGAGGGCCGACGCGCATGAAGTCCCGCCGCACCGCCCCCGCGAGCGAACAGCAACTGCTGCTGCCCGGCATCGACGCGCCGCCGCCACCGCTGCGCACGCGCAGCCGCGCCACGCCCGGCGAACGCGCGCCGCGCAAGCCGCCGCCGGCACACGTACTGTTCTTCGCGATCCACCCCGGTGAGGAAGATGCCGCGCGCATCGCGGCCTGGAGCGCGCAATGGCATGCGGAACGGGACCTCCGCGCCATGCACGTGGAGCCCGACCGGTTGCACGTCACGCTGCATGACCTGGGCGAGCACGACGAGTTGCCGCGCGACAAGGTCGGGCTCGCGATCGCGGCCGCCTCGCGGCTGCACCTGCCGCGCTTCGAGGTGGCGTTCGACAGCGCGATGCGCTTCGCCAAGGGCGCCTGCGTGCTGCTCGGCGGCGAGAACGCCGAGGTGGCCGCGCTCGCGGCCTTCAGGCAGCGCCTGGGCGAGGTGCTGGCCGATGCGGGCTTCGCGCCCAAGCGCGCCTTCACGCCCCACCTCACGGTGTCGTACATGCGCGGCGCGATGGAGCCGGCCACGGTCGAGCCGGTGCGCTGGACCGCCGCGAGCTTCGCGCTGATCGACAGCCGGCGCGCCGAGGGCGTGCACGAGGTGCTGGGCCGCTGGGCGCTGCCGGGCTGACGCCAGCGTCAGAAGTTCGCGCGCACGCCCACGGTCAGCAGGCCGGCCTTGGCGTGCTTGGAGACCTTGCCGAAGTAGTCGTAGTCGGCGGTGATCGAGAGATTGCGCGTCACGGCGTACTCGGCGCCGAAGCCGGCCATGAGGCCTGTGCCGTTGCCGCCGATGCTCTCGCCGCCGAACAGGCGGTGGTTGTTGCCGGCCGAGACCCGGCCATGCGCCACGCCGAGCCGGCCGTTGAGCGCGAACGATTCGCCCAGCGGCAGCCGCGCGGTGGCGGCCGCGTAGAACACCTGGCCGGTGCCGTTCTCGAGCACCGAGTTCGCGCCGAACGCGCTGTAGCTGGTGTTCCACTGCTTCACGCGGCCCAGCCGCGCATAGCCGCCTTCCACGCCGAAGGTGTCGGTGAAGCGGTAGCCGCCATAGACCTTGAACGCGGTGCCGCTCTTGCTGTTCTTCTCGCCGCCCCAGGGCACGGGCACGCGCGAGGACGAGGGCAGGCTGTAGCTCGAGCGGCCGATGGCGCCGCCGACGTACAGGCGCGTGGGTTCCTTGCCGTACTCGGCGGCGCCGGCCTTCATCGACGCGGCGGCGCCCAGCAGCAGGGCGGACAGGAGGAGGGCGGTGCGCAGGGACGAGGTCTTCGGAAGCGAGGCGGGGTTCGAATGCATGGAATGCCTGGAAAAGTGGGATGAAAAAGAAGGGAGCCAACGGCGGCACGCGGTGCGCCGGTGGTTGCGTTCATTCTCGAAACCGAGCCTGAAGAAAGGCTGCGCCTCCCCTGAAGGCTTCGTGAAGGTGGCCGCTGCACAAAGCTTCAAGACGCCGCGTGCACCGAGGGCTAAGGTGCCACGCCATTCCCCACCCATTCATGCATTCACGGAGACACGGTTGACTGACATCGGACCCCTCGGATTCATCGGACTCGGCGTCATGGGCCAGCCCATGGCGCTCAACCTCGCACGCGCGGGCACGCCGCTGGTCGTATGGAACCGCTCGCCCGCGCGTGCCGAGCCCCTGCGCGAGGCCGGCGCGCAGGTCGCGGACACACCCGCGCAGGTGCTGCGCCGCACGCGCATCGCGATCCTCATGCTGGCCCACGGCGAGGCGATCGACGAGGCGCTGGGCCGCGGCACGCCGGCCTTCGCCGACAACGTGGCGGGGCGCACCATCGTCCACATGGGCACCACCTCGGCCGCGTATTCGCAGGCGCTGGCCGACGCGGTCCGCGCCGCGGGCGGGCGCTATGTCGAGGCGCCGGTCTCGGGCTCGCGCAAGCCGGCCGAGGCCGGGCAACTGGTGGCGATGCTGGCCGGCGACGCGGACGCGGTGGAAGCGCTGCGCCCGCTGCTCAAGCCCATGTGCCACGAGACCGTGGTCTGCGGCCCGGTGCCGCAGGCGCTGCTGATGAAGCTCTCGGTCAACCTGTTCCTGATCACCATGGTCACGGGTCTCGCGGAGGCCTTCCATTTCGCGGACCGCCACGGGCTCGACACGGGCAAGCTGGTGTCGGTGCTCGATGCCGGGCCGATGGCCAGCGCCGTGTCGCGCATGAAGGCGCAGAAGCTGCTCGCGCAGGACTTCGAGGTGCAGGCCTCGATCACCGACGTGCTCAAGAACAACCGGCTGGTGGCCGAGGCGGCGCGCGCGGCCGGCGTGGCCTCGCCGCTGCTCGATGCCTGCCACGCGCTCTATGGCGAGACGCAGGCACTGGGCCTGGGCGCGCTCGACATGGCGGCCGTGGTGCGCGCGATCGAGGCGCGCACCGACGCCGGCGCGCGCTGATCAGCCCAGCGCCGCGCTCCAGCGCGCGGGCGTGAGGCCGTAGGCCTGCTTGAACTGGCGCGACATGTGGCTCTGGTCGGCGAAGCCGGCTGCATCGGCCGCATCGGCCAGCGAGCTGCCGCGCCGCAATAGTTGGCGCACCGCGTCGAGCTGGCGCAGCGTGCGGAAGCGGCTCGGGCTGGTGCCGAAGGCCGCGCGGAACTGGCGCGCGAGCGACCAGCGGTCGAGCCCGGCCAGGCGTTCGAGCGCCACCATCGCGGGGCGCTCGGTCGGCGTGGCGGCGATGTGGTCGCGCACGCGCGTGAGGCCCGCGAGTTCGAGCGAGCCGGGGGCCTGGGGCTGCCCGGTGGCGGCGTTGGCCAGCAGTTGCGCCACCGCGACCGCGAACTCGGTGCGCAGCACCTCGTCGTCGATCGCGGCGTCGAAGTCCCAGAGCTCGCGCGCGGTGCGCGGGCCCGTGCCGAGGGCCCGCAGCCGCGTCGCATCGAGCACCGGCTGCGCCACGAAGGGCAGCGGCTTGCCCTGCAGCGCGCTCTGCACCAGCGCCGGATCGACATAGAGGATGCGGTAGCCGAAGCCGTCGTCGGTGCCCGCGCCGCCATCGTGCAGCTCGTCGGGATGCAGCACGTGGCACTGGCCCGGCAGGCACTGCTGCTGCGTGCCGCGGTAGCGAAAGCGCTGCACGCCCGCGAGCGTGATGCCGATCGCATAGGTGTCGTGGCGGTGCGGCGAGAAGGCCTGGCCGTGCAGATGGGCCTCGAGGCGTTCGATGCCTTCGGTGCCGGGAGCGATCCGGATGCGGGGGGAGGGCGCCATCGTGATGCGAAAAAGGGCGATGGCCGTGTTTGTACGCCGAACCCGAAGACCGTGCTCAGTCGCCGTCGGCGAACTGGTCGAACAACAGGCCGCGCAGCCACTGGTTGCCCGGGTCGCGGTGCAGCTTGGCGTGCCAGAACAGGTTGATCGCGATCTGCGGCAGCGCCACCGGGTGCGGGCGCCACACCAGCCCGAAGGGCTCGGCGATGCTCTGCGCGAGCCGCTCGGGCACGGTGGCGATCATGTCGCCCGAACGCAGGATGTGGCCGATGGCCACGAAGTGCGGCACGCGCAGCCGGATGCGCCGCTGGATGCCCTGCGCGGCCATCACGTCGTCGGCCTTGCCGTGGCCGGTGCCCGCGGCCTGCACCAGCACGTGGTCGGCCGCGACGAAGTCCTTGAGCGACACGCTGCGCTTCTTCGCGAGCGGATGGCTGCCGGCGAACAGGCACACGTAGCGCTGGCGGAACAGCCGGCGCTGGAACACGCCCGACTTGAGCTGCGGCAGCAGCCCGATCGCCAGGTCGACATGGCCGGCCTCGAGCTCCTCGCGCAGATTCGTGGCCGTGTTGTTGCGCACGGTGCTGATGGTCACGCCCGGTGCGACCGCCGACAGCGCGGCCATCAGCTTCGGCGTGAAGTAGATCTCGCCGATGTCGGTCATCGCGAGCGCGAAGGCGCGCGTGCTGGTGGCCGGGTCGAACACCACCTGCTGGTTGAGTGCGGTGTGCAGCGCGCCCATGGCATAGGCCACCGGCTCGGCCAGCTGCAGCGCGAAGGGCGTGGGCTCCATGCCGCGCGCGGTGCGCAGGAACAGCTCGTCGCCCAGCAGCTTGCGCAGCCGCGCGAGCGCGTTGCTGATCGCGGGCTGCGACAGGCCCAGCGATGCGGCCACGGCCGACACGCGTTTCTCGGCCAGCATGCGGTCGAACACCAGCAACAGGTTGAGGTCGATGTCCTTGAGCTGCATGCCGGACCTTTATTCATTTGGGTGATGAAGAGGATTCACGGAATTCTATTGGTCAATCGGCGACGGCCGCGCATCATCCGTCCCCGAGACAACCGGCGCACCGCGCCCGCCCACGAGAAGAACATCCGATGGACCTGCACATCCACCCCCTGGCCCGCACGCTCGAGGTCCGCCCCGGCGCGAACCTGCTCGAGGTGCTGCGCGAGCACCATGTGCCGGTGTCGTACAGCTGCATGGCCGGGCGCTGCGGCACCTGCCGCTGCAAGCTGGTGTCGGGCCAGGTGCTCGACGCGGGCCAGGATGCCATCCGTCCCGACGGCCAGGGCGAGCGCTACGTGCTGGCCTGCCAGGCCACCCTGACCGAGAGCTGCGCGATCGAGATCCCCGAGCCCGACGAGGTGGTGGTGCATCCGGCGCGGGTGCTCAAGGCCACGGTCACGGGCATCGAGACGCTGACCCACGACATCCGCCGCCTGCGCCTGAAACCCAACAAGCCGCTCGAGTTCTCGCCCGGCCAGTACGCGCAACTGCAGTTCGCGCCGGGACTCGCACGGCCCTACTCGATGGCGGGCCTCGGCCGCGACGACGAACTCGAGTTCCATGTGCGCCGCGTGCCCGGCGGCCGCGTCACCGCGCATGTGTTCGAGCAACTGCGCGTGGGCGACGCGGTGCGCGTCAGCGGTCCGCTGGGCACCGCCTACCTGCGCGCGAAGCACCGCGGGCCGATGCTCTGCGCGGCCGGCGGCACCGGGCTGGCGCCGATCCTGTCGATCGTGCGCGGCGCCATCGAGGCCGGGCTCACGCAGCAATCGATCCACCTCTACCTCGGCGTGCGCTCGGGTGCCGACGTCTATGGCCTCGCCGAGCTGCGTGAACTGCAGGCGCTGCATCCGCGCCTGACGGTGCAGGTGGTGGTGGTCGCCGGCCCGGCCGAGGCCGGCCAGCGCCTGGGCCTGATCACCGACGCGATCCGCGCCGACTGGCCCGGCAGCCTCGAGAGCTGGCGCGCCTACCTCTGCGGCTCGCCGCCGATGGTCGAGGCCGTGACGCAACTGGTGCGCGGCCGCGGCCTTGCGCCCGAGCAGATCCATGCCGATGCCTTCTACCTGCAAGGCACCTGAAGAATCCGGAGAAAGACAAGGAGACCCGCGATGACAACGCAAGCCGTGTTTCCCATCGAGCTGCGCTGGGAGAACGAGCAGACCAGCCGCATCCCGTTCAAGGCCTACACCGACGAGGAACTGCACAGGAAGGAGCTGCAGCGCTTCTTCTACGAGAAGCACTGGTGCTATGTCGGCCTCGAGGCCGAGATCCCGAACCCCGGCGACTTCAAGCGCACCGCCGTCGGCGAGCGCTCGGTGATCCTGGTGCGCGACATGGAGGGCGAGATCCACGTGGTGGAGAACGTCTGCGCGCACCGCGGCATGCAGTTCTGCCGCGAGCGCCAGGGCAACCGCAAGGACTTCGTCTGCCCCTACCACCAATGGAACTACTCGCTCAAGGGCGACCTGCAGGGCGTGCCGTTCCGCCGCGGCGTGAAGCAGGATGGCAAGGTCAACGGCGGCATGCCGGGGGACTTCAAGCTCGAGGAGAACGGCCTCAACAAGCTCGAGGTCGCGCGGCGCGGCGGCGTGGTGTTCGCCTCCTTCGACCACGACATCGAGTCCTTCGAAGACTTCCTCGGCCCCGAGATCCTGCACTACTTCGACCGGCTGTTCGACGGCCGCAAGCTCACCATCCTCGGCTACAGCCGCCAGCGCATCCCGGGCAACTGGAAGCTGATGCAGGAGAACATCAAGGACCCGTACCACCCGGGCCTGCTCCATACCTGGTTCGTGACCTTCGGGCTCTGGCGCGCTGACAACAAGTCGGAGCTCAAGATGGATGCGCGCGGGCGCCACGCCGCGATGATCTCCACGCGCGGCAGCGCGGGCAAGGCCGCGCAGGTGACGCAGGTCTCCAGCTTCAAGGAGAGCATGCAGCTCAAGGACCCGCGCTTCCTCGACATCGTGCCCGAGCCCTGGTGGGGCGGGCCGACCGCGGTGATGATGACGCTGTTCCCGAGCCTGATCCTGCAGCAGCAGGTCAACAGCGTGTCGACGCGCCACATCCAGCCCGTGGGCCACGATGCCTTCGATTTCGTCTGGACCCATTTCGGCTTCGAGGACGACAGCGCCGAGATGACGCAGCGCCGCCTGCGCCAGGCCAACCTGTTCGGGCCGGCGGGCTTCGTGTCGGCCGACGACGGCGAGGTGATCGAGTTCTCGCAGCAGGGCTTCGAGCAGAAGCCCTACCACCGCACGCTGGCCGAGCTCGGCGGGCGCGAGGTCGAGAACACCGACCACATGGTGACCGAGACGCTGATCCGCGGGATGTACCGCTACTGGCGCGAAGTGATGGAGGCCGCATGAAGCAGCTCGACCCCGCCGCCTACCTCGACCTGGCCCGGCTCTACGCGGCCTATGCCCATGCGGTCGATTCGGGCCAGTGGAGCCTGTGGCCGGCCTTCTTCACCGAGCAGTGCAGCTACCGCTTGCAGCCGCGCGAGAACCACGAGCGCGGCCTGCCGCTGGCCACGCTGTCCTTCGAGAGCCGCGGCATGCTCGAGGACCGCGTCTACGGCATCCAGGAGACGCTGTTCCACGACCCGTACTACCAGCGGCATGTGGTCGGCCTGCCGGTGGTGCACGGCGTCGACGACGACGGCGCCATCCACAGCGAGGCCAACTATGCGGTGTTCCGCACCAAGCTCGACGGGCCCTCGACCGTGTTCAACGTGGGCCGCTACATCGACCGCATCGTGCCCACGGCCGAAGGCCTGAAGTTCGCGTCGCGCCTGTGCGTGTTCGACAGCGAAATGATCCCGAATTCCATCATCTATCCGATCTGAGCCATGCAGGACAAAGAACCCGAGACCCACGGCGCGCCGCTGCGCCGCTTCACCGACCCGGCCTACCGGCCGCTGTGCGCCAACCTCGCCGAGGTGCGAGAGAACATCGATGCGCTCGACCGCAGGATCGTCGCGCTGCTGGCCGAGCGCGGCCGCTACGTGAAGGACGCGGCGCGCTTCAAGCGCGATGCCTTCCAGGTCTCGGCGCCGCAGCGCCAGCAGGAGGTGATAGCCAAGGTGAGGGCGCTGGCCGAGCAGGAGGGCGCCTATCCCGAAGTGGTGGAGGCCGCCTACCGCGCGCTGATCGCGGGCTTCATCGCGCGCGAGCAGCAGGACCACCTGGGCATGGTGGACGTGGAGGCCCGGCCATGAAGACCCTGTTCGTGCTCGCGGCCACGGCCGCCATCGCCATCACGGCCCAGGCCCAGGACTGGCCGCAGCGTCCGGTGCGCGTGATCGTGCCCTTCGCCGCGGGCGCCTCGCCCGACATCCTCGCGCGCATCGTCAACGACAAGCTCGCCTCGCGCATCGGCCAGCCGCTGATCGTGGAGAACAAGCCCGGCGCGGGCGGCAACAGCGGCACCGACCAGGCCTCTAAGGCGGCGCCCGACGGCTACACCTTCCTGCTCTCGGTCAACGCGCCGCTGGTCTACAACACCATCCTCTACAAGAACCTGCCGTACGACCCGTTCAAGGACCTGGTGCCGGTGTCGCTCGCGGCCACCACGCCCAATGTGTGCGCGGTGTCCAACGGCATGAACGTCGAGTCGGTCAAGTCCTGGCTCGAGGCGCTGAAGCGCAACCCCGGCCAGTTCAACTTCGCCTCGACCGGCAACGGCTCGATCTCGCACCTGGGCGTGGAACTGGTCAAGCTCAAGACCCGGTCCTTCGCGGTCCACATCCCCTATGCGTCCTCGGGCCAGGCCGTCACCGCGATCATCCAGGGCGACGTGCAGTTCGCCTGCCTGCCGCCCGTGTCGGTGATGCCGCAGGCCAAGGCCGGCCGGCTCAAGGCCATCGCCGTGACCTCGGCCGAGCGCTCGGGGCTGCTGCCCGAGCTGCCGACGCTGCGCGAATCGGGCCTGCCCGACATCCAGGCCGTGCCGTGGTTCGCCTACATGGCGCCCAAGGGCACGCCCGATGCGATCGTGCAGCGCATGAGCCGCGAGATCGCCGCGGTGCTCAAGGACCCCGAGGTGCAAAAGCGCCTGCAGACCGCCTACTTCGATCCCGTGGGCAGCACGCCCGAGGCGCTGGCGAAGTTCATGGGCGAGGAACTGCGGCGCTGGAAGCCGGTGATCGAGCGCACGGGCCTCAAGCCCGACTGACAGCCACCCACGCCACGAAGGAAAAGAACATGACCACGATCACCTGGATCGACGCCGCCGCGGTGGACGACGTCCCCGCCGACGACGTGATCGGCATCGACGTGCAGGGCCGCGACATCGCGCTCTACGGCACCGAGGACGGCATCCATGCCACCGACAACATCTGCACCCACGGCCATGCGCGGCTGTGCGACGGCTTCCTCGAGGGCCATGAGATCGAGTGCCCGCTGCACCAGGGCCGCTTCGACGTGCGCAGCGGCAAGGCGATGTGCGCGCCGCTCACCGAGGACCTGCGCAGCTACCCGGTGAAGATCGAGGGCGGGCGGGTCTACCTCGCGTTCGAGGGCTGATCGGCGGGCAGCTCGCGCGGGCGCTCGCGGCGCCGGCGCTTGGCCTTCGACGGATGCCACTGGTGCGTCGAGGGCTTGAAGGCCGGTCGCTCGAGCGTCATCGCCTCGAGGAAGCGCGGGCCGATCTGCAGCCGCGGCGTGGCCAGCGAGGGATCGAAGTCGGCCTCGACGCGGCCCACGTCGGGCACGCGCGCATAGCGCAGCACGCGGTAGCCGGCATCGACCAGCAGCGCGTCGTGGGCCTCGCGCAGCGCGCGCTCCTTGCGGCCGGCCTTCTCGTCGAGGCCGACCACGGCCACCACCTCGAAGTTGCGGTCGCAGATGACGAAGTCGGCGATCTTGCGGCCGAAGCCGCTGCGCGCGGCGCGGGTGCGCGCCGTGAGCAGGGCGCCGAAGCTCACCTGCGGCAGCACCACGAGGTCGGGCAGCGTCTGCACCAGGCGGTGGTACATGGCCTGCTGGCGTTCGTTGAGCGGCGCGCGCGGGCGCGGGCGTTCGACGAAACCGCCGCGGCTGTCGTTGCGTTTCTGCGCGATCAGCACGAACAGGAGCAGGGCGAGGGTCGCCAGAACGACCACGAATAGAAATGTATTCATCTGTAACTCTCCTTCAGCGACGAGTCTCGCACGAGTGAAAGCGAGCGCTTCGACAAGCCCCTCGAAGCCTCGGACCAGGGCTTGCGCGCGGCCTCTGTTGCGGCTGCATTTCGCGGGCTCTGTATCTGTTCGCGGCGCGCCGGTGCGGCGAAGATGGCGCCTTTTCTTTCAGCTGGAAATTCCGCCCATGACCGCCTCCGCCCATCGCCAACAGACCGCCGACCGCATCGCCGCCGCGCTCGGCCACAGCTTCGAGGGCGAGATCCGCGTCGGCGGCCACTATGCGTCGGCCGTGCGCGACGGGCAGACCGTCTACATCAGCGGCCAGGTGCCGCGCGTGGGCACCACGGTGATGGTCACGGGCCGCGCGGGCGATACCGTGTCGCTGGAGCAGGCACGCGAGGGCGCGCAGATCTGCGCGCTGCGCGCGCTCGCGATCCTGCGCCGCGAGCTCGGCTCGCTCGACGCGGTGCGCCAGGTGCTGCGCGTGGGCGTGTTCGTGCAATGCAGCGCCGACTTCACGCAGCACAGCGAGGTGGCCGACGCGGCCTCGGACCTGCTGCACGAGGTGTTCGGCGACGCGGGCGTGCATGTGCGCACGGCGGTCGGCGTCTATGCGCTGCCGAAGAATGCGACGGTCGAGGTCGAGATGACCGTGGCGGTCGACTGATTCAGCGCAGCAGCAGGTCCGCCACTTCCTGCGCCAGGGTCGCCACGGTGCGCGGCGCGCAGCCCTCGGCGTTGTTGCTCACGGTGACGAAGGCGTTCTGCCCGGCCTTCACGGTGCCCGCGATCACGCGCGCCAGCGCCTGGCGCGTCTCGGGATCGGGGTCGACGATCTTGTCGAACGGGCCGTAGAGCTTCTCGGCGTCCTCGTAGCCGTAGCGGCCGTGGCGCCGGTGCAGGTTCCAGCGGCACACCAGCGGGCGCGGCCACAGCGCGCGCAGCATCGGCAGCTGGTCCTCGATCGGCGGCATCTTCGCGTGCAGGCCCAGGCACCAGGTGGCGCCCACGCTGCGCAGCATGGCGGCGAACTCGGGCGTCATGAGCTGCGGGTCGCGCACCTCGACCGCGACCACCGCGTCGGGCGCGGTCGACGTGAGCGCCGGCAGCGCGGCGATCATCGCGGCGAGGCGCTCGAGCAGCAGCGGCACATCGGCCAGCACGGGCCGCGGCAGCGGACTCAGCTGGAACACCAGCGCGCCGATGCGGTGGCCCAGGCCCTGCAGCGCGGGCTCGGCGAACTCGCGCACCGCGAGGTCGGCACTGAGGAAGGCCGGATTGATCTGCGTGCCGCGGCCGCTCTCGTCGCGCACCGTGGCATCGGTCACCACGCTCGGTGCCTTCACCACGAAGCGGAAGTCGTCGGGCACCATCGCCGCGTAGCGCGCGTACTGGCTCGCGGTGAGCGCGCGGTAGAAGTTGCGGTCCAGGCTCACGGTGCGGAACAGCGGATGCTGGCCATAGGCCGCGAGGCCGTTCTTCGACAGCACGGCCTCGGCGTACTCGCCGTCCCACACCAGGCCGGCCCAGCCCGGGTAGTTCCATGACGAGCCGCCGAAGCGCAACTGCGGCGGCAGCTGCAGCGCGAGGTCGACCAGCGCGGGATCGGCCGGTGCCGGCTGCACGGTGCCGCCGCGCGATTTCTTCGGGGCCGGCGCATCGGCCGCGGGCGCGGGAGGCGCCGAAGGGGGAGATCCGGGGAGGTCGGGGAAAAGATGGTCCTGCATTGCACTGATGCCTCGGGCGCGCATTCTCGCCCGGCCGGCGCTTGCCCGCCGGGCACAATCCGCGCCATGAAACAGTGGTTGCGCACCCGCGGCGGATGGTGGCTGGCCTGGCTGGCGCTGTCGGCCATCGGCGCGGTCTGGCTCGCGCGCGCGGAGATCGAGCGACTGCACCAGGCCTTCGACACCGACGCGCGCATCGCGCACCGCCTGATGAGCCAGCAGGTGGTGCAGTACGACGCGGTGCTGGCCACGCTCGCGCTGCTCGAGCCCGCGAGCGGCAGCGGCGCGGCCGACCGTCCCGAACAGCGGCTGCCCGCGGTGTACGCGTCGATCCTCGGCGTGCAGCGGCGCGCGCGCGACGAGGCCTGGCCGCCGGGTCCGCAGGCCGAGGCGCTGGCGCGGGCCGAGGCGCGCTCGCGCGAACTGCACCGCGCCGAATACGCAGCGCTCGACCTGCCGCATGGGCGCTACCTGCTGGCGATCGGCGCCGACCCGGTCAGCTATGCGCTGGCCATCGACCTCGCGGGCACCGTGCCCTGGCGCGACTGGCCGATGAACCCGCAGCAAAGCCCGGTTCGATTGAGCCTGCAGCGCGATGGCCAGCAGCTGGTGCTGCAGCCGGGGCGCATCGGCGAGGACGGCTGGCGCTTCGACTTCACCAAGGTGCTGGCCTCGCCGAGCCAGCCCTTCGACCTCGTCGCGCAGCGCCAGGTGGGCTGGTCCGAACTGCCCTGGCGCGCGATCGCGCTGTGGACGCTGGCGATGGCGCTGCTGGTCGCGGGCCTGTGGACCGCGCAGCGCCAGCGCGTGGCGCGCCGCCGTGCGGAAGAGCTGCTGCGGCTCGGCCAGGTCGCGCGGCTCAATGCGCTCGGCGAGCTGTCGGCCGGCCTCGCGCACGAACTCAACCAGCCGCTGACGGCCGTGCTCGCCAATGCGCAGGCCGCGCGCCGGCTGCTCGACGAGGAGCCGCCCGACATCGCCACCGCGCGCGGTGCCATGGGCCAGGCGGTCGAACAGGCGCGGCGCGCGGCCGGCGTGGTGGGGCGGCTGCGGCGCGTGATCGAGCGGCCCGAGGCCGGCGGCGAGCTGCGCCCTTTGGCGCTGCACGAGGTGGTGCGCGATGCGATGCACCTGCTGGCGCCCGAGTTCGAGCAGCGCGGTGTCGCGGTGCGCTTCGATGCCGCGGCCCAGCCGCCGCTGCGCGTGCTCGGCGAGCCGGTGGCGCTCGAGCAGATCGTGCACAACCTGCTGATGAACGCCCTGCAGGCGCTCGAAGGCGTGCCTGCGGGCGAACGGCGCATCGAGGTCGAGCTCGCGCGCCAGGGCGAGGAGGGCACGCTGGCCATCGTCGACAGCGGCCGGGGCATCGCGCCCGAGGCGCTGCCGCGGCTGTTCGAACCCTTCTTCAGCACGCGCGAAGGCGGCCTGGGACTGGGCCTGAGCCTCAGCGAGACGCTGGCCAGCGGCATGGGCGGCAGCCTCGAGGCGGCCCATGCACTGCCGCGCGGCGCGCGCTTCACCCTGCGGCTGCGGCTGGAAGAAAGCGCCCGATGAACGTCCAGCCCCAATCCCCGCTGGTGCACCTGATCGACGACGACCAGGCCGTGCGCGACAGCCTCGCGCTGCTGATCGGCACCGTGGGCCTGCGCGTGCAGGCCTGGGCCGATCCGCAGGCTTTTCTCGCGGGCTTCGACCGCAGCGGCATCGGCGCCATCGTGCTCGACGTGCGCATGCCCGGCATCGGCGGGCTGACCGTGCTCGACCGGCTGGTGGTGCAGGGCGTGGACCAGCCCGTGATCATGCTGACCGGCCACGGCACGGTCGAGATGTGCCGCCGCGCCTTCAAGGCCGGCGCGGCCGAGTTCCTCGAGAAGCCGGTCGACGACGAGCAACTGCTCGAGGCGCTGCAGCAGGCGGTGCGCCAGCACGTGCGCTCGCGCGAGCGTTCGCAGGCCGACCAGGCGGCGCGCGAGCAGGTCGCGCAGCTGTCGGAGCGCGAGCGCGAGGTGCTGGCCTTCATCGTCGCCGGCCTCACCAACAAGGAGATCGCGCGCGAGCTCGCGCTGTCGCCGCGCACGGTGGAGACGCACCGCGCGAACCTGTTCGCCAAGCTCGAGAGCGATTCGCTGGCGCAGCTGATCCGGCGCTACGCGCTGCTGGTCGACGGCGACGCGGCCTGAGCGGCGCTCCGTAGAACTACGGAGCGCGGCCCGCAGCCGTACGAATGGCCGCGCCGGCGCGCCTTTCCTACAGTGGCGCAGCCGCCGGCAACGGGCCGGCGCCACTCACTGGAGACCCCTTCATGCATTCGTCGCTTCGCCTCGCCACCCTCGCTGCCGCCGTCGTCGGCCTGGCCGCCTCCACCCTGGCCCAAGCCCAGACCGCCGCGCCCGCCGCGGTGCGCACCGAGCGCAACATCTCGCTCGCGCTGGCCAACCAGATCGCCGCCGAGGCCGTCGCCGCCTGCGCCGCCAACGGCTACAACGTGGCCGCCACCGTGGTCGACCGCGCCGGCACCGTGCGCTCCGTGCAGCGCGCCGACAACGCCGGCCCGCACACGCTGGCCTCGAGCGAGCGCAAGGCCTGGACCTCGGCCTCGGCCAAGAGCCCCACGCAGGCCATGATGGAGAACGCGCAGAAGAACCCCGGCGCCGCGAACCTGGTCTACCTGCCGGGCTTCCTGCTGCTGGGCGGCGGCGTGCCCGTGAAGTCGGGCAACGAGGTGATCGGCGCCGTGGGCGTGGGCGGCGCGCCCGGCGGCCACCTCGACGACCAGTGCGCGAATGCCGCGCTCGAGAAGGTCAAGGGCCTGCTGGGATGAGAACGCCGCGCGCGCTTCGGCTCGCCGCCGGCCTGGCGCTCGCGCTGGCCGCGGGCGTGCCGGGCGCGGCCATGGCCCAGGTCGCGCCCAGCGTGGCCGAGGCCAAGGCCTACGAGGGCCTGCACCGCGCGGCCTGGCAGGGCGACCTGCCGCGGCTGCGCGCGCTGGTCGCGGGCGGCGCGTCGCTCGATGCGCGCGATGCCCGTGGCCGCACGGCGCTGCAGGTGGCCACGCATGCGCGCCAGCGCGAGGCGATCCGCCTGCTGGCGCAGGCCGGCGCCTCGCTCGACCTGCTCGAGGACGACCGCTACGACGCCGTGACCATCGCCGCGGTGGCCGACGATCCGGCCACGCTGGCGCTGCTGCTGTCGCTGGGCGCGAGCGCGAAGCAGGTCACGAGCCGCTACGACGGCACCGCGCTGATCGCGGCCGCGCACCTGGGCCACGACGAGGTGGTGCGCCAGCTGATCGCGGCCGGCGCGCCGCTCGACCACGTCAACAACCTGCACTGGACCGCCACCATCGAGGCCGTGGTGCTGGGCGACGGCGGCGCGCGGCACCAGCGCACGCTGGCGGCCTTGATCGGCGCCGGCGCCAGGCTCTCGCTGGCCGACCGGCAGGGGCGCACGCCGCTGCAGCTCGCGGTGGCGCGCGGCTACACGGCGATGGCCGACCAGTTGCGGGCCGCCGGCGCGCCTTGAGCAGAACGCGGGGCGCGGGCGCCGGGCGGCTCGGGGACAATCGAGCCTCGCCGTCCCAAGGATTCGTCCCATGTACATGCCCCCGCAGTTCAACGCCAAGGATCCCGCCGTCGCGCTCGAGCTGATGCGCGCCCATCCGTTCGCGAGCCTGATCTCGACCGACGACGACGGCCTGCCGTACGTGACGCACCTGCCCCTGGTGGCCGAGCAGAGGACGGGCGAGGGCGGCGGGCTGGTGCTGTGGGGCCACTGCGCCAAGCCCAATCCGCACTGGCGCTACCTGCAGGCGCGGCCGCGCGCGGTCGCGACCTTTCTCGGGCCGCATGCCTACCTGTCGCCGCAGGTCTATCCCGACCTCGCGCGCGTGCCGACCTGGAACTACCTCGCGGTGCATTGCACGGTCGAGGCCCGGCTGGTCGAGGACGCACCGGCCAAGGATGCGCTGCTCAAGCGCCTGATCGGCGAGCACGAGCCCGCCTATGCGCAGCAGTGGCGCGACCTCGGCGAGGAGTTCCAGCTCAAGATGCTGGCCGGCATCGTGGGCTTCGAGCTGCGCGTGACCGCGCTGCAATGCAAGATCAAGCTCAACCAGCACCGGCGCGAATCGCATGCGGCGATGCACGAGCGCTACGCGGCCGGGTCGGGCGACGAGCGTGCGCTGTCGGTGTGGATGGAGCGGCTCGGGCTGACCGGCGCCGAGGCGCCCGCGAAGGGCGCGGCCTGAGATGCGCGGACTCGGACTGATCGGCCTCGTGGTCGCGCTCGCGATCGTCGCGCTGGTGGCGAAGAAGCAGTTCGCGGGCGCGGCCGCGCCGGTGGTGTCCACCGGGGGCGATGCCACGGTGCGCGACCAGGCGCGCCAGGTGCAAGACCAGTACAAGCAGGCCCTCGACGCCGCGATGCAGCAGTCGCAACGCAAGATGCCCGATGACGAGTGAGCCCCTGAACGACGACGGCTTCATGGCGCTCGCGCTGGCCGAGGCGCGGCGCGCGGCCGAGGCCGGCGAGGTGCCGGTGGGCGCGGTGCTGGTGAAGGACGGCCGCGTGATCGCCACCGGCCGCAACACGCCCGTGGGCGGCCACGACCCCAGCGGCCATGCCGAGATCAATGCGCTGCGCGCCGGCGCCGAGGCGCTGCGCAACTACCGGCTCGAGGGCTGCGAGCTGTTCGTCACGCTCGAGCCCTGCGCGATGTGCGCGGGCGCGATGCTGCATGCGCGGCTCGCGCGCGTGGTCTATGGCGCCGCCGATCCCAAGACCGGCGCGGCCGGTTCGGTGCTCGACCTGTTCGCGCTGCCTCAGCTCAATCACCAGACGCAGGTGCAAGGCGGCGTGCTGGCGTCCGACTGCGCGGCGCTGCTGCAGGACTTCTTCCAGCGCCGGCGCACGGCCGCGCGCGAGCAGGCGCAGCCGCTGCGCGACGATGCGCTGCGCACGCCGCCCGAGCGCTTCGAGGCGCTGGCGGACTACGCCTTCGCGCCGCACCACGTGCAGGACCTGCCGTCGCAGCGCGGCTGGCGCCTGCACTACGTCGACGAAGGGCCGGCCGATGGCGGCGCCATCGAGGCGACCTGCCTGTGCCTGCATGGCCCCGGCGAATGGGGCTACGCCTTTCGCCATCTCGTGGGCCTGCCCGGGCTGCGCGTGCGGGTGCCCGATCTGATCGGCTTCGGCAAGAGCGACAAGCCCAAGCGCGAGGCCGCGCACAGCCTCGAGTGGCATCGCGACCTGCTGCTCGAGTGGCTGGCCCGGCTGCCGCCCGCGCCGATGGTGCTGCTGCACTCGCAGGCCGGCGCGGACCTGGCGGCCGCGCTCCATGCGGCCGCGCCCGCGGGCCGCTTCGCGGCGCTGCTGGCCGCGCCCGAGGGCGGCGAGCGCGTGCGCGATGCCTGGCGCGCGCCGTTCCCCGACCGCGGCTTCGAGGCCGCGCTGCGCGCGCTCGGCCCGCTGGCCCGGTCCTCGGGACCGGATCGCGCGCAGGCACTGGCGCTGGCCGGGGCGGCGCGCGCCGCGATGGGATACTCGACGCCGTGAGCAACAAGCACATCTACATCTATTCCCCCTCCAGCGCGGTGCGCGACAAGGCCGCGTTCCGGCGCGGCGTGGCGCGCCTGAAGGCACTGGGCCACGAGGTCGAGGTCGACGAGGCCGCGCTGTCCTTCCACCAGCGCTTCGCCGGCGACGACGCGACCCGCCTCGCGGCCATCGGCCGCGCGGCCGCGAGCGGGGCCGACATCGCGTTGATCGCGCGCGGCGGCTATGGCCTCACGCGCATCCTCGACGGCGTGCCGTTCAAGAAGGTGGCCAAGGCCATCGAGCGCGGCACCGAGTTCGTCGGCCTCAGCGACTTCACCGCGCTGCAGAACGCGCTGCTCGCGAAGACCGGCGCCGTGACCTGGGCCGGCCCCGCGGTGGGCGAGGACTTCGGCGCCGAGGCCGGGCCCGACGACATCATGGAAGCCTGCTTCGACGACCTCGCGAACGGGCAGGGCGAGGGCACGGGCTGGCGCATGCCGGTGCGCGACGCGGCGCTCAAGCTCAAGCCCGTGCACGACGCCGTGCTGTGGGGTGGCAACCTCTGCGTGCTGACCAGCCTGCTCGGCACGCCGTACTTCCCGGCGGTCGACCAGGGCGTGCTGTTCATCGAGGACACCAATGAGCACCCGTACCGCATCGAGCGCATGCTCGAGCAACTGCGCATGGCCGGCGTGCTCGGCCGCCAGCGCGCCATCGTCTTCGGCCAGTTCACCGGCATGCGCAAGGTGCCGGGCTACGACCGCGGCTTCGGCCTCGACACCGTGATCGACCGGCTGCGCGCGCAATTGCGCAAGGTGCAGGTGATCGCGGGCCTGCCGTTCGGCCACGTGCCGACCAAGGTGCTGCTGCCGGTGGGCGCGAAGGTCGAGCTCGCGGCCGACGGGCGCGACGTGTTCATGGTCTGGGGCCATCACCCGCACGGCAGCGCCAGGCCGCACGGGCATGCGCATGGCCACGATCACGGCCACGCGCACGGCGACCACGCCGACCACGGCCACGCGCACTGAGGCGCCAAGCGCGCCAAAAAAAAGGCGGCCCGGAGGCCGCCTCGAAGCGAACGACAGGCAGCTCGCGACCGCCTGCCGTCCGTTACATCAGTGGTGGGGAATGCGCTGGTGCGTGCGCGGTCCCATCGAGCCCGGCAATCCGCCTTCGAACATGCTGTTGATGCCCTTCATCTTGCGGCGCGCGGCGGTTTCGCCGTCGACCGCGCTCAGCGCGGTCATCACGTCCTGGCGCAGATACCAGAGGGTTTCGACATCGGCGGCGAAGCGCACGCGCTGACTCACGCGTTGCACCGAGTGGCCGCCGTGCGATGGCAGCAGCGACAGCATCGCGCTGCGGATGCGGCCGAGCTGCAGATCCTTGGTGCGCGCACTGGCACCACCCGAAAGGTGCAGCAGACGAAGCAGACGACGGATGATCGACATGGCGAGTTACGTAACACCAGGAGCAAAGGTGGCGGTTACCTTAATCGGGCGATGATCAAGACACAAGTTGTGGAACATTGTTTCTTGTTTGAAAACAACACACTTTACGTAGCAGTTCGAGAAAAAACTGAGGAGTGTTTTCTAAAGTATTAAGGTAAATGCAGGACTTTTCCTACATGGCCCACAGTATTTATCCGACAGCTCACTCTTCCTCTTCAGAATAGTGCGACTTGGTGAAGGATTTGACGGTACAAACCCGTCCAGGGATGACCGGATTTCGGCGTTCTCCGTGTCCGGTCGGAGATAAGAAAACTCAAAACAACGGCGGTGAGGCCGAATTCAGAACATGGTTGTCAACTCCACTGTGGTGTTTGCGGACCTGACCGGGAGCACCCGGGTCTTCGAGGCGATGGGCAATGCCCGGGCCACCGAGACGGTGACGCGCCTGACGCAATGGATCGGGGCGGTGTGCGAAAAGCATGGCGGCCGGGTGGTGAAGTCGCTGGGCGATGGCGTGTTCGCGCTCTTCGCCGAAGGCGCGGGCGCGATCCAGTCGGTGATCGAATTGCAGCGCCAGCACCAGAAGCGCCTGCTGGCCTGGCCCGCGCCGCTGCGCATGGAACTGCAGATCGGCGTGGCCAGCGGCGAGGTGCTCGAGGTCGACGGCGACTGCTTCGGCGACGCGGTCAACCTGGCCTCGCGGCTCAGCGATCTCGCGGGGCCGAGCCAGATCTGGGCCACCGAGTCGGTGATCGCCCAACTGCCCGAGGGCTCGGTCCATCACCGCGACCTCGGCCCGATCAACATCCGCGGCCGCAGCGAGCTCTCGGTGGTGCATCGCATCGACTGGCAGGAGGACGTGACCGCCTCGCTGACGGTGCCGGCCGCGCTGATGGCGAGCCGCCATGCCGATTCGAACTTCGGCCAGATCGAGCTGAGCTGGCTCGACGTGCGCTCGATGTTCCGTACCGAGCAGTTGCCGATCCACCTGGGCCGCGTCGACGACGCCGAATTCGTGGTCAACGACCCGCGCGTGTCGCGCCTGCATGCGCGCATCGAGCTGCGCCAGGGCAGTTGCGTGCTGACCGACATCAGCACCTACGGCACCTGGGTGCGCTTCCACGGCAATGCCGGGCCCAGCAGCGAGATCGCGCTGCGGCGCGAGGAATGCGTGCTGCACGGCAGCGGCGAGATCGGGCTCGGCGCGCCGCTCAGCGATTTCAGCGCGCCGACCATCGCCTTCAACACCATGGGCGGCGACGTGCTGCTGTCGCGCCGCTCGGTCGGCTGAAGGGCGGCCGCCTCGTCACGTTTGGCTACCAGAAGCGGTGGCCGGGCGTGCACGGGGCGCGGGGGCCGGGCGTTGCTCGTGCATCGGACCGCCGTTCGCGGTCGTTTCCAGCCAGCCTGGACCGGGAGCCCTCAGTGAACCTCAAGCCTTCTTCTTCCTCGTCCCGCGGCCTGCACCTGGCCGCGCTCGCCGCCGTGGCGCTCGCCTCGCTGTTCGCGGCCGGTGCCGCCAACGCGCGCGGCCACTGGTCGATCGAGATCGGCACGCCCGGCGTGGGCTATCCGCCGCCGTACTACGCGCCGCCGCCCGTCTACTATGAGCCCGCGCCGATCTACTACGCGCCGCCCCCGCCGGTGTACTACCGCCCGCCGCCGCCCGTGTACTACCGGCCGGCACCGCTGATCGCGCCGCCGCCGGGCCGGCTCTACTACGGCCCCGGCTACCCATACCGCGCGCCCAACGACGACGGGGACGACGACTGACGCGCGCCGTGTCCGCCTGAGCGCTTGCTGAAGACAATCCGCGACAGGAATTGTCAAATTGTGTTTCTTTAACGACGAAAAAGTCACACAAGTTCACATTCCTAAGCCGAAAGTCCGCCGGTTCCGGCCCCTCGATCCACGGAAACCGGTAGGGCATGACCCTTGCCTCCTGAGCCCCATCGGCGCGCGGGCGCCGCAGGAGCGAGGGTCATGTTCGACACGGAAGAAGCCGGCCAGCAGGCAGCGGCTCATGAGACGGGGGATGCGCCGCTGGCGCGGGACGGGGACGGCCACGGCACGCCCGCCCACGAGGGATCGGCCAAGGCGCTGAAGGGCCTGGCGCTGTTCGCCATGCCGGCGCTGATCGCGGGCTGTGGCGGCGGAGGAGGCGGCGGTGGCGCGGGCGGCGGCATCTTCCCGGGCGCGGGCGGTGGCGCCAACCCGCAGCCCGATTCGGCCACGCCGGCCGACACCGGCCCCTACCACTACCTGCAGGCCAAGAGCGACGCCGAAGCCGCGCGCTTCCTGCTGCAGGCGCAGTTCTCGGCCTCCGAGCCGGAGATCGCCGCGGTGCGCAGCCTCGGCTACCTGCCCTGGCTCGAACAGCAGTTCAGCGCGCCGCGCACCCAGACCGCCTGGGAATGGGTCGAGAGCCAGCCCTACAACGCCACCGACATCGACGCCACCGTCTGGCGCCAGCTCATGCTGTCGGGCGACGCGGTGCGCAAGCGCATGGCGCTCGCGCTCAGCGAGATCTTCGTGGTCTCGGCCAACGACATCGGCTCGAGCTGGCCGACGCACATGATGGCCCAGTACTGGGACATGCTGGCCGCCGGCAGCAGCGGCAACTTCCGCCAGCTGCTCGAGGCCGTGACGCTCAATCCCGCGATGGGCTTCTACCTCAACACGCGCGGCAACCAGAAGGAGAACAACCGCGGCCGCCAGCCCGACGAGAACTATGCGCGCGAGGTCATGCAGCTCATGAGCATCGGCCTGCAGCAGCTCGAGGCCGACGGCACGCCGAAGACCGGCGCCGACGGCCAGCCGCTCGACAGCTACACGCAGAACGACGTGACCCAGCTCGCGCGCGTCTTCACCGGCTACGACCTCGACATCAAGCCCGGCGAGGAGAACGGCTTCCGCCCGCCGGGCGCGAGCTACACCGTCGAGACCCGAGACTGGACCACGCGGCCGATGGTGCTCGTCGCGAGCCGCCACTCGATGCTCGAGGCGAAGTTCCTCGGCGCCACCGTGCCCGCCAACACGCCCGGCGCCGCCGCGCTCAAGATCGCGCTCGACACGCTGTTCAACCACCCGAACGTCGGCCCCTTCATCGGGCGGCAGCTGATCCAGCGGCTGGTCACGAGCAACCCGAGCCCGGCCTACGTGAAGCGCGTGGCCGCGGCCTTCGCCGACAACGGCGCGGGCGTGCGCGGCGACATGAAGGCGGTGTTCGCCGCCGTGCTGATCGACGACGAGGCGCGCGCGCCGGCCGGCCTGGCCAATCCCGACTTCGGCCGCCTGCGTGAACCGATGCTGCGGCTGGCGCAATGGGGCCGCAGCTTCGGCGCGAGCTCCACCAAGGGCACCTGGCGCATCGGCGACCAGAGCAATGCCAGCTACGGCCTGGGCCAGAGCCCGCTGCGTTCGCCCTCGGTCTTCAACTACTTCCGGCCCGGCTACGTGCCGCCGGCCACCGCCATCGCCGAGCGCAAGCTGGTGGCGCCCGAGTTCCAGATCGTCAACGAGTCCAGCGTGGGCGGCTACCTCAACTTCCTGCAGAACGCGCTGCCCTACGGCATCGACAACGGCGACGTGCGCGCCGCCTACACGGCCGAGAAGGCGCTGGCGCTCGACCCCGCGGCACTCGTGAAGCGGCTCAACCTGCTGCTGACCGGCAACCAGCTCTCGAGCGCCACCGTGAGCCTGATCACCAATGCGCTCGCCACGCCCGCGCTCAACGCCAGCAGCAGCGAGGGCGCCCGGCTCAATCGCGTCTACGCGGCCGTGATGCTGGTAATGGGCGCGCCCGAATACCTGGTGCAGAAATGAACCCCATGACCCCGACGAACAAGGCCAGCCAGGAGCGGCGCCCATGCATCTGATCGATCCCGCGCGCCACACCCGGCGCGCCTTCCTGCGCCGCTCGGGCCAGCTCGCCATGGCCGGCACCGCGCTGCCGTTCGCGCTCAACCTCGCGACCATGGGCGAGGCCGCAGCCCAGGCCGCGCCCGGCGACGATTACAAGGCGCTGGTCTGCGTCTTCCTCTACGGCGGCAACGACTACGCCAACACGGTCGTCACCTACGACACCGACAGCTACGGCAAGTACAGCCAGATCCGCGGCGGCAACGGCGATGCCGGCGGCGGCATCGCGATCGCGCGCGCCCAGCTGCTGCCCACCTTGCTCGCGCCCACGCAGGCATTGCCGGGCGGCCGCCAGTACGCGCTGCATCCGTCGATGACCGCGCTGGCCGACCTGTTCCACAACGAGGGCAAGGTCGCGGTGCAGCTCAACGTCGGCCCGCTGATCACGCCGATCACGCGCGCCCAGTACGACAGCGGCAACCGCAAGTCCTGGCCGGTGCCGCCCAAGCTGTTCTCGCACAACGACCAGCAGTCGGTCTGGCAGTCGTCCTCGCCCGAGGGCTCGACCGTGGGCTGGGGCGGCAACATCGGCGACCTCGTGCTGTCGGGCAACACGGGCTCGCTGTTCACCTGCATGTCGGTCTCGGGCAATGCCGTGTTCCTCTCGGGCGACCAGGCGCTGCAGTACCAGGTCGGCACCGGCGGCGCGGTGCGCATCTACAGCGTGGGCACCAACACCGGCAACCTGTTCGGTTCCGACACCGTCAAGGCCGCGATGCAGCAGCTCGCGCAGCAATCGCGCGGCCACACGCTCGAGGAGGAATACAGCAAGGTGGTCCGGCGCGCGGTCAAGGCCGAGGGCCAGGTCACGGCGGCGATCCAGAGCGACTTTCCCGCCGGCGCCTTCCCGGCCAACAACGGCCTCGCGAGCCAGCTCAAGATGGTCGCGCGCCTGATCCGCGGCCGCGCCTCGCTGGGCGTGAAGCGCCAGGTCTTCTTCGTCTCGATGGGCGGCTTCGACCTGCACGACAGCCTGATCGCCAACCAGCCCGGCCTGATGCAGCGGCTGTCCGACGCGATGACCGCCTTCCATCGCCAGATGGCGACGCTGGGCCTCGGCGACCAGGTCACGGCCTTCACGGCCTCCGACTTCGGCCGCACGCTCTCGTACAACAGCGACGGCTCCGACCATGGCTGGGGCGGCCACCACTTCGTGGTCGGCGGCGCGGTGAAGGGCAGGGCGATCTACGGCACGCCACCGCCCGTGAGCATCGGCAACACCGCGGCCGATGCCGACCAGTGGCACGTGGGCCAGGGCCGCCTGCTGCCCACCACCTCGGTCGACCAGTACGCCGCCACGCTCGCGCGCTGGTTCGGCGTGCCCGACAGCCAGCTCGACGGGATCCTGCCGAACCTGAAGAACTTCGGGCGCACGGCCAACGGCATCGCGTATCCGCGCGACATCGGGTTCATGGGATGAACATCATGGGCCACGTGACACTGATGGGCAGCCTCGACAGCGTCGAGGGCGGCATCAGCGTGGACTTCGGTCCGAAGCCGCGCCGCGAGGCACCGCCCTCGACGCCCGGCCTCGGCCTGGCGCGGCGCCGGCCCTTCGCCAGCGTCGCGGCCGCGATCGCGGCCATCGAGGCGCTGGACCGCGAGCTGCGCAAGTTCGAACTCGCGGTCGACGACGTGCTGCAGGACTACCTCGGCGTGCAGATGGCGCAGATCACCGACTGCGCGCTGACGCGCGGCTGGGAGCCCGTGGGTTTCGTGCAGGACGAAGGCTTTCGTGTCTACCGCTACGAGCGCGTGCGCGGCCGCTCGAGGCAGGCCGGCGCAAGCCGCTGAGGCGCCGGGCGGCCAGCGCGGCGCCGCCTGTCATCGCACCGACACGAATCCGTCACGCAGCGCAGTCACCATCCGGCTCGCCCAGGCTGCGATGGTCCCGACGTCCACGGCCCGGCTCCTCCGAACACGCCGCGCATGCACCTTTCCTGCACCTCCTTCCTCGATCCGGCATGCCCGCAGCGGGTTCACAGCTCGCGGCGGGACTGATGGCGGTGGCGGTGCTCCTGGGCGGCATGCCGGCCGCGCGCGCCGACGCGCCACGGACCGCCGTGGCCGATCCCGCGGCGCCGATGCACTTCGACATTCCGCGCCTGCCGCTGGCTGCGGCGCTGAGCCGCTTCCATGCGCAGACCGGCCAGTCGCTGCTCTACGACGACGCGATCGCCGACGGCCGCATGGCCGGCCCGCTGCAGGGCGAGCACACGCCCGAGGCCGCGCTGCGCGAGCTGCTCGCGGGCAGCGGCATCGTGGTGCGCTACACCTCGCAGGCGGCCTTCATGCTGATGCGGCCCGAGGCGCCCGCCGCCGGGACGTCGCCCGTTGCCGCGACGGCCGACACGCGAACCGCCATCGCGGCGAGCGCCGCGCGCCGCGCCTACTACGCGCAGCTGCAGGCCCGCGTGACCGCCGCGCTGTGCGGCGATCCCGTCACCATGCCCGGCAGCTACCGGCTGGCGCTCAATCTCTGGATCGATGCCGGGGCCCCGGTGGTCGAGCGCGTGGTGCTGCATGCCACCGGCAACGAGCGGCGCGATGCGCGCATCGCCGCGCGGCTCACCGGCCTGGCGCTCGAGTCGGCGCCGCCCGAGGGCCTGGCGCAGCCGATCGCGCTGCTGATTCTGCCGCGCCAGCCGGCGCAGACCGGCGACTGCCGCCCATGAGCGCCGGCCTGCTGAACTTCCTGGTCGAGCGCTACGACGTGCTGCGCCGCAAGCTCTCGCACCGGCTCGGCTCGGTCGAGCTGGCCGAGGACGTGCTGCACGACACCTACGTCAAGCTCTCGGTGCGCGCGCCGGCCGGCCCGGTGCACAGCCCGCAGAGCTTCCTCTTGCGCACCGCGGTCAACATCGCGATCGACCGCATCCGCGCCGACCGGCTCGAGCTCTCGGGCGAGGAGATCGACGAGCTGCTGATGACCGACGAGAAGGCCATCGACCCGGCGGTCGCGGTCGAGGCGCGCATCGACCTCGAGGCGGTGGCGCGCGCGATGGAGCTGCTGCCGCCGCTGCGCCGGCAACTGCTGTTCGCCTCGCGCGTCGAGGGCATTCCGCAGAAGGAGCTGGCGCAGCGCTACGCGATCTCGCTGCGCCGCGTCGAGCGCGAGATCCACCTGGCGCACGAGTTCTGCGTCGAACAGATGCGAGGGCCGCGCAAGGATTGAATTGGCGGTCGGCCCCGGCGCCGAACGTCCAGTCAGCAGCACACCGATGATCTCGAACATGGCCGACGACGATTCCGAAGTCCTTGCCTCCCGTCTCGACGAGGAGGCGCGCGCCTGGGTGCGCCGGCTGCGCTCGGGCGCGGCCACGCGCAAGGACGCGCGCCAGCTCGCGCAGTGGCGCGCGCGCGGCCCCGGCCATGCGCAGGCCTTCGAACGCGCCAAGCGCGAATGGCAGGCGATCGGCGGCGTGGCGCAGGCGCACCAGCGGCTCTTTCCCGAGGCCGCCGCCGCGCCGGGCCGCGCGGCCGTGCAGGCCGCGGTGGCGGTCGATACGCGCCGGCGCTGGCTGCTCGGCGCGGGCTTCGCGAGCGCGGGCGCCGCGGCCATCGCGGCGGTGGTGCATCCGCCGCTGGCGCTGTGGCCCTCGTGGTCCGAGCTGGTGGCCGACTACCGCACCGGCACCGGCCAGCAGGCCACGGTGACGCTGGCGGCCGACGTGGAGCTGATGCTCAACACCCAGACCAGCCTCGCCGTGCAGCCCGGCGCCGCGGCCGGCGGCGGCGAGCGCATCCGGCTGATCGCGGGCGAGGCCACGCTGCGGCGCGGCCCCGGCGCGCCCTTCGTCGAGCTGGTCGCGGGCGAGCTGCGCATCGTGCCCGGCGTGGGCAATGTCGCCGTGTGGCGCCAGGACGAGCGCTACCGCGTGAGCTGCATCGAGGGCCGCGTCGAGGTGATGCATCCCACGCGCACCGTCGCGCTGCGCGAGGGCGAGCAGATCTGGTGCGGCGCGACCGGCGTGTCGCCGGTGGCGCAGGTGGACATGGCGCAGACCCAGGCCTGGCGCCGTGGCGAACTGGTGTTCCGCGCCACGCCCCTGAGCGAGGCGGTGGACGAGATCAACCGCTACCGCAACGGCCGGGTCGTGCTGGCGAGCGATTCGCTCGCGCGCCACCGGCTCAGCGGGCATTTCCGGATCAACGCGCTCGACGAGGCGATCGAGCAGATCGAGGTGCTGTTCGGCGCGCGCGCGACACGCTGGCCGGGCGGGATCGTGATGCTGGGCTGAGCGCGGCCGCGGGCGCGCAAAAAAAGTCGGATTTCCTTGGCGGGTCTTCGCTGCGCCAACGTCTAGGTCAGGACTTCAACGACCGACCCCGACGCCTACACGGACCCGCCACCATGTCTTCGACCCCGCGACGCGCCACCGACCGAACCCCGCCGCACCATCCAACCCGCGCCCAGGGCGCCATCCCGCGCCAGGCGCAGCCGCTGCATCCGGTCGCCTGGGCCATCACCGGCCTCGCGATGGCGCTGGCCGCCGGCGGCGCGCAGGCGCAGCGCGCCTTCAGCGCCGGCTGGATGGCGCAGAAGAACATGGCGCAGGCCACCGCCACCGCCACCGGCCGGCTGCCCAACGGCCAGCCGGCCGCGCTGCTGACCCACCCGCAGGCGCAGCAGCAGCGCGCCAATGCCGAGCTGCAGCGCTCGCTCGACAACCTGCAGCTGGCTGCGCGCGGCATCGCGGCCCAGCAGGCGGCCCAGGCCGCGGCGCGGCTGGCGGCGCAGGGCGAGGCCTCGGTGCCCGACGGCCTGGCCGAGGGCGGCCTGCGCGTGGACGGCAACAGCCTCAGCGCGGGCTGGCTCAACGCGCAGGCACCGCAACAGACGCAGGCCAACGGCCGCACCACGGTCGCGATCCGCCAGACCGGCGACCGCGCCATCCTCAATTGGGAGAGCTTCAACGTCGGGCGCAACACCACGGTGGAGTTCCAGCAGCAGCCCGATTGGGCGGTGCTCAACCGCGTCAACGATCCGCAGGCGCGGCCCAGCCGCATCCAGGGCCAGATCAAGGCCGACGGCACGGTGCTGATCGCCAACCGCAACGGCGTGGTGTTCAGCGGCACCAGCCAAGTCGACACGCGCAACCTGGTGGCGGCCGCGGCCCGCATCGGCGACGAGCAGTTCCGGAACAACGGCCTCTACAGCGCCCAGGTCAACGGCCAGCCGCAGCCGGTGTTCACCGATGCGCTGGGCAAGGTCGAGGTGCAGGCCGGCGCGCGCATCGCGACCCGGCAGCCCGTGTCGGTCACGCAGGGCGGCGGCTACGTGCTGCTGCTTGGGCACGAGGTCGAGAACGCCGGCAGCATCGCCACGCCGCGCGGCCAGGCGCAGCTCGCGGCCGGCGACAGCTTCGCGATCCGCAAGGGCGTGGGCACCGACGCCAACACCTTCTCGACCACGCGCGGCAACGAGATCGCGCCGCGGTTCGTGCCCGACAGCACGGCCGGGCTGGTGCGCAACAGCGGCCTGATCGTCGCGAGCGAGGGCGACATCACGCTGGCTGGCCGCACGGTGCGCCAGGACGGCGTGGCGCTCTCCACCACCACCGTCAACGCGCGCGGCACGGTGCACCTGCTGAACTCGGCGGCCGATGCCAAGGGACGCGTGGCCACAGGCCGCGAGGCGGTCACGGCGGTGCTGATCGACGCGGACGATCGATTCAGCGCGCTGGACAGCCAGCGCGACGTGCTGATGGCCGACTCGGCCCGCCTCGACCGGCTGCGCACCCAGGCCACGCCCGGCGTGTTCGACAACCTCTCGCGCCAGCAGGACCGCCGCGACCTGTCGCGCGTGGAGATCGTGTCGGGCGGCGACGTGCAGTTCGAGGGCGGCTCGCTGGTGCTGGCGACCGGCGGCCAGGTCGCGGCGAGCGCGGCGCGGCGCGTGCTGGTGGCGAACGAGGCACGGCTCGACGTGGCGGGCGCCGTCGGCGTGAGCGTGGCGATGGCGTCGAACAACGTCCAGGTCAACATCCAGGGCAACGAGCAGCGCGACGCGCCGCTGAACCGCGACACCGGCAAGCTCAACAACGCCAACGTCTGGATCGATCGCCGACGCCTGAGCTACGTGCCGGCCAAGCCGGGCGTGTACGACAGCGATCGCTACTACACCGCCGGCGGCCTGCTCGAGGTCGGCGGCTACCTGGGCAACCAGCCGCACGGCATCGGCGAATGGCTGGCGCAGGGCGGCACCGTCTCGCTGGGCGCGGCCGAGGTCGTGACGCAGCGCGGCGCCGCGATCAACCTGTCGGGCGGCTCGATCGACGTGCGCACCGGCTATCTCAACCAGAGCTGGCTCAAGGGCAGCGACGGGCGGCTGTACCGGCTCGACAAGGCGCCGGCCGACATGCTGTTCGAGGGCGTGTACCGCGGCTTCGAGGATGCGCATGCGCGCTGGGGCAGGAAGACCACCGGCTATTTCTACAACCCGCTGATCGGCCCGCAGCGCCTGCTCGAGAACGGCTACACGGTGGGGCGCGATGCCGGCCGGCTGGTGGTGAGCGCGCCCACGGCGGTGCTCGAGGGCGAGGTCGAGGCGACGGTGTTCCGCGGCCCGCGCCAGACGCAGGCGCGCAGCGCGGCGCAGGACGGCTATGCGCAGTCGCAGCTCGCGGTGGCGCGAGCCGGCACGCTGGCGCTGCGGCGCATGGGCGGCGTGGGCGTCGATGGCGCCTTCGACACCCGGGTGCGCATCGGCGAGGTCGCCGACGTGGCCGATGCGCTGGCGAGCGATCCGGCCGCCGCGCTGCCCGCCGAACGCATCGGCACCGCCTTCCTCGATGCGGCGCGGCTGTCCGGCTTCGGCCTGGGCGGGCTCGAGATCGTCGCCAACGGCGAGGTGCGCATCGAGCGCGCGCTGCGGCTGGCCGACGGCGGCCGGCTCGAGATCGTCGCGCCCACCACGCGCATCGAGGCCGACGTGAGCGCGCGCGCCGGCAGCATCGTGGTCGGCAACATCGCGCCGGTGGCGACCACCAGTTCGCCGAGCCTCGGCACGCTGCTGGTGCGCGAGGACGGGTCGTCCAGCTTCGTGCTCGCGCAGGGCGCGCGGCTCGACCTGCGCGGCGCGTGGAGCAACCAGCAGCGCGAGGGCGGCGACGTCGACGGCGAGGCCAGCACCGCCTTCGTCGACGGCGGCAGCCTCTCGGTGCGCATGACGCACGGCAGCATCGTGCTCGAGCGCGGCAGCGTGGTGGACGTGTCCTCGGGCGCGACGCTGGCGCGCAACGGCCGGCTCGCGGGCGGGCGCGGCGGCAGCGCGAGCCTGCTGGCCGGCGCGGCATTCGTCGAGACCAACCTCGAGGAGAACCCCGCCGGCGTGCAACTGCGGCTGGACGGCGAGCTGCGCGCCAGCGGCGTGCTGGGCGGCGGCACGCTGACGCTGCAGTCGCCTTCGAGCGTGGTGTTCGGCGAGCACGCCCTGCTCGAAAGCGGGCGACTCGCGGCCGGCACGGCGGTGCCGCTGGCGGTGGTGCTCGCGCGCGAGGTGCGCATCGGGCTCGGCGAGCGGCTGCCGATGCGCGCCTCGACCACGCTGAGCGTGACGGTGCAGGACGTCGCCCTGGCCGACTACGTCTCGGCCCAGATCACGACGCCGATCGTGACGGGCGCCGACTGGGTCGTGCCAGTGGGTGTCACGCTCGGCACCTCGCTCGGGTCCCTGGAGGCGGGCAGCCGGATGCCCGCCGGCACCCGCATCGACTACGTCCAGGGCCAGTTCGTGCCGGGCACCGTGCTGCCGTCGGCGGTCTTTCCCGCCGGCCTCCCGACCTTTCCCTACACCTTCACCCAGCAGGCCGACGAGCGCGCCGCGATCCCGACGGTCTATGCGCCGGGACGGATCGTCGATGGCGGCACGCGCTTCGCGCAGGACGTCGACTTCGTGCCGGCGCAGCGGCTCGATCCGGCGCTGTTGCAAAGCGGCTTCTCGCGCTACCGCCTCACCAGCTTCGGCGGCGTCCTGGTGAACGAGGACCTCGCGCCGCGCGTGCCGGTGCTGCGTGCCGCGGCCGATGCGCGCGAGCTGCCGAGCGGCACCGACACCGCGCGCGCGCTCGAGCGCTGGCTGCCGCCGCTGTACGCGGAGGATGCGCCGCGGCACCGCCTGACGGCGCGCACCGGCGCCGACCTGAGCCTGCACGGCGCCGAGCTGCTGCTGCCGGGCGGCGTGCAGATCGATGTCGATCCCGGCCGCCAGGCGCGGCTGGTGGCGCAGGGCCAGCTCACGGTCGAGGGCCGGGTGGTCGCGCCCGGCGGCGACATCGTGCTGACCAGCGCCGTCACGCGCGGCACGACCGCCCTGGGCCTCGCGCCGCTCGGTACGTCGATCTGGATCGGCGGCGACGCGGTGCTCGACGCCGCCGGCCGCGCGTACACCGCCTTCGACGGCGACGGCCTGCGCTACGGCATCGCGCCCGACGGCGGCTCGATCCGCATCGGCCTCGAGGACTACACCCGCGCCAGCCGCGATTTCCTCAAGACCACCGGCGCGCACGTGATCATCCGGCCCGGCGCGCGGCTCGACGCCTCGGGCGCCTACGCCGAGGTCGACGCGGCGCAGGACAACCTGCCGCCCGGCGGTGCGCGCCTCCAGCGGCTGGCCGGCGACGGCGGCCTGATCCGCATCGGCTCGTCGCGCGGCATCCTCAACGACGGCAGCCTGCGCGCCGCCGCGGGCGGCGAGGGCGCGGCCGGTGGCACGCTGAACCTGGCGCTCGAGAACCCGCCGGGCAACGCGCACCGCGTCCAGGTCATGACGCTGACGCAGGACCGCGTCGCCAGCGGCGCCGCCGCCGGCCTGCGGCCCGGCGTGGCCGACGGCTCGCTGGTCGATGCGCGTGCGCGCCTGAGCGCCGAAGAGGTGCGCGCGGGCGGCTTCGGCACGCTGGAACTGTGGAACCGCGACATCCTCGAGATCGAAGGCGACCTCGAGCTGCGGTTGCCCGAGAGCCTGATCCTGCGGCGCGGCGCCTTCGCCGCTTCCACGGCCGCGCCGCCCGCGCGGGTCGTGCTGGCCGCGCCGTACGTGCTGCTCGACGGCAAGGTCGCCATCGAGGTCCAGGCGCCGGAATTCCTGTCGGGCCTGGTGCCGCGGAGCACCTCCACCGCCAACAGCGGCCGCCTCGACATCCAGGCCGAGCTGATCGACGTGCGGGCCTCCAACCTGTTCGGCCCAACCGGCGTGAGCCAGGGCCTCGTGGCCACGCCCTTCGGCTGGCTGGTCGAGGCCCGGCCGCTGGACCTCCACGGTTTCGACGAGGTGGCGCTGACCAGCCGCGGCGACGTGCGCTTCACCAACGGCACGCTCGAGACCGGCGGCAACCTCACGGTGACCGCGGCCCAGCTCTATCCCACCACCGGCGCCACCGGCGAGCTGCGCGTGGCCCTGCGCTCCGTCATCGGCCAGACGGACAGCTACGATCCCGCGCGCCGGCTCACGATCCGCGGCACCGGCGCGCCGCCCGCGATGCCGGCCTCGGCCTTCGGCACGCTCACGCTGGCGGCGGCCACCATCGACCAGGGCGGCGTGGTGCGCGCGCCGCTGGGCTCGATCATCTTCGGCACCAAGCCCGCCTTCGGCATCGGCACGCCGCCGCTGCGCGAGCAGATGTTCGACGTGCTGCTGCGCGACGGCAGCCTCACCTCGACCAGCGCCGCCGGCATGGTGATGCCCTACGGCGGCACCGTGGACAACATCCGCTACGCCTACAACGGCCAGACGGTCGAGTACCTGCCGCTGGGTTCGGTGGCCGGCCGGCCGGAGCTGTATGCCGAGCAGTTCGTGCGCCCCGGCGTGGCCTTCGGCCAGTCGCGGATCACGGCCGAGGCGGGCGCGGTGCTCGACGTGTCGGGCGGCGGCCGGCTCACCGGCGCCGGCTTCTTCACGGGGCGCGGCGGCTCGGTCGACGTGCTGCGCACGCCGCTGGTCGACGCCAATCCCTTCTACGGCTTCAGCAGCGCGGGCGCCGGCGTCTATGCGCTGGTGCCGGGCTTCGCGGGCGGCTACGCGCCGGTGGCCCCGGATGCGGGCGCCGGCGCGCCGCGCATCGGCCAGCAGATCCGCTTCGATGCGCCCGTGGGCGGCCTGCCCGCGGGCACCTACACGCTGATGCCCTCGACCTACGCGCTGCTGCCCGGCGCCTGGCGCATCGAGCTCGGCGGCGGCTCGGGCCAGGCCTTCGAGTCGCTGCGCGCCAGTGGATCGGTGCGCGCCAGCGGCTACCTCGGCATCGCCAACACCGCCGTGCGCGACGCGCTGCCCACCGCCGTCACGCTGACGCCGGGCAGCGCGGTGCGCAGCCTCTCGCAGTACAACGAGACCAGCTACGCCGACTTCGCGCTCGCGCGCGCCGCCACCTTCGGCGAGGTGCGCGCGCGCCTCGAGCGCGACGGCCAGAGCGTGCACATCGACACCGGCAGCGCGACCGGCCGGGCACTGTCCTTCGAGGGCGTGGCGCGGCTGCGCGGCGAGGCGGGGGCGGGTTCGGGCAGCGCGGCCGCGCTCGACGGCAACCTGTTCCTCACCGGCCGGCGCGCGGCGGAGGTGGTGGCGCCGGGCGCGGCGGCCACGCCGGGCTTCGTCTCGTTCGACGCGGCGCAGCTCTCGGCCTTCGACGCGGGCACGCTGATCGTGGGCGGCGTGTACGGCCTGCGCGACGTGTTCGTGGTGGTCGGCTCGGGCCAGGTGCCGGTCGGTCCGCACGTGGTGATCACGGGCGCCGAGCAGGCGGCCGTGGTCGTGCGCGACGGCGCGCGGCTCGCGGCGGGCCAGGTCTTCCTGACCGGGCACGAGGTGCGCGTGGAGCGCGGCGCGCTGGTCGACACCTCGCGCAGCGGCACCGCCGGCTTCGATTCCAGCTACGGCTACGTCTACCTCGATTCGGCGAGCCAGGGCGCCAACGCGATCCTCGCGGTGGGCAACGGCGTCTACGACTTCGCGCCGCCGCAGGGCGATCCGTCGGCGACGCGGGGGTCGATCACCATCGCGGACGGCGCGATGCTGCGCACCCGCGGCACCGTGAGCTTCCTGAGCAGCGGCCCGGTGACGCTCGGCGAGGCCGAGATCAACGCGCGCTACCTGGCCATGGCCGCGCCCGCGATCAACGTCGGCACGCGCGAATCCTTCGCGGCCGCCGAGGCGCAGGGCGCGATCGCTCCCGGCGTGCGCCTGAGCCAGGAGATGCTCGAGCGGCTGCTGCGGCCCACGGTGCCGGGCCAGACGCCGATCGAGCAGCTCACGCTGACCGCGGGCAACGCGCTCAACTTCTTCGGCAGCGTCGACCTCGACCTGCGCGCGGCGCACGGCGCGGGCATCGCGCCCGCGGTGCTGCAGCTGAACACGCCCGCCGTCTACGGCTGGGGTTCGGCGGGGGACAGGGCGCGGATCGCGACCGACACGCTGATCTGGAACGGCCTGTCCACCGGGGCGGGCACGCCCGAAGCGCCGTTCGCGAGCCGCGCGCCCGGCGCGGTGGCGCCCGGCGGCCCGGGCACCGGCGCCGGCAGCCTCGTGGTCGATGCGCGCCGCATCGAGTTCGGCTACGGCCCGCTGCAGCGGGCGCAGGACCAGGTCGCGCTCGACCGGCTGATCCTGGGGTTCTCGCGCGTCGGTCTCGACGCCACCGAGCGCATCACGGCCAACCGGCGCGCGACGCTGTCGGTGTACCGCGAGGGCGCCGATGCGGCCAGCCGCCGTGGCGGCGAGCTGCTGCTGAACACGCCGCTGCTGACCGGCGAGGCGGGCTCGTTCATGGCCTACCGCGCGGGCGACGCGGTGCGCGTGACGGCGCCGCAGGGCGCGGGCCGCGGCGGCGCGGGCGTCGCGGGTGCCGAAGCACTGGGCGCCGAAGTGCGTCTGGCCGGGCGCTCGATCGAGCTCGACACCGCCGTGGCGCTGCCCAGCGGCCGGCTGGTGCTGGAGGCCGAGCGCGATGTGCGGCTCGGCGGTGGCGCGGCCATCGACCTCGCGGGGCGTGCGCTGGGCTTCTTCGACCTCACGCGCTTCAGCAGCGGCGGCGACCTGCTGATCGAATCCACCCATGGCGCGGTCGAGCAGGCCGCCGACTCGCGCATCGACGTCTCGGCGGCGGGCAAGCCGGCGGGCTCGGTCCGCGTCACCGCCACGGGCGCCGACGGCCGCGTGCAGCTCGCGGGCGCCATCCTCGGCGCCTCGCCGGCGGCGCGCGAGTCCGGCAGCATCGACATCCGCGCCCGCTCGCTCGACGACTTCGCGGGACTCAACCGGCGCCTGAACGAGGGCGGCGTCTTCGGCGGCCGCGGCTTCGTCGTGAAGACCGGCGACCTCGCGATCGGCGACGAACTGCGCGCCAACCGCATCGAGGTGTCGGTCGACGGCGGCTCGCTCACCGTCAACGGCCGCATCGACGCCAGCGGCGAGGACGTGGGCAGCATCCGGCTGGCCGCGCGCGACCGGCTGCTGTTGGCGCCGGGCGCGGTGCTCGATGCCCACGGCACGCGCCTGGCGCTCGACGGCCGCGGACAGGTCATCGAGGCCTCGAACCGGGCCCAGGTCGAGCTCGCATCCGCGGCCGGCACGGTGCGGCTCGACGCCGCCGCCACCATCGACCTGCGTTCGGCCGACGCGGTGGCGCGCGGGCGCCTCGAGGTCAACGCAGCGCGCCTCGGCGCCGACGGCGTGGCGGTGGACGCGGCCGCCGGCCTCACGGTGCGCGGCGCCGAGAGCATCGCGGTCAATGCCTTCGCGCGCCACGCGCCGGCCGATGGCGTGGTCGACAGCGCCTACCTCGAGACGCTGCACGCCGACAGCCGCGCCTTCATCGACGCGGCGAATGCCAGTGGCGCCACCCGCGCGCGGCTCGCGGGGCTGCGCGCCTTCGGCGATGCCTTCCACCTGCGCCCCGGCCTGGAGCTGCGCAGCGAGGGCGACCTCACGGTGCGCGGCGAGCTCGATTTCTCGGGCTGGCGCTATGGGCCGAACGCCGATGCATCGCGGCGCGGTTCCGGCGAACCCGGCGTGGTCGTGCTGCGCGCGGGCGGCAACCTGGTGATCAACGGCAGCATCTCCGACGGCTTCGCGCCGCCACCCGACACGCCCGACGACTTCGGCTGGAGCCGGCGCCCCGACGGGCAGGGCCGCATGATGGTCGTGGCCGACATGCTCGCGCCGGGCATGCGCTCGTGGTCGATGCGGCTGGTGGGCGGTGCCGACCTCGCGTCGGCCGACACCCGCGGCGTGACCGCTGCATCGCTGCTCGGCGCGCGCGGCGACGTGTTGCTGGACGATCCGCACCTCTCGTCGACGCAGTCGGGACCCGAGGACGCGATCTCGGTGGTGCGCACCGGCACCGGCTACCTCGACGTACTGGCCGGGCGCGACTACCGGCAGTCCTCGCGTTTCGGCGTCTACACCGCCGGCACCCAGATCGCCGGCAGCGAAGCGTGGGACGCCCCGCGCGCGCGCACCTGGGACGGCTCGGTGCTCGGCTACCCCGACTACGAGGCCACGCTCAACGCGCGCCGCATGTTCTTCACCGAGGGCGGCGGCGACCTGCTGCTGTCGGCGCAGGGCGACGTGCGCGGCTTCGCGATCGGCGACACCAGCAACCTCAAGTCGAGCAACGGCATCGGCTACTGGCTCTGGCGCCAGGGCGGTGCCGAGTTCGGGCAGCGCGCGGCCTGGGGCATCAACTTCGGCCAGTACACCGTGTCGCCGCTCTCCGGCGGCATCGAGCTGGCGGGCTTCGGCGGCATCGGAACGCTGGGCGGCGGGCACCTGAGCGTGCGCGCCGGCGGCGATGCCGGATCGACCTCGAACCTCGGCCTGGCCGACGTCGGCGGCACGACTTCGGCGCTCGACCTGGTCGTGGCTTCCAGCGGCCGCGTGGGCGCCGACGGCACCGTGCTCGCATCGGGCGGCGGACGCCTGAGCGTGGACGTCGGCGGTCGCATCAACGCCGGCCGCGATATCGGCGAGATACCGACCACCGGCGGCCAGCTCGTCAACCTGCGCGGCGACAGCCGTGTCAGGGCGGGCGCGGTGGGCATGACGCTGGAATCGGGCTACGGCCTGAAGTCCGATCTCGACCCGCGCGCGGTCGACGCGCAGGCGCCGCGCGACCGGCTCGGCTACGGCTGGCTCGGCCTGGTGGTCGGCGACGGCACCATGGCCGTCGATGCGCGCGGCGACCTGATGGCGCTCACCTCGCGCGACGCCGGGCGTGTCGTGCTGCTCGGCGGCGCGACGCAGGCCTCGTTCGACGGGCAGGAGAATCCGGCGCTGACCTCGTTCACGCTGTGGACCGAGCGCAGCGGGCTCGAGCTCTTCTCGGCCGGCGGCGACATCCAGCAGCGCAAGTCGATCACGAACAACGGGGAGTGGATCCGCTACGACCCGGGCCGCCTGTCGGCGATCGCGGCCAATGGTTCGATCGCCACCAACATCACGCTCGCGCCCTCGCGCCAGGGTCGGCTCGAGCTGCTGGCGCGCGACCGGGTGTCCGGCACCTCCGCGATGTCGAGCGGGCCGTTGTCCGCGCTGGCGACGCCCGAGCGCCCGCTGTGGCTGCTGGGTTCCCCCGGCGCGTGGGTGGCCAGCAACTTCTACGGCCCGCTCGATGTGCCGTCGCCGGAAGCGGACCTCTACGACCTCCTGATCGAGGGCAGCGTGCTGTTCGGCCACGGCGTCGACCGCGCGACCCTGCTGCACGCACCGGGCAGCGAGCCGATCCGCCTGTATGCCGTGCGCGGCGACATCCTGGCCAACACCGGCCGTTATGTCGCGCGCTACGAGGGTGGCGCCGCGGTGGAGAACTTCTACATCGCCGGCAAGCCGGTGCAGATGCGCGCCGGCCGCGACATCATCGCGACCGGCTACATCGCGCACAACGGCGCGCTCGACGTCTCCCTGCTGGATGCGGGGCGCGACGTGCTGAACGCCACGCTCGACGTGGCGGGGCCCGGCCTGCTGGACGTCTCGGCCGGGCGCAACATCCTGCAGGGGCAGCCGCTCTTGGGCAACCAGGTGAGCGCATCCACGCTGCGCAGCATCGGTCCGGTCGCCGAGGGCGACACCCGTCCCGGCGCCTCGATCGTGCTGTCGGCCGGCGTGGGCGCGGGCGGGCCCGACTACGCCGGCTTCGCCGCGCGCTATTTCGATCGCGCCAGGCTCGCCGATGCCGCCAGCCCGCTGGCCGACCAGGCCGGCAAGGTCGCGAAGACCTACGAGGACCGGTTGCTGGCCTGGCTGCGCGAGCGCTTCGGCTATGCGGGCGGTGCCGAGGGCGCGCTCGCGGCCTTCCTCGCGCTGCCGGCCGAGCAGCAGGGCGTGCTGGTGCGCGAGGTGTTCTACGAGGAATTGCGCCAGGGCGGCCGCGAATACAACGACCCCGAGAGCCGGCGCGCGGGCAGCTACCTGCGCGGGCGCGAGGCGATCGGCGCGTTGCTGCCGCCAGCCGATGCCCAGGGGCAGCCGGTCGAGCGGCGCGGCAGCATCGTGTTCCAGGGCGCGGCGGGCACGCACACGCTGTTCGGTGGCGGCATCCAGGTGCTCGCGCCCGGCGGCGGCCTTACGCTCGGCGCGAACGGCGTGCTGCCGCCGCCGAGCACCGGCCTGCTCACGCAGGGCGCGGGCGAGGTCGAGATCTTCACGCGCGGCAGCGTGCTGCTGGGCCTGTCGCGCATCATGACCACCTTCGGCGGCGGCATCCTGGCCTGGTCGGCCGAGGGCGACATCAACGCCGGGCGCGGCGCCAAGACCACCGTGGTCTACACGCCGCCCAAGCGCAGCTACGACGCCCTGGGCAATGCCACGCTGGCGCCGAACGTGCCGAGCACCGGCGCCGGCATCGCCACCCTGGCCCCGATCGCCGAGGTACCGCCCGGCGACGTCGACCTGATCGCGCCACTGGGCACCATCGACGCGGGCGAGGCCGGCATCCGCGTCTCGGGCAACGTCAACCTCGCCGCCTTGCAGGTGGTCAACGCGGCCAACATCCAGGTCAAGGGGGAATCGAGCGGCCTGCCCGTGGTGGCCTCGGTCAACGTGGGCGCGCTCACCAGCGCCAGCGCCGCCGCCTCGCAGGCCGCGATGGCCGCGCAGGACTCGGTGCAGCGCGAACGCACGGCCGCGCGGCAGGCGCTGCCCTCCGTGTTCACGGTGCGCGTGCTGGGCTTCGGCAACGAGCCCATGCCCGGCACACCCGCCGCGCCGGCCGGCAACGATGCCGCGCCGCAGCGCACCGGCTATCGCAGCGGCAGCGCGGTGCAGGTGCTCGGCGATTCGGCCATGGGGCCGGCCGAGCGCAACCAGCTCACGCCGGCGGAGCGGCGAACGCTGGGCTATTGAGACGAGGCGAGGCCGCGGCGCGGCCTCGTTCCCTCAACGCCCCGGCATCAACGGCGACACCGGCGCCACCGTCGGCGGCCGCTGCGGATACACCGAGGTGCCGAAGGTATTGCCCATGCGGGTGCTGGTGGCCGCGCGGTTGAACAGGCCGAGCTGGTTCGAAGGCCGGTTGGCGATCGCTTCCGAGGCCAGTTGCGGCACGCCGTCGGTGTCGCGCGGCGCCGACGCGGGCGGGCGCATCTTCTGCGTCAGGCAGTCGTAGGAGGGCGCGCGCTCGCCGTTCACCGTCACCTCCATGCAGGGATTGGCCGGGGCGGCTTCCTGCGCCATGGCGCCCAGGCTGCCGAGGGCGGCCAGCATCGCGATCCATCCACAGGCTGCGCGCATCGAAGTCTCCGATCCCTGGAAGAAAAAAACGCGCCAGTGTAGGCCGGAAACAAGTCGCGGCGGTGTCGCGAACTCGGGAGTCCGGCACCTGTCATGGGTCGGTCATGTCAGCCGAATAGCCTCAGGCCGCGAACATCGAGCCAGGCCGCGAGGCGGACGGTCGCGCCCCCACTTTCTCCCCGCAGCACTTCCTTGCCTCTCTCCTCCGCCTCATGACACGTGCTTCCGCCTCGGGCAGTGCCCTGTCGCTGTCCTGGTGCCTCGTCGTGCTGCTGATGATGGGCGCGCGCTTCGCCCACGCGCAACTGCCCGGTCCGCGCGAGGGGGCCGGCGCGCTGAACTTCGACATGCAGGCGCAGCCGCTGCAGGATGCGCTGGCCGAATTCGCCCGCATCACCGGCCATTCGGTGCTGGTCAGCAGCAGCCTGGCGGAGGGCCGCACGGCCTCGTCGGTGCAGGGCCGGCTCGCGCCGCGCGATGCGCTGCGCCAGTTGCTGGTGGGGTCCGGCCTGGTGGCGCGCTATGTCGGCGAACAGTCGTTCACGCTGGTGCCCGAATCGGTGGCCGAGGCGAGCGCTCCCGTGGCCTCGCGCGGCGAGGGCAGCGGCCGCGACGACGAAGCCGCCGCCGACCTGCGCGACTACGCGGCCGCCTTGCAATCCTCGATCACGCGCGTGCTGTGCATCGCACAGCCCGATGCCTTCGGCCGCTACCGGCTCGGCGTGCAGCTGTGGATCGACGCCGACGGGGCGGTGCGCGACATCCGGGTGCTCGAAGGCAGCGGCCAGCGCGAGCGCGATGCGCGCGTGCTGCGCAGCCTGCGCGACCTGGCCCTGGACGCGCCGCCGCCCGCGCTGCCGCAGCCGCTCACGATCCTGCTGACCCCGCGCACCGACCCGGCGCGCGATTGCCGGCCCCATCGGTCGCGCGCGGGCTGAGGGAGCGGCGATGCCCGACCGCTTCAAGGCCGCACTGCGGACGCTGTTCCTCGCGCGCTACGCCCAGTTCAGGAAGCACCTGCACATGCGGCTGGGCTCGGAGGACCTGGCCAACGACGCGCTGCAGGAAGCCTACCTGCGGGTGGAGAACAGCACGGTGCGCAGCGAGGTGCGCTATCCCTCGGCCTACCTGTTCCGCATCGCGCTCAACGTGGCCGAGGACCAGCGCAAGAGCAACGCGCGCCTGCTGAGCGTGGGCGAGGTCGAGGCGCTCTACGACATGGCCGACGAGATGGCCGACCCGGCGCGCGGCGCCGAGGCGCGCGACCAGCTCGCGGCGCTCGAACGCGCGCTGGCCGAGCTGCCGCGCCGGCGCAAGGCGATCGTGCTGGCTGCGCGCGTGGACGAGATGCCGCACAAGGACATCGCGACGCGCTACGGCGTCTCGGTGCGCACGGTCGAGAAGGAATTGCGCGCCGGCCTCGAGCATTGCTGCGAGCGATTGGGCCGGGATTTCATCCAGCGCTTCGGTCCTGGCGCCGGAAAACAGTCGAAGCAAGATGAAGGCTGAAAACGATGAAGCCGCGCCCTTCGACGAACCCGGAGATCCCGACGCGATGAAGACCCTGCAACGCGAAGCCCAGGCCTGGGCGGTGCGTCTGGCCTCGGGCCAGGCGAACGAGGACGACGCGCGCGCCTTCAAGGCTTGGTGCGCGCGCAGCCGCGCGCATGCGCAGGCCTTCGCGCAGGCGCGCGAGGTCTGGCGCGCGATGGCGCCGGCCGGGCTGCAGCTGCGCCGGCAGGAAGAGCGCGCGGCGCGCCACCGGCTGCCGATGCCGGGCCGCCGTGCCTGGCTCGGCGGCGCGGTGGCGGCCTCGGTCGCCTACCTCGCGGTGTCGCCGCCGCTCGGGCTCTGGTCGCCGGTGACGGACTGGAACGCCGACTACAGCACCGCGACCGGCGAGCAGCGCGAGGTGCACGTGGCCGGCGGCGTGGTGCTGCAACTCAACACGCGCACGCGCGTGAACCTGCGCCGCGCGGCGGGCGATGGCGGCGGGGGCGACAGCGTCGAACTCGTGGCCGGCGAGGCCGAGTTCGCCAACGAGGCCTCGGGCTCGGCGCGCTTCACCGTCACGGCCGCGGGCGGCACGGTGTCGGCGCAGCGCGCGCGCTTCAATATCCGCAACCTCGACGGCGAGGTCTGCCTGACCTGCCTGTCGGGCCAGGTCGAGGTGGCGCGCGGCACGCAGCGCGTGCGGCTCGACGAAGGGCGGCAGCTGCGCTGGAGCGCGGCCGGCCTCGGCGCGGTCGCGGCGGTCGATACCGGCGCGGTCAGCGCCTGGCGCCGGCGCCAGCTGGTGTTCGACCGGGTGCCGCTGTCGGAGGTGGTGGCCGAGGTCAACCGCTACCGCCATGGCCGGCTGGTGATCACCAACGCGGCGCTGGGGCGCACCAGGGTGCAGGCCAGCTTCTCGATCGACCGGCTCGACGACGTGGCCTTCCTGGTGCGCGACGTCTATGGCGCCGAGCTCACGCAGCTGCCGGGCGGCATCGTGCTGCTGGGCCTGGCCAGCGCCTGAGCGCCGGGGTGGCGCGGGCCGTTCGTGAAGTTTTCGTGACATGGTGCAGTCGCGCCGTGGCTTCGCTGTCATAGCTCGGTAGACCACGAGGCCGCGGGCCTCGCGGCATCGATCGAGCAACGCAACACGAACCCATGGAAGTCCGCATGCAACGCAGCAGCAGCACGGTGTCCCGGCGCAACGAGAGCAGCCCCTTTTCCTTCACTCCCCAGATCCGGCCGCGGCCGCTGGTGCATGCCATCGCGCTGATGCTGGCCGCGGGCGCCACGGTGCCCGCCGCGCATGCGCAGCGCGCCTTCAGCGCCGGCTGGATGGCGCAGAAGAACATGGCGCAGAGCACCGCGCTGGCCACCGGCCGGCTGCCCAACGGCATGCCGGCCTCGGCGCTGGTGAGCCCGCAGGCGCAGCAGCAGCGCGCGGGCGAGCAGCTGCAGCGCTCGATCGGCAACCTGAACCTCGCGGCGCGCGGCATCGCGGCCCAGCAGGCCGCGCAGGAAGCGGCGCGGCGCACGGCCATCGCCAGCGGCCAGGGCGTGCCCGACGGCCTGGCCGAGGGTGGCCTGCGCGTGGACACGGCCAGCCTCACGGCAGGCTGGGCCAATGCCAACGCGCCGGTGGAATCGCACAACGGCGGCCAGACGCAGGTGACCATCGCGCAGACCGCGCCGCAGGCGATCCTCAACTGGGAGACCTTCAACGTCGGGCGCAACACCACGCTGAAGTTCGAGCAGCAGCCGAGCTGGGCCGTGCTCAACCGGGTCAACGATCCGCAGGCGCGGCCCTCGCAGATCCAGGGCCGGATCCAGGCCGACGGCACGGTGATGGTGGTCAACCGCAACGGCATCGTGTTCAGCGGCAGCAGCCAGGTCGACACGCGCAACCTGGTGGCCTCGGCCGTCGGCATGAGCGATGCGCAGTTCAAGAAGGGGCTGTACAGCGAAGCCCAGGGCACGAAGTTCGTTCCGAGCCTGGCCAACGACCTGCAGACCACGGCCAACAGCTTCAGCCATGGCGCGGCCACGGGCGACGTGGTGGTCGAGGCCGGCGCGCGCATCGCGACGCGCCGCCCCGAGACGGTGACCGAGGCCGGCGGCTACGTGCTGCTGGCCGGCCGCGAGGCGCACAACCACGGCCAGATCAGCACGCCCAACGGCCAGGTCATGCTGGCCGCGGGCGATGCCTTCGTGATCCGCAAGGGCCTGGGCACCGACGAGAACCAGGCCTCGACCACGCGCGGCAACACCATCACGCCGCTGCGCCTCGAGGGCAGCGCCGCCGGGCTGGTGCGCAACACCGGGCTGCTGCAGGCGGAGCAGGGCGACATCACGCTCACCGGCCGCGACGTGCGCCAGCAGGGCGTGGCGGTGTCGACCACCTCGGTCCACACGCGCGGCACGGTGCACCTGCTCAACGACACGGCCGACGCCGCGGGCAAGGTGACGCTCGAGACCGGCAGCGTGACGGCGATCCTGCTCGACGAGAGCGCGACCACCGCGCTCGACGTGCAGCGCAACGCGATGATCAAGGACTCGGACAAGGCCGGCGACGGCGTGGCGCACCGGCGCGACCAGTCGCTGGTGCGCATCGCCAGCGGCGGCGAGGTCGAGTTCCTCGGCGACTCGCTCACGCTGGCCACCGGCGGCCAGGTGCTGGTCGATGCCAAGCGCAGCAGCGTGCGCGAGGGCGCGCGCATCGACGTGGCGGGCGCGGTCGGCGTGCGCGTGGCGATGGAGGCCAACAACGTCGAGATCAACGTGCAGGGCAACGAGCAGCGCGATGCGCCGCGCAACCGCGACGGCCGCGCGCTGTTCAACAACAACATCTGGCTCGACCGGCGCTACCTGGTGCGCGTGCCCGCGGGCACCAACGGCTACGAGACCGACCGCTGGTACACGGCCGGCGGCCTGCTCGAGGTCGGCGGCTACCTCGGCATCGCGGGCCACGGCATCGGCGAATGGTCGGCGCAGGGCGGCACGGTGCAGTTCGGCGGCGGCGAGCTGCGCACGGACAAGGGCTCGAGCATCAACCTCGCGGGCGGCACGCTCGACGTGCAGACCGGCAAGATCCGCCAGACCTGGCTCAAGGGCTCGGACGGCCGGCTCTACGAAGCCTCGCGCGCGCCCGGCGACCTGCTCTACACCGGTCTCTACAAGGGCTTCGAATCGGAGCACAAGCGCTGGGGCGTGACCGACGCCTTCTACAACCCGCTGATCGGCGCCAAGGAGCGGCTCGAGAACGGCTACACGGTGGGCCGCGACGCGGGCCGCCTGGTGGTGGCGACGGCCAAGGCGACGCTCGAGGGCGACATCGACACCAGCGCCTTCCAGGGCCAGGGCCAGACGCAGGCGCGCGACAAGTCCTTCGACGGCTATCGCCAGGCCCAGACCGCGGTGGCGCTGCGCGGACAGCTGATCGTCGGCAAGCAGACGCCGGTCTACGACAAGGCGACCGAGGGCCTGCGCTACATGGAGGACGCGGTGGCGCAGCGCATCGCCATCGGCGGCGCGGCCGAGGAGGGGCTGGACCTCCACCTCGACGCCGGCTGGCTCGACGCGCTCGAGCTCGGCGCGCTGCGCCTGCATGCCACCGACACCATCGCGGTGCGCGAGGCGGTGCGCGTGGCACCGGGCGGCGACATCGCGCTGCATGCCACGCAGGTGCAGGTCGACGCGGGACTCGAAGCGCGCGGCGGCAGCATCGCGCTGGGCAACGTGTTCCAGAAGTGGAGCGCCAGCCTCGGCTGGGTCGACCGCCTCGCGGCGCCGCTCAAGCCCGAGCTCGCGGCCGGCGTGAAGATCGCCGACAACGTGCTGCTCGATGCGCGCGGCCTGTGGTCCAACCTCGCGCTCGACCGCGCGGGCACGGCGGGCGTGCCCTTCGTGGCGGGCGGCAGCATCCGCGTGCAGTCCAGCGGCGACGTGGTGCTGTCGCAGGGCGCGGTGCTCGACACCTCGGCCGGCGCCATCTACCGCGCCGACCACAGCGTGCAGGGCGGCCGCGGCGGCGACATCGCGCTGGCCGCCAATGCCTACCAGGCCGGCACCGTGGGCCAACCGGTCGGCGAACTGGTGCTCGGCGGCGCGCTGCGCAGCCAGGGCATGAAGGGCGGCGGCACGCTGCGGCTGCAGTCGGGCGGCGCGGTGGTGATCGGCGGCGAGATCGCGGGCGGCCGCGGCGTGCTGGCCGCGGGCGAGGTCGCGCCGATCGACCTGATCGCGAGCGAGGGTTTCGTGGTGAACGCCGGTGCCACGCTGCCGGCCGACTTCAGCTACATGCGCACGCGCGCCCAGCCCGGCGAGGCACTGGGCGCCGGGCCGCTGGTGGACCGCGCGCGGCCCGAGACCCACCTGACGCTGGCCGCGAGCTGGACCCCACCGAAGCCCATCGGCAACAACGACAGCTACGTGCTGCAGACCGCGGCCGGCCAGTCCTACTCGATCTATTCGTGGAGCCAGGTGCCGACGCTGCCGGCCGGCACGGTGATCATCGGCCTCGCGAACCAGTCCGGCAGCGGCTTCCCGAGCCGCTACGTGGTGTCGCCCGAGGTGTTCCCGCAGGGCATGGGCATCCAGCCGACCGCGGCCATGCTCCCGGCCGGCACCGCGGCGCCGCGCGACCTCGAGTTCGCGGCCGGCACGCGCATCGCCGTGGGCGCGCGCTTCGACCGCGACGTGGCGGTCGGCCGCGTGCTGCATCTCGATGGCGAGCTGCTGCGCACGGGCTTCTCGCGCTACGAGCTCATCGGCCACCAGGGCCTCGCGGTCGCGCCGGGCGCCGCGCTGCGCGTGGAGATGCCGGTGCAGCGCGCCGACACCACCGCCGCGCGCAGCCTGCCCACGGGCGCCGACACCGCCGGCGTGTTCCAGACCTGGCTGCCGCCCGAATACACCGAGAACGCGGCCAAGGGCCTGCTGACGCAGCGCCAGGGCGCCGACCTGCAGCTCACGGCCGGCTGGGGCTACGGCTCGCTGGCCCCGCTGGACGTGGGCCGCGACGCGCGGGTGCAGGTCGATGCCGGCCGCGCCATCACGCTCGTCGGCAACGGGCAGCTCACCATCGACGGCACGCTGCGCGCCGCGGGCGGGCGCATCGAGCTGCAGACCTTCGGCTATGGCTCCGACGGCGCCTCGTCCAAGGGCCATGACCGCTCGATCTGGCTCGACGACCACGCGGTGCTCGACGTGTCGGGCGAGGCCCGCATCGCGACCGACCTGCGCGGCCGGCGCTACGGCCTGGTCGGCGACGGCGGCAGCATCCAGATCGGCGGGCGCTACAACGCCAGCGCCACCAGCACGGTGGGCGCCGACAACTTCATCGTGGTGCGCCCCGGCGCGCGGCTCGAGGCCTCGGGCACCAGCGCGACGCTGGACCTGCCGCTGGCCGGCGCCACGGCGGTCGCCTCCGACGGCGGCCTGATCTACCTGAGCAGCTTCAACGGCCTGTTCATCGACGGCACGCTGCACGCCGCGGCGGGTGGCGCGGGCGCGGCCGGCGGCACGCTGGGGCTGACGCTGGAGGCGCCGGCCTATCCCGAGGCCAACGCGCCCGACGCGCGCGTGCGTTCGCTGCGCGAGATCAAGGTGGGTGCGCAGCAGGGCCCCGACTCGCTGCGTGCCGACCTGCGCCCGGGCCAGGCCGATGCCGCGCTCGCCTACGGCCGTGCGCGCATTGGCGTCGACCGCATCGAGGCCGGCGGCTTCGACAGCCTCTCGCTGCTGGTCAACGGCGTGATCAGCTTCGAGGACGGCGTGAACCTGCGGCTCGGCCAGGCCCTGCGCATGACCTCGGGCAGCTTCAGCCTCGCGCAGGGCTCGGGCGACGGCTCGCAGGTGCTGCTGGCGGCGCCCTATGTGCGCCTCGGGGGCAACACCGGCCTGGGCCGCGACAGGTACATCCTGCCGATCCCGGTCAATCCGCGCGTGCCGCGGCTGGCCGCCGGCTCGGGCCTGCGCATCGAGTCCTCGGTGCTCGACGTGATCGAGACCGTGGCCTTCGGCACCGCGGGCGCCCAGCCCGAGCTCGAGGGCAACGTGCAGGTCGAGCGCGACGGCTTCGAGCGCCTCGAACTGCGCAGCCAGGGCGACCTGCGGCTGCAGGCCTCGCTGGTGCGCGACCGCACCTCGCTCGAGACCGCGGGCGACCTGGTGCTCGCGGCCAGCCAGATCTATCCGGCCACCGGCGCGCGCGCCGAGATCCGTGCCGGCAAGAGGGGCGAGTTCGATACCTGGGGCAACTACAAGAACCTCTACGACACGGCGCGCAGCCTGCGCGTGGAGCGCATCGGCGAGGGCGAACCCGCCGTGCCGTACTCGGCCTTCGGCTCTCTGCTGCTGATGTCGGCCAACGTCGACCAGGGCGGCGTGGTGCGCGCGCCGCTGGGCAGCGTGACGCTGGGCCGTCCCGAGGGCCAGGCCGAGGACCTCGCCTCCACGGTGCTGCTGCGCGCCGGCAGCATCACCTCGACCAGCGGCGCCGGCCTGGCCATGCCCTACGGCGGCACCAAGGACGGCCTGACCTATGTCCACAACGGCCTCGATGCCGGCTACGTGGGCATCGGCGGCTCGGCGTCGGCCTTCGGCGGCGTCACGCTGCTCGGCGAGCGCATCGACGTGCAGGGCGGGGCGCTCATCGACCTGTCGGGCGGCGGCACGCTGACCGGCGCGGCCTTCCTCTCGGGCCGCGGCGGCTCCACCGACGCGCGGCTCAACCCGCTGGTGCAGAGCGGCACCGGCCGCGCGGCCTTCGTGCTGCCGGGCCTCGCGACCAACCCGGTCTACGCCATCGTGCCGGGCGCGCAGCCCGGTGCCGCGCCGATCGCGCCCGAGAAGGGCGCGGGCGACCCGATGGTCGGGCGCCAGGTCACCATCGGCGCGGGCGTGCCGGGCCTGCCGCCGGGCACCTACACGCTGCTGCCCTCGACCTATGCGCTGCTGCCGGGCGCCTTCCGCGTCGAGCTCAACGGGCTGGCGAGCGGCCAGGCGGCCTTCGGCGCCACGCAGGCGATGCGCAACGGCTCCTTCAGCACCGCGGGCCGGGTCAGTGTCGCCAACACCGGCATCCTCGACGCGCTGACCACGCAGCTGGTGGTGACGCCGGCCGACCTGCTGCGCACCTATTCCCAGTACAACGAGACCAGCTATGCCCAGTTCGGCCTCGACTGGGCCGCGCGCGACGGCGTGCCGCGCCCGCGCCTGGAACGCGACGCGGGCCGGCTGACGCTGACCCCGGGCATCAAGCCGATGGAGGACCGCGGCATCCGCATCGCCGAAGGCACGGTGCGGCACGCGGCCGCGCCGGGCGGCTTCGGCAGCGAACTGGTGGTGAGCGGCAGCACGCGCATGTTCGAGATCGTGGCCGCGGGCAAGGGGCCCACCGAGGGCTTCACCGGCGTCACGCTCGACGCCGGCATGCTCAACGGCATCGGCGCGGGCACCATGGCGATCGGCGGTGCGCCGCAGTCGCGCTTCGAGTCGGAGCGCAACACCCAGTCCTCGTACCTCGCCGGCTTCGGCACGGCCTACCAGGCCGCCAGCGGCATCGTGCTGCGCGAAGGCGCCGTGCTGTCGGCGCCGCAGGTGTTCCTGGTCGCGGGCCAGCGCGACGGCGGCATCGTGCTCGAGCAGGGCGCGGCCATCGACACGCTGCGCCGCGGCCCGGTCTCCTGGGACTCGAAGGCCGGCTACGTCTTCAAGCCCGGCGATGTGTCGGTGCTCGCGGTCTCCAACGGCTGGCTCGACATGCTGGCCCCGAGCCTGAGCACCGACACCCGCTACGGCCAGGGGCCGATCCGCATCGGCGTGTGCGGCGGCAGCGTGCGCTGCGGCGGCACCACCACCCTCTATGCCGAGGGCACGATCACGGCCGCGACCGACCGCGCCTTCGAGCTCGGCGACTCGGTGCGCTACGGCGCGCGCAACCTGGTGCTGGCCGTGGGCGGCATCAACGTCGGCAGCGCCGAGGCGCTGGAGCGCGCCCGCGCGGGCGGTGCGCTGCCCGCGGGCATGACGCTCAACCAGCAGGTGCTCGACCGCCTGCTGCGCGGCGACACCAGCACCGGCGCACCGGCGCTCGAGAACCTGGTGCTGACCGCGCGCGACTCGGTCAACTTCTACGAATCGGTGCGGCTGTCGACGCTGTCGTCCGCCAACGGCCAGCCCTCGCTGGCGCAACTGGTGCTGACCACGCCGGCCATCTACGGCCATGGCGGCGCCGGCGACGTGGCGCGCATCGAGACCGACACGCTGGTGTGGAACGGCTCGGCCTCGCCGGCCGGTGGCGTGATGAGCGGCGGCGCCGGCACCGGCAGCGGCCGGCTCGAGGTGGATGCGCGCGAGATCGTGTTCGGCTACGCGGCCCAGACCCAGCCCAAGTCGGTGATCTCGCACGACCGCCTGACCTTGGGCTTCGGCACGGTGGCGCTGAACGCCAGCGAACGCATCACGGCCAACCACCGCGGCAGCCTCGGCGTCTACCAGTCGCAGGGGGCCTGGAACGACAGCACCAAGGCCTTCGACCGCAGCGGCGGCGAGCTGCTGATCACCACGCCGCTGATGACCGGCAAGGCCGGCTCGGTCAACGACATCCGCGCGGGCGGCCGCATCGCGGTGACGGCGCCCGAGGGCGCGGTGGCACCGGCGGTCGGCGCGGTGGCGCCCGAGGCGCTGGGCGCCGAGCTGCGGCTCGACGCGGGCGGCCAGCTGCGCTTCGACACCACGGTGCTGCTGCCCAGCGGCAAGCTGAGCCTGGTCGCGCAAGGCGACCTGCTGCTGGGCGAGCGTTCGATGCTCGACCTCGCGGGCCGGCGCGTCGATTTCTTCGACGTCAGCAAGTACGGCTGGGGCGGCGACCTGGTGCTCGAAAGCCGCGCCGGCAACATCGCGCAGGCGGCGGGCGCGCGCATCGACCTGTCGGCGCGCAACAACCGCGCGGGCCGCCTCGATGCCTTGGCGCTCGATGCCGGCGCGGGCACGATCGACCTGCGCGGCGCCATCGCGGCCGGCAGCAGCGGCGCCTACGACGCGGGCGGCACGCTGGTGCCCTACGCAGCCGGCGACATCGAGCTGCGCGCACAGACCATCGCCGACTTCCAGGGCCTCAACGCGCGCCTCAACGAGGGCGGCGCCTTCGGCGTGCGCAGCTTCCAGCTCAAGCGCGGCGACCTGGTGGTCGGCGACGAGCTCAAGGCGCGCGAGATCAACCTCTCGGTCGACGGCGGCCGGCTCACGGTCGAAGGTCGCATCGACGCCAGCGGCGAGCAGGCCGGCAGCATCCGGCTGGCCGCGCGCGACGGCGTGTCGCTCGCGGGCACGGCGGTGCTCGATGCCAGCGCCAGCGTGCTGCGGCGCGACAGCTACGGCCAGGCCATCGACGCGCCCAACCGCGCGGTCATCGAGCTCGATGCCGGCAGCGGCACGCTCTCGATCGCCAGCGGCGCGCGCATGGACCTGCGCGTGGCCGGCGCCGCGAAGGACTACGGCACGGTGGCGCTCAACGCACCGCGCCGCGGCGCCGACGACGTGGCCATCGAGGCCGCGGGCAGCATCGTCATCCAGGGCGCGAAGTCGGTCGCGGTCAATGCCTTCGTCACCGACAAGAGCGCGACGAAGGGCACCGACAAGAGCGTCGACGGCCGTACCTACCAGGTCATCGACCAGGCCTACCTCGACCGCCTGCATGGCCAAAGCGAGACCTTCATCGAGGCCGCGCTGCGCAACGGCGCGCTGATGAACGGCCGCCTCGCGGGCCTGCGCGCGCAGGGCGAGCGCTTCCACCTGCGCCCCGGCGTGCAGATCGTGACCGACGCCGTGATCAACCCCGACGGCGACCTGCACGTGGACGGCGACATCGACCTCTCGGGCCACCGCTACGCGAGCGTGAACCCGCGCACGCAGAAGACCCTGGCCTACGGCTCGGGCGAACCGGGCGCGCTGGTGATCCGCGCGCCGGGCAATCTCGAGGTCTTCGGCAGCATCAACGACGGCTTCGACGGCTCGCGCCTGGTGCGCGGCGCCACGCCCGACGACAAGGGCTGGATCCTGCCGAGCGGCCGGATTCCCTTCGGCGGCGACCTCGTGATCCCGCACGGCGGCCTGGTCACGCTCGACACCGGCACCGGCTTCGAGCAGGGCCGCACGCTCAACTTCGACCTGCCGGCCGCCGCCGTGACGCTGCCCTCGGGCACGCAACTGCCGGGGGCGATGGTGCTCGACCAGCCGCTGACCGTGCCCGCGGGCCTGGTGCTCGGCGCGGACGTGCGCGACGCCGCGGGCAAGCTGCTGCATGCGGCCGGCTCGGTGCTGGGCGAGCCCGTGACGCTGCCGGCCGGCACGCGCCTGGCCGCGGGCTTCCGCCTGCCGGCCGCGGTGCGCATGGCCGCGGGCATCTGGCCCGCGGGCGTGCCGCTGCCGGTGGGCATGTCGCTGTCGCGCCCGCTCGCGCTGGCCAAGGGCGCGGTGGTGCCCTCGGAAACCCAGGTCAAGCTGCCGGGCGGCGTCGAGATGATCAACCTGCGGCCCGCCGATGCCGACGGCAACCAGGGCCGTACCTGGGCGCTGGCGCCGATGCTGCCCGCGGGCTCGCTGTCGTGGGACCTGCGCCTCGTGGCCGGCGCCGACCTCGGCGCGGCCGACACCCGCCTCGCGCAGCCGCACGCCACGGGCCGGCTGCAGCTGGCCGACACCCACTTCGGCCTCGGCGCGAAGGTCAGCGACGTGCCGGGCACGGGCTCGCCGGCCACCTACTTCTGGGGACCGGACGCGGGCGAGAAGCTGGTGATCGACTTCTTCGGCGAGTACGTGCTGAGCTTCCAGATCGTTCCGGGCACGCCGATGACGCCCGAGCAGGTCGACGAGCTGCGCATGTGGGGCATGGTCGTCAACGACCCCGCCGAAATGAACGACTACGGCTACGGCGCATACGCCACCGTCGACAAGCCGGCCGTGCCGCCGGACCGCGTCGCGGCCTACCACCCGGCGCGCGAGCAGCTGTTCAGCGTGCTGCGCACCGGCACCGGCGACCTCGACCTGGTGTCGGGCGGCGACCTCACGCTGCGCTCGCCCTACGGCGTCTACACGGCCGGCACCGCCACCGCGCCCGGCGTGGGCGGCGCGGCCGATCGGCTCTACGACCAGGCCCGCGGCCTGCTCAAGGACGGCTCGATCCTGTTCCCCATCGAAGGCAAGCCCTACGAGCACCTGATCGACGGCGGTGCGCGCAGCCTCTACGCGGCCTGGTATCCGGAGCAGGGCGGCAACCTGCTGCTGCGCGCCGGCGGCGACCTGCGCGGCGACCTGGTCGGCAGCGGCGGCAGCCCGCGCCAGGGCTTCGAACTGTCCGAGATGCGCGGCCAGATCGGCTCGACCGCCACCGGCACCTGGCTCTGGCGCCAGGGCAGCGGCAGCGTCGCGACCGGCGCCGACGCGCGGCCCGCGGCCTGGTGGATCAACTTCGGCACCTACGTGGTGGGCGCGAACGGCGAGTACTACCCGTACGGGGGCAACAGCTACACCAACGACCCCTACCTCGTGGGCTTCACCGGCTTCGGCACGCTGGGCGGCGGCAACCTGGTGGTGGAGGCCGGGCGCGACGCCGGCATGATCGGCCCGCGCGGCGAGGTCTACTTCAACGACGGTCCGCTGCGCAGCTACACCACGCGGGTGCCGCGCAGCGAAGGCCTGCACCTGGCCGTGGCCAGCACCGGCCGCATGACGCCCGGCGGCGAGCTCGTGCTCACGGGCGGCGGCGACCTCGACCTGCGCATCGGCGGCACCCTGAACCCGAACGCGACGCTGCGCAGGAACGAGCACGACCTCAACAGCACGCTGGTCAACCTGCGCGGCGCGCTGCGCGTGCAGGCCGGCGCCATCGGCGGCATCGACGTGGGCGTGGGCACGCGCGACCAGCTCGACTCGCGCGGCGGCGACCCCTACAGCGCCGGCCGCGCCGGTGCCAGCGGCGGACCGGTGCTGGTGCTCGGCGACTCGGCGGCGCGGCTGGACGCGCGCGGCGACCTGGTGCTCGGCGGCGTGGCCGACGCGGGCCGCACCAAGCTGCTCAACGCCACGCCGTTCGGCTACCAGGGCAAGGAATACACGGGCCAGGGCTACAGCTGGTTCTCGCTGTGGACCCCGGCCACCGGCGTGGACCTGTTCAGCGCCGGCGGCAACCTCACGCCGACCACCGCCTGGGGCGAGGGCGCCGTGGCCGAGGACGTGGTGAACGCGCGCCGCGACACCAACGTCGGCGCGACCTACCAGGGCCATTTCTATCCGTCGATCCTGCGCGCGGTCGCGGCCAGCGGCAGCCTCTACTACGGCGTGGGCACCGCGAACCTGCTGGCCAACAACGGCGCGGCCTTCACGCGCACCGAGTTCGGCCTCACGCTCTCGCCGGCGCCGCAGGGCGAGCAATACACCAACGTCACCGGCAAGGGCGTGCTCGAACTGCTGGCGCGCGACTCGATCCAGGCCAGCGGCTATGCGATCACCGCGTCGACCGCCGACCCGGCGGCGCTCACCAGCCCGTTCCGTCCGGGCTTCATGGGACTGATCGCCTACACCGGCGGCGGCCCCTACGGCCTGAGTCCGATGCTGGTGCACAACCTGCATCCGTCGGTGGTCAACGAGCGGACCGACTGGCTCGCGAACTCCAGCGGCCGCTATGCGAACGCACCGCTGTTCACCTTCGCGAGCCAGGCCACCTCGGCCTATGCCGCGACAGGCCAGGAGCCGGCGCGCTACTACGCGGTGGAAGGCGACATCGTTGGCCTGCGCTTCGGCCAGATGGCGAGCCTGGGCCACCTGGGCCGCGAAGGCACGCGCTACGACGGCTCGATCCCGGTGGCGGTGCGCGCGGGCCGCGACATCACCGACTCGGGCACGCGCCTGGGCCAGAAGGACACCATCGGCGAGGGCCGCGGCAACCTGATCTCGCACGGCCTGGCCGACGACATCTCGGTGGTCGAGGCCGGCCGCGACATCCGCCACAGCAGCTTCTACGTCACCGGCCCGGGCCTGCTCGAGGTGACGGCCGGGCGCGATCTCTACTTCGCCGACCGCGGCGAGGTCAAGACACTGGGCGCCGTGGTCGACGTGAAGCCCGGCGACCGCAGCAGCGGCGCCAGCGTGGCGGTGTCGGCCGGCATGGGCGCGGGCGCCGACTGGCAGGCCTTCGCGAAGCGCTACCTCGATCCGGCCAACCTGGCCGATCCGGGCCAGCCGCTGGCCGACCAGCCGGGCAAGGCCGTGGCGGTCTACAACGGCGCGCTGTCGCTCGCGCAATGGCTCGTGCGCGAATTCGGCTACGACGGCGACGAGGCCGGCGCCCCGGCCTTCCTGGCGCGCAAGCAGGTGGAGCTCGACCGCGAGCGCCAGCAGGCGCTCTCGCGCGGCGACAGCGCGGCCAACCGCTCGCTGGCGCGCGAGTACAAGGTCGAGAGCCGGCTGCACCTGGTCAACTGGCTCACGGAGCGCTTCGGCGGGGCCAACCGCCTCGGCCTGCACTTCGACGCCGCCACCATGGACGCGCGCGCCTTCTTCGCGGCGCTGCCGGCCGAGCAGCAGCGTGCCTTCCTGCGCAACGTCTATTACGCCGAGCTCAAGGCCTCGGGCCGCGAATACAACGAGGAGGGCGGCAAGCGCCGCGGCAGCTACCTGCGCGGCCGCGAGGCCATCGCCACCCTGCTGCCCGACACCGATGCCGAAGGCCGCCCGCGCAGCTACGAGGGCGACCTCACGCTGTTCAGCAGCGCGATCTACATCGACGGCTACGTGGTCAGCAACGGCGTCGGCAAGGACCGTCCGACGCCGGGCAAGACCTACATCACCAAGGCCGAGTGGGAGGCGCTGGGCAGCCCGGCCTACGACGTGAACTTCTACGACGTGCTCGACGCCGGCATCCACACCCAGTTCGGCGGCGACGTGCACGTGATGACGCCGGGCGGGCGCACGCTGGTGGGGGTGGACGGCGGCTTCGTGCCGGGGCCGGGCTCGGGCGTGATGACGCAGGGGGAGGGCGACGTCAACATCTACGCCCACGGCAGCATCCTGATGGGCCAGAGCCGCATCTTCACCACCTTCGGCGGCAACATCCTGGGCTGGTCGGCCGAGGGCGACATCAACGCCGGGCGCGGTGCCAAGACCACGGTGGTCTACACGCCGCAGCGGCGCGTCTACGACGGCGTGGGCAACGTCACGCTGTCGCCCAACGCGCCGACCACCGGCGCGGGCATCGCCACCCTGAACCCGATCGCCGAGATCCCGCCGGGCGACATCGACCTGATCGCGCCGCTGGGCACCATCGACGCGGGCGAGGCCGGCATCCGCGTCTCGGGCAACGTCAACCTGGCGGCGCTGCACGTGGTGAATGCCGAGAACATCCAGGTGCAGGGCAAGTCCACCGGCATCCCGGTGGTGGCGGCGGTCAACGTCGGCGCGCTCTCGAACGCCAGCGCGGCGGCCGCGCAGGCCGGCATCGCGGCGCAGGACTCGCTGCAGCGCGAGCGCGCCGAGGCGAGGAAGGCCTTGCCCTCGGTGTTCACGGTGCGGGTGCTGGGCTTCGGCAACGAGGCGCCCGAAGGCGCGCCGGCCGGCAACGGCGGCGCGCGCGAGCGCGGCACCACCGGCGCCGCCTACGACCCCAAGGGCGTGGTGCAGGTGCTCGGCGCCGGCGCGCTGAGCACCGCGCAGATGCAGTCGCTGACGCCGGGCGAGCGCCGCAACCTCAAGCAGTAGCACGAAGGACCACGCGGCATCCGCCGCGTCATTCCAGCAAGGGCCTCCCGCGTGGAGGCCCTTCTTCTTATGTGCGGCGACGACCCCGTGCAGGACCCGTCCGACTTTTCTTGATGAAGTTTTCGTGACAAACGACAGTCGCCGCGCTTGCCGGGCGTCTAGGAAACGTACGCAGCGGCGACATGAAGGCTCTCCACCATGGGCCGCTGCCGAGCGAGCTTCATCCTTGAGAACCGAGCTGGAAATGCATGACTTGAAGAAGAACGCCCCACCGATGTGCTGGAGAGCGGTGTGGCTGGCAGTGCTGGCGCTGAGTGCGCACGGGGTCGCGTCGGCGCAAGCCGCGGACACCGCGCCGGCGGCCGCCGCACCCGCCGACACCCAGGCCCCGAACCAGAACCCGCCCCCCGCGGCCGCGGCAGCTGCCGCGCCGGCCGCACCCGAACGAAAGGTCGACGTCACCGAATACATCGTGCGCGGCAACACCGCGCTGGACGCTCGCGCGATCGAGAAGGCGGTCACGCCCTTCCTCGGTCCCGAGCGCACCCTCAAGGACATCGAGGGCGCACGCGACGCGCTGCTCGCCGCCTACCAGGCCGCCGGCTACCAGTCGGTCTACGTGGACCTGCCCGAACAGCAGGTCGCGCAGGGCGTGGTGTTCCTGCAGGTCAGCGAGACCCGCGTCGGCCGCGTGCGCGTGGTCGGCGCCGAGTACAACTCGCCGCTGGACGTGCGCGACCAGGTGCCCGCGCTGCAGGAGGGCACCGTGCCCGACTTCAACAAGGCCCAGTCGCAGCTCGCCGCGCTCAACCGCGGTCCGAAGCGGCAGGTGATGCCGCTGGTGCGCCAGGGCGCGATGCCCGGCACCATGGACGTGGACCTCAAGGTCGAGGACCAGAGCCCGTGGCGCGCCAGCGTCGGCCTGAACAACGACTACAGCGCCGACACGCGCAAGCTGCGCGCCTCGGCCTCGATCGGCCACGACAACCTGTGGCAGCTCGGGCACAGCGCCTCGATCAGCTTCTTCGGCGCGCCGCAGGACCTGAAGCAGACGCAGGTGGTGTCGGCCTCGTACCTGGCGCCGCTGCCGAACAGCAACTGGTCGCTCGAGGGCTCGGCCTTCTGGTCCGACAGCAACGTGGCCACCGTGGGCGGCACCGACGTGCTCGGCAAGGGCCACTCGCTCGGCATCAAGGCCACCTACACGGTGCCCAATGCCGGCAACTGGTGGCATTCGTTCAGCGCCGGCGTCGACCTCAAGAACAACCGCGAGGCGCTCACGCTCAAGAACAGCAGCGACGAGGTGCCGCTCAAGTACGCGCCGATCACGCTGTCGTACTCGGGCCTGCGCCAGACCGAGAAGAGCCAGTACGGCGTGGGCGTGTCGCTGGTGGTGGGCACGCGCAGCTTCTTCAGCTACGGCAGCGACCAGGCGCAGTTCGACTACAAGCGCTACAAGTCCTCGCCGAGCTTCATGGTGCTGAAGACCGACCTCAACGGCAGCTACACCTTCGAGGGCGGCTCGCAGCTCGCCTTCCGCGTCAACGGCCAGATGACCGACTCGCCGCTGGTGTCGAGCGAACAGATCGCCGGCGGCGGCATGAACTCGGTGCGCGGCTATCTCTCGGCCGAGGCCACCGGCGACTACGGCGTGGTCGGCTCGGTCGAATGGCGCACGCCGCCGCTGACCTGGCTCAACCCCTGGGTCGAGGGCTGGCGCGCCTATGCCTTCTTCGACGGCGCGCGTCTGCGCCTGAAGAACCCGCTGCCCGAACAGGCCGACCGCTTCGCGCTCGCCTCGGTGGGCCTGGGCACCACCTTCAAGGTCGGCCAGTACTTCTCGGGCCGCATCGATGTCGGTCGTCCGCTGAAGGACGGCCCGCGCACGAAGAAGGGCGACACGCAGGTCAATTTCAGCATCAACGCCAGCTACTGATCACCGAACCCGAATCCGAACGCGGCAACGCCACTTTCAAGAATTTTTTTCCACGAGCTTTCCGGAGAACCCCTGTCATGCGACGCTTTCTTTTCCTCGCGCTCACGCTGTTGAGCACGCTCCTGCCGGGCCTGGCCCATGCATGGTGGCAGCCCGAATGGGCCTATCGCAAGCCGATCACCGTGGACGGCGGCCCGCAGGCCGGCGCCATCGGCAGCGACGCCGGCCGCGTGCCGGTGCTGGTGCGCCTGCACACGGGCAACTTCAAGTTCGAAGGCGTGAGCGAGACCGGTGCCGACCTGCGCTTCGTGGCCGGCGACGACAAGACCGTGCTCAACCACCAGATCGAGCAGTTCGATCCGCTGCTGGGCATCGCGCTGGTCTGGGTCGACGTGCCCAACGTCTCGGCCGGCACGCCGCAGAAGCTCTGGATGTACTACGGCAACCCCAAGGCCCCGGCCTCGGGCAACGGCCAGCGCAGCTTCGATCCCGACTACACGCTGGTCTACCACTTCGCCGAAGGCGCGGTGCCGCCGCGTGACACGACCGCCTACGGCAACAACGGCCAGACCCCGACCGTGCCGGCCGAAGGCACGGTGATCGGCAAGGGCGCGCAGTTCGCCGGCGCCCCGCTGATGCTGCCCGCCACACCCTCGCTGGCACTGGCCGCCGGTTCCAGCTTCACCTTCTCCGCCTGGGTGCGGCCCGACCAGCTCGGCGCGCGCCAGGTGATCTATGCGCGCCGCGACGGCGCGGGCGAACTGCTGGTCGGCATCGACCAGGGCGTGCCCTTCGTGCAGGTCAACGGCCAGCGCAGCACCCCGGCGCAGCCGGTGCAGGCCGGCCAGTGGTCGCACATCGCGGTCAAGGCCGAGGGCGACAGCGTCGCGCTGTACGTCGGTGGCCGCCCCGCGGTGTCGCTGGCCGCGCGCCTGCCGGCGCTGAACACGGCCGCCGCGCTCGGCGCCGATGTGGCCGCCACGCCGGTCGCACCGGCCGCCGGCCAGAACGCTCCCGCACCCGCCGCCTGGGCGCCGTTCACCGGCGCGATCGACGAAGTGCGCCTGTCGAAGGTCGCTCGCGGCGATGCGCTGCTGCTGGCCGACGCCGTCTCGCAAGGCGCCGAATCGCGCCTCACGGCCTTCGGTGCCGACGAGCAGCAGGCCGGCAAGAGCCACTTCGGCTTCATCCTGGCCGCGATGCCGCTGGACGCCTGGATCGTCGTCGGCCTGCTGGGCCTGATGATGGTGCTGTCGTGGGCCATCATGATCGGCAAGGGCCGCAGCTACGGCGCCACCTCGCGCGCCAATGCCCGCTTCATCGAGCACTTCCGCGAAGCCGCCGGCGCCCCGCTGGACCGCCTCGCGATCAGCAACACCGTGTCGCAGGAAGTCCGCAACGACTCCTCGCTGTGGCGCCTCTACCAGGTGGCGATCGAAGAGATGCGCCGTCGCCACGAACGCGGCTATGACCTGAGCGCCGTGTCGAGCGCGACCATCGGCGCCATCCGCGCCGCCATGGACGGCGTGATGGTGCGCGAGACCGAACGCATGTCCAAGCGCATGAACTGGCTCTCGACCACCATCGAAGGCGCGCCCTACGTCGGCCTGTTCGGCACCGTGATCGGCATCATGCTGGTGTTCGTGGTGGCGGCGATGGCCGGTGCCGTGGACATCAACTCGGTGGCACCGGGCATGGCGGCCGCGCTGCTGTGTACCGCCGCCGGCCTGGGCGTCGCGATCCCCGCGCTGTTCGGCTACAACTGGCTGGCCTCGCGTTCGGACGCCATCGGCGCCGACATGGCGGTGTTCGTCGACGAGTTCGTGACGCGCCTGGCCGAAGAGCAGGGCGAGGGCAGGTCGGTGCCCGCGGCCGTGGCGGCCCAGGGCGGCGCGCGCCGCACGGCCGACGACAACGCGGCACGTGGCGGCTGGACCTCGCCGGCACAGGTTCCGGCCTGAGGCGACGCACATGCCCAACGCAGCCAAGTTCGCCGTGCGCAAGCGCACCGGCGGCATCAACATCACGCCGTTCGTGGACGTGCTGCTGGTCGTGCTGGTGATCTTCATCCTCACCAGCAACGCCAGCATCCCGGGCATCAAGGTCGACCTGCCGAAGGCCAGTTCCTCGGTGGCGCTGGAGAAGCCCAAGACCAAGGCCATCACGATCGACAACGCGGGCAACGTGTTCCTCGACGCCTACCCGGTCTCGCTGCCGGAGCTCGAGGAGCGCCTGCGCACCGAGAAGGCCCTGTCGCCCGATTTCCCCGTCATCGTGCGCGGCGATTCGAGCGTGCAGTACGCCAAGGTGGTCGACGTGCTGGACCTGCTGCGCCGCATCGAGCTGAACCAGATCGGCCTCGTGACCGGCAAGCAGAAGTGAGGACCGGCGCGTGAAACCTCGCGATCCGACTTTCGCCTTCGAGGGCCGCGCCGCGGCCGGCGGCGGCGCGCCTGCCGACGCGCACGCGCTGTGGCGCCGCTGGGGCGGCTGGGCCATCGGCACGGTGCTGCTGGCGCTGCTGGCGGCGCTCGTGTGGTATCTGCTGGCCGACACCGCGAGCCAGAAGCGCGTGGTGGCCGACGCTCCCACGCTGATGCTGCCGCCGCCACCGCCCCCGCCGCCCGAACCCGAGAAGCTGCCCGAGCCCGAGCCGGAAAAGATCAAGCCGGTGACCGAGCCCGAGCCCAAGCCGATCGAGCCGCTGGAGCCACCGAAGGACGACACCCCGCCCAGTCCCAACAAGGACCTCGGCGACCCCGTGACCATGGACAGCGCCGCGCAGGCGGGCAGCGATGCCTTCGGCATCCAGGCCGGCAGCGGCGGCGGCATGAGCGGCACCGGTGCCGGCGGCGGCCTGGGCAGCGGCTCGTTCTCGCGCTATGCCGCGAGCGTGCTGCAGCAGGCGCTGCTGCGCGACCCGCGCACCCGCAACCTGGGCTTCGACGACATCCAGATCGACATCTGGCTCGACGCCGAGGGCCGGACCACGCGGGCGCAACTGGTGCGCGGCACCGGCACCACCGACATCGACGAAGCGGTGCTGGCAATGGTGCGCGGCCTCGAGCGCTTCGACGAGAAGCCACCGGCCTCGCTGCGCTTCCCGATGCGCGTGTCCATGAAGGGGCGCCGGCAGTGACGCACGCCGAAGCCCCGCCCATCCCCCCATTCAATCCTGTGAACGAAGCGATGAACCCCTCCAAATATTCCCCAGCCCGACGCCTCGCGCCGGCCCTGCGCCAGGGCGCGCTGGCCGCCGCGGTGGCCGCGGCCTTCGCGCTGGCCGCGGGCGGCGCGGCCGCCCAGTCGGCCCCGGCCGGACCGGCCGGCGAGACCGCCATGGTCAAGCTGATCCGCGGCCTGATCCAGAGCGGCACGCTCGCCAAGGACGTGGGCGAGGCGCTGCTGGCGCAGGCCCAGGCCGAAGCCATGGCCTCGCAGCAGGCCCAGCAGCGGCTGGCCGCCGTGTCGGCCGGTGCCGTGGCCGGCGCCAGCGCCGGTGGCCTGCGGCTCGAGCCGGGCGACGTGCGCGTGCCCTACATCTCGCAGACCGTGCGCGACCAGATCCGCGACGAGGTCAAGGCCCAGGTCATGGCGCAGGCCAAGGACGAAGGCTGGGCCGCGCCCAACGAAACGCCCGAGTGGAGCAAGCGCATCCGCTTCGAAGGCGACGTGCGCGTGCGCAACGAGTCGCGCAGCTATGCGGGCAACAACAGCAACATCGAGATCAACTGGCCCGACCTCAACAAGAGCAGCGGCTACGACGTCAACCCCAACACCAACCTCGCGCTGCCCTCGCTGCTCAACACGCGCCAGGACCGGCGCAACCTGTTCCGCGCCCGGGCCCGCGTGGGCATCTTCGCGGACCTCAGCGAGAACACCAAGGCCGGCGTGCGCCTGGCCTCGGGCAGCGACGACAACCCGGTCTCGACCACCCAGACCCTGGGCGGCGGCCTGAGCAAGAAGAGCGTCTGGCTCGACCAGATGTGGATCTCGCACAAGCCGGTCGACTGGCTCACCGTCACGGGCGGCCGCTTCGGCAACCCCTTCATGTCGACCGACACGCTGTTCTCGAGCGACCTCAACTTCGACGGCATCGCGTTCCAGTTCGACAAGGCGCTGGCGAGCAACAAGGACCTGTCGCTGTTCGGCACGGTGGGCCTGATCCCGCTCGAGTACTCCTCGGACAACGCGCCCAGCCGCAGCCAGGACAAGGCCAAGAGCGAGAACAAGTGGCTGTTCGGCGCGCAGGTCGGCGCCGACTGGAAGATCGACGACGACAACCGCCTGCGCGGCGCCCTCGCGTACTACAACTTCCGCAACATCAGCGGCAAGGTCTCCGAGCCCTGCGCGCTGTACGCGGGCGCCGACGGCTGCAGCACCGACTGGTCGCGCCCGGCCTTCATGCAGAAGGGCAACACGCTCATGCTGCTGCGCGACATCTCGCTCGACCCGCTCAACCCGGCCGGCACGCCGCAGCCGCAGTACGTGGGCCTGGCCTCGAAGTTCCGCCTGGTCGACCTGAACATGCGCTGGGACACCAAGGTCGCGGGCAACAACCTGCGCCTGGACGCCAACTTCATCCGCAACACCGCCTACGACGCCAACGACATCTGGCGCCGCGCGGGCATCCGCGGTGCCATCGTCAACAACTTCGGCAACACCGGCGGCACCACCCAGGCCGACTACAAGAGCGGCGGCAACGCCTTCATGCTGCAGGCCACCTACGGCCGCCCGGCACCGGCCGCGCGCGGCGACTGGAACGTGCTCGCGGGCTACAAGCGCATCGAACCCGATGCGCTGCCGGACGGCTACAACGACTCGACCTTCCATGGCGGCGGCACCAATGCGCGCGGCTACTTCCTCGGCGGTTCGTACGCGTTCGACAAGAACCTCTGGTTCACCGGCCGCTGGATCTCGACCAAGGAGGTCTATGGTCCGCCGCTGTCGATCGACACGCTGCAGCTCGAACTCAATGCGCGCTTCTGAGGACGTCGCCGTGGCCCGATCCCATTTCAAGACCCCAGCGCTCGTCCTGGCGCTCGCCTTCGCCGGTCAGGCCGGCCTGGCCGGCGGCGCGCACGCCCAGGGCGCACCGGCCGCGGCCGGTGCGCAGAGCATGGAAGAGCGGCTGCGTGCGCAGCTGCGCATCACCACCTCGCAGCTGCAGCAGGCGCAGAACGAGCTGGCCGCGCTCAAGGCCGGCAAGCCGGTCGCCGCGGCACCGGGCGCAGCCGCGCCCGCACCGGCGGCCGAAGTCGAGGCGCTGCGCAAGGACCTGGCGCGCGCCCAGTCCCAGCTCGCCGGCGAGCGCCAGGCGCGCGAGCAGGCCAGTGCCGGCGTCGAGCAGATCCGCCAGCAGGCGCAGGCTGCGGCCGAGAAGTCCGGCGGCCAGATCGCGCAGTTCCGCAGCGCCTACGAAGAGTTGCTGCGCACCGCGCGCGCTTCCGAAGCCGAGCGCCAGCGCCTGCTGGCCGAGACCGGCACGCAGCGCACCGCGCTCACCCAGTGCGAGGCGAAGAACACGCAGCTCTATGCCGTGGGCCAGGAGGTGCTGCGCGCCTACGAGACCATGGACATGGGCAGCGTGTTCGCCGCGCGCCAGCCGTTCGCGGCCCAGAGCCGCGTGAAGTTCGAGCAGATCGCGCAGCAGTACGGCGACAAGCTGTACGAAGGCCGCTTCGACGCGCGCGCCGTCAATGCACCCAAGCCGGCCGAGGCCGCGGCCACGCCGCCGGCCGCCGCCGCATCGGCACCCGCCGCGAAGTGAGCGGCCAGAAGGAACCCAGCCCATGAACCCGAAGAAACCCCTTGCTCCCGCGCGCCTGCGCACGCTGGTCGCGCTGCTGCTGGCCTCGTCGGCCTGCCTCGGCGCCGCGGCGCAGCAGATCGCCGCGCCCGGCGGCGCGCCGGTGGTCGCCCGCCTGGGCGACCTCACCGTGCGCCAGGACGAGGTCGAGAAGCTGCTGCAGGCCTTGCCCGATGCCGAGCGCGCGGCCGTCAAGGACAACCGCGCCAGCGTCGAGGGCTGGCTGCGCCAGCGGCTGCTCGGCGAGGCGCTGCTGAAGGAGGCACGCGACAAGGGCTTCACCGACAAGCCCGAGGTCAAGGCCAAGATCGACGCCGCGGTGCGCGAGCTCACGGCCCGCATCGTGACCACCGGCTACCTCGAGTCGGTGAGCCAGGTGCCGGCGGGCTATCCGTCGGATGCCGAACTCACCGCCGCCTACGAGCAGGGCAAGGCCGGCTTCAACCTGCCGGCCACCTACCGCGTGGCACAGATCTTCCTCGCCACCCCCGACACCGCGCCCGCGGCCGTCGCCAAGGTGCGCGAGGAAGCCCAGAAGCTGGCGCGCGAGGCGCGCGGCACCGACTTCGCGGCGCTCGCACGCGCGAAGTCGCAGGACAAGAGCAGCGCCGAGCGCGGCGGCGAGGTCGGCAACCTGCCGCTCGCGCGCATGCTGCCCGAGGTGCGCGACGCCGTCGGCAAGCTCAAGACCGGCCAGGTCGGCGACCCGGTGCAATCGGCCGCCGGCTTCCACGTCGTGAAGCTGCTCGAGAGCCAGCCCGCGCGCACCGCCACGCTCGACGAGATGCGCCCGCAGCTGCAGGCCGCGCTGCGCCAGCAGCGCCAGCAGCAGCTGATCCAGGCCCACCTGGCGCAGCTCGCGCCGGCCACGCAGCTGAGCATCGATGCCGCCGCGCTCGACGCCGCGCTGCGCAAGACCAACTGAACCGCCTTCCACAACCAACAACCACCATCCACAGACAGGGAACCTCATGACGAACACCCCGACCGACACCACCACCGCTACGCCCGCCGAGGCCCTCGACCTGCTCGACGCGGTCACGCCCGAACAGGTCTCCGACGCCATCAAGGCCGCCGGCGCCGCCGTCTCCACCATCGAGCAGGACGGCGTGGTCCGCCTGCACAGCGCCAGCCACGGCATCGGCTTCCAGGTGCTGTGGGGCAATCCCGTCACCACCACCCAGTACACCGACTTCACCTTCAGCTGCCCGCTGCACGTGCAGGGCGGCACGCTGCCCGAGGCCGTGCTGGCCGCCTGGCACCGCAGCAAGCGCTTCGCGCGCGTCGCGCAGCACGGCGACTTCGTGGTGCTCGAGATGGACGTGGTGGTCGCCGGCGGCGTGACGCCCGCGCACCTCGCGTTCAGCGCCCGCCTGTGGATGCAGATGATGGGCGAGTTCTTCCTGCACCTGCGCAACTACGGCCCGGCCGCCGCCACGCGCGGCGATGCCGCCAACGGCGCAGCGCCGGCCGCTGGTGCCGCCGACCGGGTCGAAGCCGCCGCCTGAGCGCGCGCCGAACGCATCCCAGCGCGATGCCCGACAGCCTTCGTTCCGGGGAGTCCTTCGACGGCCACGACTCGCCGACGCTGCGCGCGATCCACGCCACCGCGCGCCAGGTGCAGCGCGCGCGGCGCGCGGAGACCGTGCGGCTGCGGCAGCGCGAGGCGCTGCTCGACATGCTCGCGCGCGTCATGGCCGACCTGCACATCACCAACGCCGAGCTCAACGCGGCGCGGCGCGCGCTCGCGCCGACGCGGCCGAAGTGAAACGCACGGCGCGCGTCACGCCGCCGTCAAACTTTCTGCCTAGCATCGCCTCCGAACAACGGCCGCGCCGCGGTGCCGCCGCTTCGCTCCCTTCCTCCGAAATGGCATGAGCATGTCCCGCGTATGGCAACCACGGTCCCGTCGGCCGGTGCGCTCGCACTGGCGGGGTGCATGGCGTTCCTGAACCCGATCGCCGCCGCAGAACCTGCGTTGCCATCCACTCCCTCGACGATGCCGTCCGCCGGACTGCTGCGCTTCGACCTGCGCGTGCAGCCGCTGCAGGGCGCGCTCGATGCCTATGGCGCGCTCACCGGGCGCTCGGGCTTCTACACGGCCGAGTCGATCGCGGGACGCAGCAGCGCGGCGGTGCAGGGCCGCTACACGCCCGAGGTGGCGCTGCAGCGGCTGCTCGAGGGCACCGGCCTCGCGATCCACTACACCGCGCCCGATGCCTTCGTGCTCGAACCCGGCGCGCCGGCAACCACTGAAGCACCGGCCGAAGCGGCGCGCGCACCGGGGCCCGACGACGGGCTGGTGCAGGCACGCGTCAACGAGGCCTTCTGCGGTGACCCGCGACTGGCCACGGGCGATTTCCGCGCGGCGCTGCGTTTCGGCCTCGACGCGCAGGGCCGCGTGGTGCGCCCGCTGCTGCTCGGGTCCACCGGCGATGCCGCGCGCGACCGCGCGGTGCTCGCGGCGCTGGCCGATGTGCAGCTGGGCCGGCCGCCGCTGGCCGGCGCCGAGCAGCCGCCCTACGTGATGCTGATCGCGCCGCGCGCGGAGGGCGGTGGCTGGCGCTGCGATGCGCGCATGGGGGCGGCACGGTGAGCGGTTCCAGCTTCGGCATGCTGCGCGACTACCTGGTGGGCCGTTACGACGACCTCAAGCGCCGGCTCACGCTGCAGCTCGGCAGTGCCGACCTCGCGGGCGATGCGCTGCAGGACACCTGGCTGCGGCTGCAGGCCGGCGCCACCGAGGCGCAGGACCCGCGCGAGCCCGTGCAGTACCCGCTGAGCTACCTGATGCGCATGGCCACCAACGTGGCGCTGGACCGCATCCGCGCCGAGGCGCGCTTCATGAACGGCGAGGAGGTCGAGCAGGTGTTCGCCGAGCTCAGCGATCCCGCGCCCGGCCCGGCGCAGGAGGCGCTGGGGCGCTCGGAGCTCGCGCAGCTGGCCGCGATCATCGAGGAGATGCCGCCGCGCCGGCGCCACGTGCTGATCCTGGTGCGCGTCGACGAGATGCCGCGCCAGGAGGTGGCCGACCGGCTCGGCGTGTCGCTGAGCCTGGTCGACCGCGAACTGCGGCGCGCGCACGAGTACATCGTGGAGCGCACGCGATGAAATTCCTCGCCGCCGCCGTGCAGTTCCGGGCCGCGACAAACGTCTGGAAGAAGAGGGCGCCGCGCGCAGGCGCGCCGCGGCCCGGTGTTGGTTCCTTGCGAGGCCGTTGAACGTGTCCGATTCGTCCCCCATGCCGCCGCGCGATGCCGAGGCCCTCGAGCGCCAGGCCCATGCCTGGGTGCAGCGCCTGGCCTCGGGCAGCGCGCGGGCCCGCGATGCGCGCGCGCTCAAGCGCTGGTGCGCGCTCAGCGAAGCCCATGCCCAGGCCTTCGGCCGCGCCTACCGGCTGTGGCGCGACATGGCCGGCGCGGCCGCGCTGGCCGGTGCCGACGATCCCGCACTCGCGGCCTTGCGGGCCGCGCCGCGGTCGGCAGCGCAGCCCGTGCGCACGCTGCCGCGCCGCGCCTTCCTCGGTGCCGGCATCGCCACCGCGGCGGTCGCGGCCGGCGTGGTCGTCATGCATCCGCCGCTGGGCCTGTGGCCCGCGCCCGAGAGCTGGCAGGCCGACTACCGCACCGGCACCGGCGAGCAGCGCAGCCTCGCGCTCGCGCCCGACCTCACGGTCGAGATGAACACGCGCAGCAGCATCGCGCTGCAGGCCGCGCAGGGCGAGACCGCCGGCATCGAGCTGATCGGCGGCGAGGTCGCGGTCGATGCCATGCGGCGCGGCCGGCCCTTCACCGTGAGCGCGGCGCTCGGGCGCATCGAGGCCGTCGACGCGCGCTTCGAGGTGCGCCACACCGATGCGCGCAGCGTCTGCGTGCGCTGCCTCGAAGGCCAGGTGCGCGTGACGCTCGGCGCCGAGTCGCTCGCGCTGCGCGCCGCGCAGGAACTGGTGTACGAGGGCCGCCAGCCGCAGCCGGTGCGCAGCATCGAGGCCGGCGAGCGTTCCGATTGGCGCGAGGGCGTGTTGCGCTTCCAGCGCACCGCGCTCGCGCAGGTGGTCGACGAGATCAACCGCTACCGGCCGGGCCGCGTGATGCTGCTGGGCAGCGGGCTCGCGGGCAAGCCGGTCAGCGGGCGCTTTCATATCCACGACCTCGACAAGGCGCTGGCGCAGATCCAGCGGCTGTTCCGGCTCGAGCTCACAGCCTTGCCAGGCGGCATCGTGATCCTGCACTGAGGCGGCATTCTTCGCCGCCGATGCGCGGCGAGGTGTACAGCTTTCGTCGTCGGCATTCGTCTATGGGCAAAGCCATCGCATGGCTTCCTGTCCATTCGAAACGCCACTGAAAGATTCCTGTCATGCCGCCCCTCCATCCTGCCCCGGTGAAGCCCGCGTTCCCCGCACGCCCTGGCCGCCGCACCGGACCGCGACGCCTCGCACCCCTGGCCCATGCCGTCGCCGTCGTCATCGCGGTCGGCGCGGCAGGCGCGGCGCATGCGCAGCAACGCGCATTCAGTGCCGCCTGGATGACGCAGAAGAACATCGCGCAGGGTCAGGCGATCGCCACCGGGCGCTTGCCTAATGGCCTGCCGGTGTCGTCGCTCAACACGCCGAGCGCGCAACAGCAGCAGGCGCGCGAGCAGTTGCAGCGTTCGCTCGGCAACCTGAACCTGGCCGCGCAGAGCATTGCAGCGCAGCAGGCTGCACAGGCTGCGGCACGTCAGGCGGCGCTGGACGATCCTTCGTCGGTGCCTGATGGCTTGGCCGATGGTGGTTTGCGCGTCGACACCAATTCGCTGACCGCTGGCTGGCTCAACGCGCAGGCCCCTGTGCAATCGCAAGGCGGTGATGGCCGCACTACGGTCACCATCCAGCAGACCGGCGATCGCGCGATCCTCAATTGGGAGACCTTCAACGTCGGCAAGCGCACCACGGTCGATTTCAAGCAGCAGGCCGACTGGGCGGTGCTCAACCGCATCAACGATCCACAGGCGCGGCCTTCGCAGATCCAGGGCCAGATCAAGGCCGATGGCACGGTGCTGATCGCGAACCGCAACGGCATCGTGTTCAGCGGCAGCAGCCAGACCGATACGCGCAACCTCGTGGCGGCCGCAGCGAAGATCGGCGATGACCAGTTCAAGGCGCGCGGCATCTACAGCGCGCAGGAGAGCGGGGCCTACACGCCGAGCTTCACCGATGCCAACGGCAAGGTCGAGGTGCAGGCCGGTGCGCGCATCAACACCGCGGTGCCGACAACCGTCACGCAAGGTGGCGGCTATGCGCTGCTGCTGGGCAAGGAGGTCAGCAACGCGGGTGCCATCACCACGCCACGCGGCCAGGTGCAGATGGCCGCGGGCGACTTCTTCATCGTACGGCCCGGCCAGAGCACCACGGGCAACCAGTACGCGACCACGCGCGGCAACGAGGTGGCGCCGCAGTTCAATGCCGACAGCACGGCGGGCGCGGTGACCAACACGGGCCTGCTGCAGGCGCCCGAAGGCGATATCACGCTCGCGGGCCGCAAGGTGGTGCAGGACGGCGTGGCCGTGTCCACGACGACGGTCGACACGCGCGGCACGATCCATCTGTTGAACTCGGCCAGCGACAAGCTCGGCAGCGTCACCGTCACGTCACGCGGTCTCAATGCGATCCTGCTCGACGACCAGAACGGCCGCACCGCACTCGACAGCCAGCGCGATGCGCTGATCGCCGACTCCGCCGTGCAGGACCTGGCGCGCCGCACTGCAGCCTCGGGCGGCTTCGACAACCTCGCGCGCCTCGACGACCGCCGCGACCAGTCGCGCATCGAGATCGTCTCGGGCGGCGGTGTGGTGTTCGAAGGCGGATCGACCACGCTCGCCACGGGCGGCCAGATCGCGGTGGCCGCGAGCAATGGTTGCAGCACGGTGGCCAATGGCGCGCGGCTCGATGTCTCGGGCGCCGTGGGCGTCCAGGTCGCGATGTCCTCGAACAACGTCGAGATCAACATCCAGGGCAACGAACAGCGCGACGCCCCGCTGAACCGCGACACCACGATGCTCAACAACAGCAACGTGTGGATCGACCGGCGCAAGCTGCTGCGCGTGGCGGCGGGTGTGGGCGGCTACGACAAGGAGCGCTGGTACACGCCGGGCGGCCTGCTCGAGGTCGGCGGCTACCTGGGCCTGCAGGGCCACACGGTGGGCGAGTGGGGGGCGCAGGGCGGCAGCGTGGTGTTCGCGGGCAGTGAACTGGTCGCGCAGGCGGGCTCGAACATCAACCTCTCGGGCGGCACGCTGGACGTGCAGACCGGAATGATCAAGCAGAGCTGGCTCAAGGGTTCCGACGGGCGGCTCTACGAGGTGTCGAGTGCGCCGGCCGATGTGCAGTACACGGGCCTCTACAAGGGCTACGAAGACGCGCACAAGCGCTGGGGCGACAAGACCACGGGCTTCTTCTACAACCCGCTGATCGGGCCGCAGCAGCGGCTCGAGAACGGCTACACGGTGGGGCGCGACGCGGGGCAGCTGATCGTCTCGACCGGCGCCGCCGTGCTCGAGGGCGACCTGACGACGACGGTCTACCGCGGCCCGCGGCAGACGATCCAGCGCGATGGCGGCATCGACGGCTATGCACAGTCGCAAGACGCGGCCGCGCTCGCCGCGCAATTGATCCTCGGCAACTACACGACCGTGTTCAACGCCGACAAGACCAACGGACCGCAGGGCGTGTTCCACAACTTCACGCCGAGCTTCGGCCAGGTGGTGTTCGGCACCGCGCAACCGGCGCTGGGCGACGGCATCGCGCCCGACGGGCCGCTGCCGCAGGCGCTCGAGGACGTGCTCCATGTCGACAGCGACCGCGTCAACGGCTGGAAGCTGGGGCAACTGATGGCCGGCGGCACGCGCAGCCTGACGGTGGAAGCGGCCCTCGCGGTGGTGCCGGGCGGCAGCATCGCGCTGTATGCGCCACAGGTGGAGATCAACGCCGATCTCGTGGCGCGCGGCGGCCAGATCGCGCTGGGCAACGTGCTGCCCTCGGTGGCCGGCCAGGGCACCACGATCAGCATCGCGCTGCCGCCCGCGGCGGGCCAGCGTGCGCGGACCACCGTGGCCGCGGGCGCCACGCTCGACGCGAGCGGCCTGTGGACCAACCTGCTGGCCGATCCGCGCGACGATGCGGGCCTGCCCTACGTGGACGGCGGCAGCGTGTCGATCCGCGGCACCGGCGACGTGACCCTGGCGCAGGGCGCGGCGATCGACGTGTCCTCGGGCGCGGCGCTGCTGCGCAACGGCGCCCTGCGCGGCGGCCATGGCGGCGACGTGACGCTGGCGGCCGGCTACGTGACCGACGCCAACTCGACCGCGACCGACCCCACCGCGCTGCTCACGCTGGCGGGCGAACTGCGCGCCTTCGGCGTGAACGGCGGCGGCACGCTCGACGTGCGCTCGGGCACCGCCGTCGGCATCGGCGGCCAGGCGCTCGACACCGACGGCCTGCTCGCGGCCGGGCAGGCCGCGCCGGTCAACCTGCGGCTGCTGCAAGACTACCAGCTGGTCGCGGGCGACATTGCGCCGATCGATCTCACGGTGACGCTGACCCGCCGGCCGGCCGGCTACACCGTGACGGGCCAGCAGGTCGAGATCCGGATCCCGGGCAATGCGCCGCTGGTGCTGGAGGCGGACTGGGTGGTGCCGTTCAACCTCTTCGATTCGAATGGCGTTCTCCATCGCATCGGCAGCACCGTGCCCGCGGGCACCACGGTGACCCAGGGCTTCTTCCTGCCGGTCGGCGTCACCATTCCCGCCGACGTGTTCCCGGACGGGCTGCCGATCGTGCCGACGCTGGTGCGCTACAACGCCGGCAGCGTGCTCGACATGCCGTTCACGCTGGCGGCCGGCAGCTCGCTCGCCGCCGGCGCGGTGCTGGCGCGGTCGGTCGCCGTGGCACCCACGGGCACGCTGTCGCCCACGCTGTTCCAGACCGGCTTCTCGCACTACGTGGTGACGGCGAGCGACGGCCTCGTGGTGGTGCCGGGCACGCGCATCGAGGTCGCCATGCCGGTGCTGCGCACCGACGTCGACGGCCTGCAGGCGCTGCCCGGCGGCAGCCGGCTCGCCACCGCGCTGCCGGTGTGGACGCCGCCGCTCTACCAGGAGGATGCGCAGCACGCCCGGCTCGCGCAACGCGGCGGCGCGAGCATCGAGTTCGACGCGGGCTCGAGGATCGCCGGCCCGGGCCTGCTCGCGCCGCTGACGGTGGGCACCGATGCGCACATCGCGGTCGATCCGGGCCAGGCCATCACGCTGTGGAGCAACGGCGGCCAGCTGACGGTGGACGGCCGGCTCGACGCCTGGGGCGGCGCCATCTCGATCGCTTCGCAGCCGACTTCCCAGTTCAGCTACCAGGCCTCGACCACGCGCTCGATCTGGATCGGCGACAACGCGGTGCTCGACGCGGCCGCGCGCGCCTACGTGGCGCGCGATGCGCAGGGTCGCGCCTACGGCGTCGCGCCCGACGGCGGCTCGATCGAGCTCGGCCTGTCCGATTCCTTCCTCGTGATCCGACCGGGTGCCGTGCTCGACGCCTCGGGCACCTATGCCGAGGTCGATGGTTCGGCCGGCGGCGCCGCCGGCGTGCCCGCGCGGCCGCTCGCGCTGGCCGGTGGGGGCGGCAGCATCGGGCTGCATTCGTACGTCGGCATGGTCATCGACGGCACGCTGGTCGCGCGCGCGGGCGGCGCCGGCGCGGCCGGCGGCTCGCTGACCTTGGAGATGGCCAACCGGCGCTACCTCGCGGGCGTGGAGAACCTCTCCGACGCCGTGCAGACGATGCACGACATCACGCTGACGCAGCACTACCGCCCCGGCGGCCTGGCCGACGGCCTCGCACCGGGCCAGACCGACGCGGGCCTCAAGTACGGCGCGGCGGTGCTCTCGGCCGACCGGGTGGCCGCCGGCGGCTTCGATGCGCTGACGCTGTCGGCGCACGATCTGCTGCTGTTCGACGGCGACATCGACCTCCAGCTCGGCCGCAGCCTCAACCTGCGCAACGGCTTCCTGACGGTGGCCGACGCCACGCCCGATGCGAAGGTGCGGCTGGCCGCGCCCTACATCCGGCTCGATGGCGGCAGCTGGGACGGCGCCTCGGGCTATTTCAGCCCCGGCATCATCATCGGCGGCCGCGCCGTGGGCCGCCCGGCGCACGGCGACAGCGCGCTGACGCTCGATGCAGGCCTGATCGACATCTACGGCCGCATGCAGTCGGGCGTCGTCGCCGGCTACGGCGACGGTTCCGTGACGCCGAGCGGCTCGAGCGCCAGCCGCACCGTCGAGGCCGACGGCTTCGCGGCCGTCACGCTGCGCAGCGAGGGCGACATCCGGCTCGGCAATGCCGCCTTCATCGTCACCGGCGACCTGCTGATCGAGGCGGCGCAGCTCTATCCGGTGAGCGGGCAGCGCGGCGTGGTGATCGCGGGCCAGGCCAGCCTGCCGAATTCCTCCAATGTCTGGGACCAGGCGCGCAGCCTGGTGATCCGCTCGAACGGCCACGATGCGCCGGTGCCCGATTCGGTGTTCGGCCAGCTGGTGCTGATGGGCCCGACGCTGGACCAGGGCGGCGTGGTGCGCGCGCCGCTGGGCACGATCGGGCTCAACGACATCGGCGGCTCGCTCTACGGCCCGGCCTGGATGAACAGCGTCATCGCCAATCCCGAGGCGCTGCCCTGGATGAAGCTGGTGCTGCGCGACGGCAGCCTGAGTTCGGTGAGCGCCGCGGGCCTGACCATGCCCTACGGCGGCACGCAGGACGGCCTGACCTACCGCGGCACCGACGGCACGCTGTTCAGCCTCGGCGGCAATTTCACGCAGCGGCTCAATTCGAATTCGCCGAGCGATTCCTACGTGCTGGCGCAGGGCATCTCGATCGGTGGCGGCTCGGTGGTGGCCGAGCCGGGCTCGGTGCTCGATCTCTCGGGCGGCGGCGACCTGCGCGGCGCGGGCTTCATCACAGGCCGCGGCGGCTCGGTGGACGTGTTGACGACGGCGCTGGCGAATGCCAATCCGGCGGCCTATGCGCCCGCCGCGAAGGGCAGCGCGGTCTATGCGATCGTGTCCGGCTACGCCTCGGCCTATGCGCCGGTGGTGCGCGACAAGGGCGCCGGCGATCCGGCCGTGGGCCGGCAGATCACGGTCGGCGCGGGGGTGCCAGGCCTGCCCGCCGGCACCTACACGCTGCTGCCCGCCAGCTATGCGCTGATGCCGGGCGCCTTCCGCGTGGAGGTGGGGGCGCGCATGGGGGCCCTGTCCGGCAGCACGGCCGCCACCGGTGCGCTGGCGGATGGCAGCGGCTCGTGGGCCACCACCGGCACGCTGGGCATCGCCGGCACCGGCATCCGCGACAGCCTGCCGAGCGAGGTGCTGGTGACGCCGGGCCAGACGGTGCGGCGCTTCTCGCAATACAACGAGACCAGCTACGCCGACTTCGCGAAGGCGCAGGCGGCGCTGTTCGGCAACGTGCGGCCGCTGCTGCCGGTCGACGGCAAGGTGCTGCGCTTCAGCTTCGCCCAGAACGACGCGGTGGCACCGCTGCAGTTCGAGGGCCGGGCGTTGCTGGATGCCGCCCCGGGCGGCCTGCGCGGCCAGGTCAACCTGCTGGGCGACAAGCCCATCGACATCGTGGGCGGCACCGCGCAGCCCAAGGCCGGCGCCATCGAGGTGTCGGCCGACATGCTCAATGCCTTCCGCGCCGACACGCTGGCGATCGGCGGCATCTACACCTTCTTCAACGGCCAGGATTCGTCGGGCGACAGCGCGCGCGTGTACTTCTCGAACGGCCTGGGCGCGGGCCTGGTGAACGTGCGCAGCGGCGCGACCTTGCGCGCGGGCCAGATCTTCCTGATCGGCAACCAGGTCGAGGTCGAGGGCGGCGCGGTGCTCGACACGCGCGGCATGGGCCGGCCCGGCGTCGATTCCGATCTGGGCTTCCTCTATGCCAATGCACCCGGCGTGTCGAGCGCCCCGTACTCGCCGGCGGTGTTCGCCGTCAGCAACGGCTGGCTGGATTTCCTGCCCGCGCTCGGCACGGGCCGGATCACGGTGCGCGACGGCGCCACGGTGCTCAGCGAAGGCACCATCGCCTTCGCGGCGCCCGGCGGGCTGGCGCTGGGCGACGTGAACCTGGGCGCGCGCTACCTCACGGTGGCGCAGGACCAGATCAACATCGGCACCGCCGCGAGCCTGGCGGCCGCGCAGGCCGCCGGTGCCATGCAGCCGGGCTGGCAACTGACCCAGGGCACGCTCGACCGCCTGCTGCGCCCCTCGGCCAGCACCGGCGTGCCGGCGCTCGAGCGGCTGAGTCTCACGGCCGGCGGCGCCTTCAACTTCTACGGCGCGCTGACGCTGGACACCGGCGACTCGCCGGTGCAGCTGGTGTTCAACACGCCCGCCTTCTACGGCCTGGGCGGCGACGCCGACACGGTGCGCATCGCCACGCGCGACTTCGTCTGGAACGGCATCGCCACGGGCAACGGCACCACCACGCCGTACGCGGGCGCGGCCCCGGTGGCGGTGCAGCCCGGCGGTCCGGGCACGGGCAGCGGCACGCTGGTGATCGATGCGCGCACGGTGCAGTTCGGCTACGACGCACTGAGCCAGCCGCAGCGCCAGGCCGAACTCGAGCGCCTGGCGCTGGGCTTCGGCGCGGTGAAGATCCAGGCGAGCGACCGCGTCACGGCCAACAACAAGGCCGCGCTGCTGGTGGGACGCTCGCGCGACGCGGACGGCACGCTGCAGGGCGGGTCGCTGTCGATCGTGACGCCGCTGCTCACGGGGCAGGCCGGTTCGGCGATGCGCTATGTGGCGGGTGGCGACATCGAGGTGTCGGCCCCCGCGGGTGCGCCCGCTGTCGACACCGCCGCCATCGCCGAACTCGGCGCCTCGCTGAGCCTGCAGGGCCGGCGCATATCGCTCGATACCACGGTGGCGCTGCCCAGCGGCGTGCTCAAGCTGCTGGCCGACGGCGACATCGCGCTGGGCGAGGGCGCGCGCATCGACCTGTCGGGCCGCGCCGTGCAGTTCTACGACATCACCAAGTACAGCTGGGGCGGCGCCGCGACGCTGACGAGCACCGGCGGCAGCATCGCGCAGGCCGCGGGCTCGCGCATCGACGTGTCGGCCGCGCACGAGGACGCTGGGTCGCTGACGCTCGACGCCAAAGCCGGCACGGTGACGCTGGCCGGCGCGTTGTTCGGCGCGGGCGGCGGCGCCGGCTTCGACGACGGCAAGTTCGACCTGACGACGCGCGCCATCTCCGACGCCGACTTCGCGGCGCTCAATGCGCGCCTGAACGATGCCGCCTTCTTCGGCGCGCGCGGCTTCGTCGTGAAGCAGGGCGACCTGAACGTGGGCGAGGGCGTGCGCGCGCGGCAGGTGAGCATCGCCACCGACGCGGGCCGCCTCACGGTCAACGGCACCATCGACGCCTCGGGCGCCACGCCCGGCAGCATCCGCCTGAACGCCAGCGGCGACCTCACGCTGGCGGCCGGCGCGGTGCTCGACACCCATGCCACCACGCTGGTCACCGACAGCTATGGCGTGCCCATCGATGCGTCGAACCGCGCGAAGATCGCGCTGGGCAGCACCGGCGGCACGGTGCGCCTCGAGCCGGGTGCGACGCTGGACCTGCGTTCGCCCGACGGCGTCGCGCGCGGCCATGTCGACATCGACGCGCCACGCTTGGGCAGCACCGGCCCGAGCGCCACCGGTCCCGATGCACCGGCCAACGCCACCGGCGGCGACATCGCGATCTCGGCCGCGGGCCCGCTCAATATCAAGGGCGCGCAGGCGATCGCGCTGAACGGCGTCGCGCGCTACACCAATGCGCGGCCCGATCCCGACGACGCCAACGGCCAGATCGTCGACCAGGACTACCTCGACCGCATCGACAGCGACAGCCGCGCCTTCGACACCGCAGCGCGCGGCAACGCCGACCTGCGCGCGCGCATGGCCGGGCTCACGGCCTATGGCGATGCCTTCCATCTGCGCCCCGGCGTGGAGATCGCCAGCAGCACGCCCACCGGCAACCTCACGGTCAAGGGCGACCTCGACCTGTCGGGCTACCGCTACGGCCCCGAGGCCGACCGCGACCTGGCCTCGACGCGCTACGGCGCGGGCGAGCCGATGTCGCTGGCACTGCGCGCGGGCGGCGACCTCAACATCCACGGCAGCATCAACGACGGCTTCGCGCCGCCGCCGGCCACGCCCGACGACAGCGGCTGGCAGACCCGCCTGCAGGTGCTGTTCACCAACCAGCCGGCGCCGAAGGACGTCACGGTCAGCGTGCCCTTCAACGCCACCTGGGGCGACTTCTGGTACGTGTTCCCCGGCATCTTTTCGGGCGACTACCCGGTCGTGGTGTCGGGCTCGCTCAGCGACGACTACGGCACTTACGGCCCGGGCGACACGATCTACAACGGCTTCCTCGCCGGCACCATCACGGTCGCGGCCGGCACGGTGCTGACCGCGGTCGCGCCGGGCGGCGCCGACATCCTGCTCAGCGGCCCGCGCGCCGAGCCCGGCCGCCTGTGGGCCGCGTCGCCGATGCTGGCCGCGGGCAGCCTGTCGGCCTCGATCCGGCTGGTGAGCGGCGCCGATCTCGGCGCCGCCGACACGCGCCGGCTGCAGGGCGCCGCGCAGCTGGCCGGCCGCGGCAACCTGGTGCTCGACGACCTGCACCTGGCCGGCACGACCACGCAGTTCACCGTGCAGGCGCCGAGCGTGGTGCGCACCGGCACCGGCGACCTCGAGCTCTACGCCGGCGGCAGCTACCGGCAGGAGTCGCTGTTCGGCGTGTACACAGCGGGCACCTCGGTGGCCGGCACCGGCAACGACTCGGGCTACAACGCGCCACGCGCCAGGCTGCCCGACGGCAGCGTGCTCGGCGCGGGCAACGCGGACTACGAGCGCACGCTGCCCGCGCAGCGCATGTGGTTCACCGAGAACGGCGGCGACTTCACGCTCTCGGCGCAGGGCGACATCCTCGGCTACCTGCAGCCCGAGACCCTGTCGACCGGCGAGTGGCTGTGGCGCCAGGGCGGCGCCGAGATCGGCGAGCGCACGGCCTGGGGCCTGAACTTCGGCAGCTATGCCATCGACGGCTGGCCGACCCTCGCGCAGCCGCGGCTGGGCTTCGGCGGTTTCGCCGGCATGGGCACGCTCGGCGGCGGCAATGCCAGCGTGCACGCGGGCGGCAACATCGGCACCACGGGCTCCTTCACGCGCGGCCTGCTGGTCGCGGTGGGCAGCACCGGCCGTGTCGCCGACGGCGGCGTGCTGGCGCAGACCGGCGGCGGCAATCTCGACGTCTCGGCCGGCGGGCAGATCCGCACCGGCCTGTATGCCAACCTGCGCGGCGACACGCGCATGGCCGCCGCCGACGTGGGCAGCGTGGTGCTCAAGAACTTCGCCACGCCCAACAGCCAGGACCCGCGCGCGGTCGACCCGCACACGCCCTACAGCGGGCAGCGCGACGGCGTCGTGAACTTCGCGCCGGGCGACGGCGTGCTGCGCATCGAGACGCTGGGCGACCTCGCGATCGGCGCGGTGGTGGATGCGGGCCGCGCGGGCGAGCGCGTCGAGACGCAGGCCAGCAACGGCAGCCTGAGCGGCCCGACCGCCAGCTGGTTCACGCTGTGGACCGACCGCACGGCGCTCGACCTGTTCTCCGCGGGCGGCAACATCTCGCCCTTCGGCATGCCGAACATGGATCCCGTGACCAACATCCAGGACGTGAGCAGCAGCACGAACATCATGCCGGCCACGCTGAGCGCGGTGGCGGCCGGCGGCAGCATCTACTACGCGACCGAGAGCCCCGGTGCCGGCCAGATGATGCCGTCGCCGGTCGGCCACCTGGACCTGCTGGCGCGCGATCTCGTGAGCGGCGACGCGACCAATTCCGTCACCTTCGGGCACAACGCGATCGGGCCGCTGGGCACGGCGCTGTCGAGCATGGTCACGCCGCTGCGCCCGGGCTGGCGCATGCTGCGCGACGTCCCCAGCAACCCGCTGGCCGCCACCAACTACTGGAACGCCAGCAAGCTGCAGCAGTACGAGTGGGACGCGATGTACCAGAACAGCTTCGCCGACTACATTCCCGCGCACATCGGCACGGGGGGCACGCTGTTCAACTTCGGGCTCAACACCGTGAGCGACGCCAGCATGGCCGGCACCGGCGTGGCCTCGCACATCTATGCGGTCGACGGCGACGTGCTGGCGGTGCAGATCGGCAGCCTGCAGAACGTGAGCCTGGGCAACGGCGAGGCGCCGATCCCGACCTACCTGGCCTCCAAGCCGCTGCGCATCCTCGCCGGCGGCGACATCGTCAACAGCAGCGGCCTGATCGTGCAGAGCGACCCGGCCGAGATCTCGATGATCGCGGCCGGCGGCGACATCCTCTACACCAACTTCAGCATCGCCGGCCCCGGCACGCTCGAGGTGTCGGCGGGCGGGCAGGTCTACCAGGGCAACCGCGCCAGCCTGACCAGCCTGGGCGCCATCGCGCTCGGCGACCGGCGCCCCGGTGCCGACATCGTGGTGCAGGCGGGCCTGGGCGCTGGCCCGCGCGGGCAGGGCGCGAGCGACTTCGCGGGCTTCGCGGCGCAGTACCTGGACCCGGCCCGCGCGATCGACCCCTCGGCGGCGCTGGCCGACCAGCCCGGCAAGGTGGTGAAGACCTACGACGCCGAGCTCGCGCAATGGCTGCGCGAACGCTTCGGCTACGCGGCTTCGTCGCCGGCCGATGCGCTGGCGCATTTCCAGGCGTTGCCGCCCGAGCAGCAGCGCGTGTTCGTGCGCGCGGTGTTCTATGCCGAGCTCACGGCCGGCGGGCGCGAGTACAACGACCCCGACAGCAAGCGCTACGGCAGCTACCTGCGCGGACGCAACGCGATCACGGCGCTGTTTCCCGAACGCGACGCGAACGGGCAGCCGATCGCGCGCGCGGGCGGCCTCACGCTCTACCAGGGCAGCAACGGCAACGCCGGCATCCGCACCGTGGTGGGCGGCGACATCCAGACCCTGACGCCGGGCGGCAGCACCATCGTCGGCGTGGAGGGCGTGACGCCGGCGAGCGTGGGAAGCGTGAGTCCCGCGGGCCTCATCACCCAGGGCGAGGGCAGCATCGACATCTACAGCCAGGGCAGCATCCTGCTGGGCCTGTCGCGCATCATGACCACCTTCGGCGGCGACATCCTCGGCTGGTCGGCCACGGGCGACATCAATGCCGGGCGCGGTTCGAAGACCACGCTGGTCTACACGCCGCCCAAGCGCGAGTACGACGCGCTGGGCAACGTCAAGCTCTCGCCGAACGTGCCGAGCACGGGCGCGGGCATCGCGACGCTCGATCCGATTCCGGAAGTGCCGCCGGGCGACGTGGACCTGATCGCGCCTCTCGGGACCATCGACGCGGGCGAGGCGGGGATTCGCGTGTCGGGCAACGTCAATCTCGCGGCACTGCAGGTGGTGAATGCCGCCAACATCCAGGTCAAGGGCGAGTCGGCCGGACTGCCGGTGGTGGCCTCGGTCAACGTCGGCGCGCTCACGAATGCGAGCGCCGCGGCCGCGCAGGCCACGATGGCGGCGCAGGACGTGATGCAGCGCGAACGCGCGAGCGCACGCCAGGCCTTGCCCTCGGTGTTCACCGTGCGCGTGCTGGGCTTCGGCGACGAGGCACCGGCCCCCGCGCCGGCACCGTCCGGCGGTGCCACGGGCGCACCGGCGGCACCCGCGCAGCGCAGCGTGCGCTACGACCCGGCCAGTCCGTTCCAGATGCTGGGGCAAGGCGCGCTCGACGCCGCGCAGCTCGCGAAGCTCACGCCGGCCGAGCGCGCGCGGCTGGCCGAACTCGGCGGCGCCGGCGCGCGTGGCCGCTAGGCGCGGGAAGAGTTTCGTGAAACTTGCGTGACAAAGCGCATTCGGCGGCCCGCTCATCCGTCTCTATGGCGATGACTTCCCTACGCTTTGCACGCCGCATGGCGGCTGTCGCCTGCGCGGCCGCTGCCGTGCTCGCGTGGCCGGCCGCCCAAGCGGCCGATGAACAGCCCGCGCGCGGGCTCGAAGGCAACGCCAGCGGCGTGTTCCTCAACGAAGCCGGCGACGTGCTGACCGCGCGCCATGCCGTGACCGGCTGCCGCTCGCTGTTCGTGCTCAAGGACGGCCGCGTGGCCGAAGCCACGGTGCGCGTGACGAGCCCGCTGGCCGACCTCGACATCGCCGTGCTGCACAGCGACATCAAGCCCTACCTGGGCGCGACCTTCCCGCGCAGCGAGGTGCTGCCGGCCGCGACGATCTCGGTGTTCTCCGAGGCCCACGGTCCGCTGCAGCGCATGGCCGACCGCTCGGCCGTGCTCGGCAACGCGCTCACCGTGCCGGGCGCCGAGGGCCTGCAGCTGCTGTCGGGCGCCAAGCCCGGCGCCAGCGGCAGCGCGGTGCTCGACGCCGGCGGCCTGCTGCTGGGCGTGGTGGTGGAGCGCATCGCGGCCGCGCCCGGCGCCAGCGGCGGCACGCTGAGCCGGCTGCCCAGCCTGTCGGGCAGCGGCGCGGCGGCGGGCTCCACGCGCGTGCGCGCCGAGACCGCCGCGCGCATCAAGCATTTCCTGCGCGACAACGGCGTGGCCTACAGCGAGAGCGACACGCCGCAGCTCGGCCCCCAGCAGTCGCCGGCCGCGCGCGCCGCCACGCTGTCGGTCGGCGTGCTGTGCGGCTGAGCCGGCACCGATTTCCAGAACTTTCCCGAAAGAACGCATGTTCCCCTTGCACCGTCATTCCGCCGCCGCGCCGCGGCCCTGGGCCAGCCTGTTCCGCGCGCTCGGCCTCGCCGGCCTCGGCCTGGCCGCCGTGCACATGCCCGTGCAGGCCCAGCCCGCGCCCTCGGCGCGCGCACCGGTGCCGCAGCACTGGATCAGCTATGCCGAGCTGGCCGGCAACCAGTTCCAGGGCCGCCTCAGCGACCCGGCCGACGAGACCGTGCAGCGCCTGCATGCCTGGATGCAGCAGCGCCTGCTGGAAGAGGGCCGCACCCTGCCGCCGCCGCCGCTGATCGTGCGCGTGTGGGTCGCACCCGACGGCCGGCCCGAGCGCGTGGCCTTCGATTCGCTGGGCAATGCGCAGGCCGATGCCGACCTGCGCCAGCTGCTGACCGCGCAGCCGCTGTCGGAGCCGCCGCCGCGGGACATGCGGCAGCCGATGGTGTTGCAGCTGACGTTGAAGGTGCTGACGGCGAGTTGAGGCGCGGAAGGCTGGGTATGCTGGGCGCCTGACGAGCCGGAGGGAGTGGGGCCGGCCTTGTCGCATGCAAGGAGGAGGGCACTCGGACATGGCGGTCATCCCGGCACACGAGAAAAGAAATGCCAGCGACCCGATCGAACTCGCGGTCATCGGGGGCGGGCCGAAGGCGGCCGCGCTGACGGCGAAGGCCAAGGTGCTTCGCGAGACGGGGCAGCTGGACGTCCGGATCACGATCTTCGAGCCCGATGGCATCGGAGCGCATTGGCGCGGCCTTGCCGGCTACACGGATGGCGAGCAGCGCCTGTGCACGCTGGCCGAGCGCGACGTCGGCTACCCGTACTCATCGCTGTTCGGCAAGGACGTCGACCTGCGGATGGCGGCCGACTACTCCTGGGGGCGCTTCCTGCACGAACGGCCGAGCGGCTATGAGCATGGCTTCCGCACCTGGCTCGATGCGGGACGCAAGCCGCCGTATCACGCCAGCTACGCCGACTATCTGTCGTGGGTAGTGGCGTCTTCCAGTTCCCGGCCCACGGTCGAGGCACAGGTCGTCGAACTGGCGAAGGACGACGGCCTTTGGCAGATTCGCAGTCGGCAAGGCACCGATCGCCCGGTGCTGGAGAAGACGCGGTTCCATGGCGTGATCGTCACGGGACCCGGTCCTGCGCGTCAGATCGGCATCGTGAAGAAGCGTGGTGTCACCGCCCCTTCGATGAACATCTTCAACGGACGGGACTTCTGGCAACGTGCCGAGGAGGTCAGGCGCTGCCTGAAGGAGATGGGAAAGCGCGGCGACGACGACGCGGAGATCGTCATCGTCGGTGCGGGAGGCACGGCGGCCGCGGTTCTGTCCTGGCTGATCGAAGAAGGCGCCAGGGACCGGCGGATCGTGATCGTCGCGAGCCAGGCTTCGCTGTACACGCGCGTCGACAGCGTCTTCGAGAACCGGCTCTTCAGCGACGAGACCGTCTGGGAAACCCTGTCGAAGGAGAGCCGGCGAGCCTTCTTCGATCGGCTCAACCGGGGTGTGGTCTGGGCGACGGTCATGGACCGGGTTGCCACCGCCTCGGGCTTGACCATGCTCGATGGGCGGGCCGAAAGCATCCAGGTGGACTCGGCGGACCAGTGGTCCTTGTCCGTGGAACGCGGCGACAAGACCAGGGTCCAGCTGCGTCCCTCGCTCTTGATCGACGCCACGGGATTCGACCCGTGGTGGTTCCTGTCGATGATCAAGGGATGGCCGCAGGCGGCGGCGAAGCCCACCAAGCCGCAGCGGGAAAGGTGGGAGCGCGCGATGTCGAAGAACCTTTCGCTGACGGGCGGCCCCTGGAAAGGCTATCCGCCGCTGCACGCGCCGATGGTCTCGAGCCATATCGGACCCGGCTATGGGAGCTTGATGGTCCTGGGGGCGATGGCGGACCGTATCCTCGGTGCCTACATCTGAACATCCATACACCACCATATACGTACACCTGTACATGTCGCCTAAAATGAGGAGCGGGCCACGTGGCCCGATCTCTTCAGCCACCAGGAGCTTGTCATGACGTCCAAAAATCTGGTCCTTCGGACGGTCTACATCGATCCGGAAGTGGACGACCTGTTGCGCAACGAGGCGTTCGCCGGGCGCACCAGCAAGAACGATCTTTTCCGGAAATACCTGAGCCTTGGCATGGAGGCCGCGCGCAAAGCCGCCAAGCCGGCAGCGCCAGATTCGGTCAAGGCAGATGCCGCCGCCGCTAGGAAGGCCGCACCGAAGACGAAGCCAGCCGCCGGCGCGGCAGCCAAGGCCCGATAGCTCAGCGTTTCGCCGCGGCCTCCGCCGCCTCGATCGCCGCGCTCACATCGCCCACGGTCGCGGGATCGCTGTCCTTGCCGACCAGCTCCTTGAGCGCCGCCAGGTGCGCCACGCCCAGCGCCTCGTCCGCGCCGGCTGGCAGATCGGGCACGACGCCCGTGCCTTCCCAGTTGGTGCGCGTGATCGGGTTGATCGAGCGCGCGAAGGGGATCGTGACCTCGAAGTGATCGTTCAACCGATGGTTCCTGGAGGGATGGGCGCCGCCCTTGGTGCGTTCGCCGACGATGCGGGCGCGCTTCAGCGCCTGCAGGTTGTACGCGAACTCCTCGCCGCCCGAGAAGGTCGGCTGCTGGTCAATACATAGACCGGCCGGTTCAGGTAGCGCGGGCCGCGCAGCCTGGCGCGGGTCCAGTGCGACTCCACGCGGCGGCCTTCGCGATGCAGCACGTCGTTGAGGTGCACCTTGCCTTCGAGCAGATGGCTGCTGACCTGGGCCACGCCCGCGGGCCAGCCGCCGCCGTTCTGGCGCAGGTCGACGATCAGGGCATCGGTGTGGGCGAGGAAACCGAAGACGCTCGCGGCGGTCGCCGCCAGCGCCTCGGGCTTGTCGAAACAGCGCAGGTCGATGTAGCCGACGTTGCCGGCCATGCGCTCGGCCTTGTAGAAGCAGTGGTTGTGGCGCACGTACTGCCGCGCCAGCTGTGCTTGCGACGCCGCGGCAGCCTTCGGATCGGCCGGCTTCGGCAGCGGTTCGCGGCTGAAGCCCACGAGCAGGTGCTTGTCCTGGTTCACCGATTGCAGATCCTGCTCGAGCTGCGCGCGCAGCGCGTCGGCCGTCTCGATGCCCGCATAGGCCCCGTCGCGCAGCCGCGCGCGCAGGTGGGCCGCGATGGCCTCGGCCTGCGTTGGCAGCACGTAGTGGGCCTGCATTAGCTCGGCGGTGCGGGCCACGAGGCGGTCGCGCTCGGCGGGCGCGATGGGAACGGTGTCGTGGGACTGCGCGGCGGCCGATGCGGCCAGCGCGCTGAGCGCAAGGGCGAGGAGGGCGGAGGGAAGAAAGCGGCGCATGGCCGCGATGCTAAGGCCGCGGAAAAAGGCCTCAGCCCGCGGCCGCGAGGATGTCCTCGAGCGCGCCGATGTCGATCGGCTTCTGCAGATGGTGGTCGAACAGCTTGCGCCCGTCGGGGCCGCCCGCGGCGCCGGCATCGGCGGCCGAGAAGCCCGAGATCGCAATCAGCAGCTTCGGCGCGCCCTGCGCCTCGGTCTCGCGCAGCCGGCGCGCGACCTGGGTGCCGGGGATGTCGGGCAGCGTGAGGTCGATCAGCGCGGCATCGAAGCGTTCGGCGGCGGCGGCGTCCAGCGCCTGCTGGCCGGTGTAGGTGCAGCGGGCGGTGTGGTCCTGCAGGGTCAGCAGTTCCTGCAGCAGGTCGGCTGCGGCTTCGTTGTCGTCGACGATCAGCACGTTCACGGCGGTCGGTCCTTGGTGGCCTTTGCGGCCTTTGGTTTTCTGAAAATGTCCGGAATGGAACATTGTCCCGGCACCGCGCCGCGCGTGGGGTAGGAGCAAGCCTACGGTTGTGCCGATCCTCGTGGCGCGGCCAGCGGCAGCTCGACGCTGAAGGTCGATCCCTCGCCCGGCGCGCTCTCGACGCCGATGCGCCCGCCGTGCAGGTCGACGATCTGGCGCGTGATGTACAGGCCCAGGCCGAGCCCGGCCGCATGCTTGCGGCTGTGCTCGGTGCGCTCGAACTGCTCGAAGATGCGCGCCTGGTCCTCGGCCGCGATGCCGATGCCGCGGTCGCGCACGCTGACGCGCGCGAAGCCGTCGTCGCCGGTGCCCACCTGCGCCACCACCATCTCGACCGGCCGGCCGCCGCCGTAGCGCAGCGCATTGGTCAGCAGGTTGGTCAGCACCTGCTCGATGCGGAACTCGTCCCACACGCCCGGCAGCTCGGCCGGTGCCTGCAGCGAGATCTCGGAGCCGGCGGCCTCGGCCTGCTGGCGCAGGTTCTCGACCACGGCGCGCGCGAGCTGCGCGAGATCGGTCGGCTTGGGCTGGATCGAGAGCGCGTCCTTGCGCATGCGCGTGACGTCGAGCATGTCGTCGATCAGCCGGACCATGTTGCGGATCTGCCGCTGGTCGCGCTCGATCATCGCGGGCAGGCGGTCGGCCGTGAAGGCCGCGAGGTTGCCCTTGGACACGTGCAGCTGGCGCAGCTGGGCCTCGAGGTAGAGCGTGTTGAGCGGCGTGCGCAGCTCGTGCGAGACCATCGACATGAAGTCGTCGCGCATGCGCACCGCGCGCTCGAGCTCGCGCTGCGTGACCTGCAGCTGCACCACCAGCTCCTCCTGCTTGCGGTGCGCGTGGGCCAGCAGTTCCATCTCGTGGCGCAGCGCCTTGCGGTGGCGGTGCAGGTCGACGAACACGTTGACCTTGCTGATCACGGCATGCGGGTCGAGCGGCTTGTGCAGGAAGTCGACGGCACCGCTCTCGTAGCCCTGGAAGGCGTAGTTGCGCTCGCGCCCGGCGGCGCTCACGAAGATCAGCGGGATGTGCCGCGTGCGCTCGGTGCCGCGCATCATCTCGGCCAGCTCGAAGCCGTTCATGCCGGGCATCTGCACGTCGACGATGGCGAGCGCGAACTCGTGCTCGAGCAGCAGCGTCAGCGCCTCCTCGGCCGACTGGGCACGGAACACGGGCCGCCCGGGCGCGCGGATCAGCGCCTCGAGCGCCACCAGGTTCTCGGGCAGGTCGTCGACGATCAGCAGCTTGCTTTCGACGTCAATTTCCATGAGCGGTCTCCAGGTGCATCAGCAGGGTGTGGAGATCGCGCAGCGGCAGCACGAAGTCGGGCGAATGGCGCGCTATGGCGGCGTTGGGCATGACGGAAACCAGGGCTTCTTGGGGGTCCTGCACGGCGGTCAGCCCGCCGGCACGGTGAATGCGGTCCATGCCCTCGGCGCCATCGTCGTTGGCACCGGTGAGCAACACGCCGGCGAGGCCGGCGCCGTAGACGTCGGCCGCGGAGGCCATCAGCACGTCGATCGAGGGGCGCGAGAACAGCACGGGCGGCTCGCAGCTCAGCGAGAAACAGCGATCGCGCTCGATCGACAGGTGGTAGCCGGGCGGCGCGAAATAGAGCGTGCCGGGAACCAGCGGCATCTTGTCCGCCGCCTCGCGCACCGGCATGGCGACGCGCTCGCCGAACACCTCGGCCAGCCGGCTGTCGTGCCCCTCGGGCAGGTGCAGCACCACCACCTTGGGGATGCGGCTGACCAGGGGCAGGCCGATCAGCAGGGCGAGCAGCGCGTCGATGCCGCCCGCGGAGGCGCCGATGACCACCGCCTCGACGCGGCGGCGCAGGTGGGAGGGCAGCGCCTGTCTCACGTGGCCTTCCTGTAGATGCGCTCGGGGCGCGCCAGCGGCTCGAAGCGCTCGGCGTAGGCCGAGAAGTCGATGCTCTCCTTGGCGCCCAGGCCGAGGAAGCCGCGGTGGCTCAGCGACTCGTGGAACAGGCCGAGCGCGCGGTCCTGCAGCTCGCGGTTGAAGTAGATCAGCACGTTGCGGCAGGACACGAGCTGGGTCTCGGCGAACACGCTGTCGGTGGCCAGGCTGTGGTCGGCAAAGATGGTGTCGGCGCACAGCGAGGGGTCGAAGCGCGCGGCGTCGTAGGCCGCGGTGTAGTAGTCGGAGAACGCGCGCAGCCCGCCCGCGCGCTGGTAGTTGGCGGTGTAGCCGCGGATCGCCTCGAGCGGAAAGATGCCCTGGCGCGCCTTCTCGAGCGAGGCCGGGTTGATGTCGGTGGCATAGATCTGCGTACGTTCGAGCAGGCCTTCCTCGCGCAGCAGGATGGCGAGCGAGAACACCTCCTCGCCGGTGCTGCAGCCCGCCACCCAGACCTTGACCGACGAATAGGTGTGCAGCAGCGGCACCACGTGTCGGCGCAGGCCCAGGAAGTAGGCCGGGTCGCGGAACATCTCGCTGACCGGGACGGTGAGGAACTGCAGCAGGCGCCCGAACAGCGCGGCGTCGCGCAGCACCCGGTCCTGCAGCGCCGAGATCGAGGGCAGGCCGAGTTGCGTGAGCGCGTGCAGCACGCGGCGCTTCTGCGAGGCCAGCGTGTAGTCGCGGAAGTCGTAGCTGTACTTGAGGTAGATCGCCTCCATCAGCAGGCGCAGCTCGATCTCGGTGTCGCTCAGCGGCTGCGGCGGCGCGGCGATCGCGCCCGGTACGGCGGGCGAGGCGGGCAGGACCGGGCGGCCGGTCGACGGCCGTTCGGGCGGCGAGGGCGGCGGCGATCCGGTCACAGGCGCTCCATCTTCGGCATCCATACGCGCAGCAGCGAGAACAGGCGGTCCAGGTCCACCGGCTTGGCGAGGTAGTCGCTGGCGCCCGCGGCCAGGCATTGCTCGCGGTCGTCCTTCATGGCCTTGGCGGTGATGGCGATCACCGGCAGCTTGGCGAAGCGCGGATCGGCGCGCAGGTGGCGCGTGGCTTCCAGGCCATCCATCTCCGGCATCATGACGTCCATCAGCACGAGGTCGATCTCCTTCACGCGGTCGAGCTGCTCGAGGGCCTCGCGGCCGTTGCGGCCGATCTCGACCTTCGCGCCGCGCTGCTCGAGCGCACTCGTGAGCGCGAAGATGTTGCGCACGTCGTCGTCCACCAGCAGCACCGTGCGGCCCTCGAAGATCCGGTCGCGTCCGCGCGCGGCCTTGAGCATGCCCTGGCGCTCGCTCGAGAGCTCGGCCTCGACCTTGTGCAGGAACAGGGTCACCTCGTCGAGCAGCCGCTCGGGCGAACGCGCGCCCTTGATGATGATCGAGCGCGAGTAGCGGTGCAACTCGGCCTCCTCCTCGCGCGTGAGGTTGCGCCCGGTGTAGACGATCACCGGCGGGAACGAGACGATGTCCTCCGAGGCCATGCGCTTGAGCAGCTCGCTGCCCTGCATGTCGGGCAGCTTCAGGTCGGTGATCATGCAGTCGAAGATGCGGCTGCGCAGCAGCTCCAGCGCCTCCTCGCCCGAGGCCACGTCGACGATCTCGATGTCGTCGTCGCCGATCAGCTGGATCACGCTGCGGCGCTGCAAGTCGTCGTCCTCCACCAGCAGCACCGTCTTGACCTTCTGCGTGAGCTTCTCCTCCAGCCGCGCGAACACGCGCGTGAGCTCGTCGCGCGTGGCGGGCTTGCGCGCATAGCCGATCGCGCCCATGTGCAGCGCGGCCTCGGCGTTGTCGGCGGCCGAGACCACGTGGATCGGGATGTGGCGCGTGAGCGGCGAGTCCTTCAGGCGCTGCAGCACGTCCAGGCCGGTGCTGTCGGGCAGCCGCATGTCGAGCAGGATCGCGTCGGGCACGAACTCGCTGGCCAGCGCGAAGCCGTCGGCCGCGCCATGCGCGACCAGGCAGCGGTAGCCGAGCTCGTGCGCCAGGTCGTAGAGGATGTGGGCGAACTGCGGCTCGTCCTCGATCACGAGCACGCGCCGAACCTGCAGGTCGCGCGGCAGCGCGCGGTCGTCGGCGAACTGCGGCGCGGGCACCACGGGGGCCGGCGCGGCCGGGGCCGGGGGCACGGCGGGCACCGGCGCGCGCGGGGGCAGGC